>NZ_JADOUT010000003.1:0-180103 GCF_015752345.1 Arthrobacter sp. CAN_A212
GGAGTTCCGGAGCCGCTCCCGCCACACGATCGTATGGTCACGACCGATCTCCGTCCCGATCTGACGGTCCGTATGGCCCGCCCGAATCCCCACCGCAATGTCCGCCCGATCAGCAAAAGGTTAACAACCTCCGCGCCACCAGCAACTCCCTCTACCCAACAATGTTTGTTGCTACGAGGCTATGACACCAAGCGGGTTTGTCAGCGGGAAAAGCTTCGCGTACTGGCTTTGTCACCCGAAGAGCCAGCCGCATTCGGTTCTCAAGCGACCCGCCGTAGTCGTCGGACCGCGGATTCGACCGTGGTGAGAGGAACTGATGCAACAGATACCCGTGGGCGGCATGGATCTCGACGACATCGTATCCGGCATGATCAGCTAGGCGCGCAGACTCCTCGAAATCCTCCACGACCACATCGATGTCCGCCATGGTCATCTCCCGCGGAACCGTCAGTCCACCAAACGGCACTGCCGAAGGAGCCCATGGGATCCACCCACCTTCGTCGAGTGGCACTGGGCTGTTCTGTCCGCCACCCTGCCACGGCACCTGATGCAAACTCTTGCGCCCCGCACACTGCAACTGCACTGCGGGAATTGCTCCGTTGCTGCGGATGATCCCTGCGAGACGGGCATGCGCTGCCACCTGGTCCTCGCTCGAGAGACCCAGATCCGCCGCCGTGGTCCGGTGGTCGGGACCAATACCGGTGGATTCCACCATCACAAGTCCACATCCGCCGACGGCACGTGAGCCGTAGTGCACCAGATGCCAGTCGGTCGGCAGCTACATCCACACCCGGTTGGGAATGGTGACCCCGCGAAGTGTGAGCCGAGTGTTCACAGCTGTTCGGCCGGCGGTTTCCATTAGTTTCGACCTCCCTGAGCCGACGCGACTGGTTCCTTTGCGGCGGCAGACAGGCCGGCCAGCAGTCCAGCCGCAAGACAGGTGCGTTCCAGCATCCCGTCGATGCTGATCCACTCCGTTCGGGGGCGTGCGCGCCGTCGCCGACAGCACCCAGACCATCCGCACCGGCAGGCCGAGGGCTGCCGCGAAGTTGCCGTCACTGGCACCGCCGACCGAGGTATCCTCCAGCGGAACCCCAGCTCTCCGGCGACGGCGAGCGCCTTACCGATCAAGCTTGCGATGTCCTCCGAGCGGACCATGACCGGTCGGTTCCATCCCCCGGTGACCTCGCATGCTTTGGCATTGTGTGGAGTCAATCCCGCCAGCACCCCATCGATGCGCTCGGCTTCCTCATCGGAGGACACCCGGACGTCAATGTTGGCGGTCGCCCGACCAGCCTTCACGTTAGCGCGGGTGCCACCCTTGAGCAGACCGACGTTAGGCGTCGTGCCGGCATCCAGGTCGGCTGCGCCGTGAAGTTCAAGGACCAGACGGGCGATCTCGTCGACAGCGCTGACGCCGGCGTCAGGATCAAGACCGGCGTGGGCTTCTTCCCCGCGGGCCTGGACCTGGAAGATGCCGACCCCCTTACGGGCGGCCTTCAGCGCTCCGTGGGCACTGGCTTCAAACACGAGCTCCGACTCGCCGCGCACCACTTCTTCCTCGATGACGGGTCGGGAAACAGGGCTGCCGATTTCTTATCACCGTTGAGGATCAGCCGCACATTAGGTCGGGGCAGCCCGAGAGATGCTGCGGCTTTCATGGCCCAGACCAGCTGGATCAAGCCGCCCTTCATATCAAAGGCACCGGGTCCGGTGAACCTGTCGCCGTCGACAGTGGCAGGCCACTGGCCATGGTGCCAGCGGACCAGACGGTGTCGTAGTGGCACAACGCAGTGACCCAGGGGCCGGCGTCGTCGTCGGCCGGGTAATCCAGGATCGCAATGTCACCCAGCTCGCCGCCGTCGACAATGCGACGAGACGCGGGATCGCCAATCCGGCGCCGCAGCCACCCTTCGATCCATTGCAGACCCTGTTCCAACAGGATCTTGTCATCCGAGGGGGTCTCGGCGCTGACGTAATCGGTGAGGTCCTGGACCATGGCGTCGCGGTGCTGGGCAACCCAGCCGGGCAGGGAATCGAGAGTGCTCATGCGCGGGCTGCCGCCTTCGTGTCGAGAGCTGTCAGGTGCTCCTCGGTCATCTGGATGGACTGGTTTTCCAGTTGCTGAATCAGGGACACCAGTTCGATTAGCAGGGGCTTAGCTATGCCGTGCTCTGCCCCGAGTTGGATAACCGGCAGATACTGGGTCGGCACCTCGGTGGGGCGTTTCCGCACCGCAATGTCGCGCCAGATCCCTGACCGGGTTTTCGTCTGGGTGACGAGCTGCGCCTTACAAAAGGCAGAGCCAACGACGTAGTCTGAAGAAGTAACGTCAATGGTGGCGTGCGGTGCACTAACCCAGCTGGGGAAAAGCGTGTCAACATTCTTCGGACGGTTCT
Organism: Arthrobacter sp. CAN_A212; assembly: GCF_015752345.1. Classification (NCBI taxonomy): domain Bacteria; kingdom Bacillati; phylum Actinomycetota; class Actinomycetes; order Micrococcales; family Micrococcaceae; genus Arthrobacter; species Arthrobacter sp. CAN_A212. The sequence continues at coordinate 2,400 of NZ_JADOUT010000003.1, forward strand.
CTGAACTCGAACTCCGGGAAGCTATGTCATTAGCTACCAAAGAGGCGACAAATCTTGGACGCGTAAAGTTGCGCCAGAAATACGGATTTGGATCAGCCACAAAGTTCGTAGCCGTTCTCGCGGGACATCATTTTGACAGCAAAGCTCTTGTGGCTGCGGCTGCCGCGCATCTAACTCCGCCCCTGGTGCTCACTCCCGACTTATCTTGGGGAGGGAACGCCACAACACGCATCCTTGATGTCTGCGAAATTTCTTGGGTAGAGACCAATCCTTTCCTGAATGTCCCTGGGCTTAGGGGCACTACAGACCAAGACAGCAACGACCTATCCAGTCCGAAATATTGGTGGGTCAACCAGAACAACAACTTTTCCGCAGTTATCGAACAAGGCTCCTTGTGGGCACCGGACCTCAGGGCAGACGGACAACAAGGACATGAAGATTGGCGAGCACTTCACCACATGTCTCCTGGGGACATTGTCTTTCACTACGCATCACAGCAGTTTCGGGCAATCAGTGTGATCGCAACTGGCGGTGTGAAGGCAGATCGTCCGCCCGACTATCTTCCGCTCGATGGATACCGGCACGGCACACTCGTGCTTCTCGATCCACTCATCACTGACATGGAAGTCCGAATCGATGCGCTTAAACATATTTTCCCTCCCGGGGTCGGCCCAATAAATAGCGCCGGTCAAGTGGGCCGGGTCTACACGGCACCAATTCCCCGATCGATTGGTGGAACGCTTGCCGAATACCTAACTGGTGGCATGCCCCGTCTGAGTACGCTTGTGGAACACGAGCTCCCAAATAGGGACTATGACCATCTCCCAAATTGGGTTGGAACAACGGACCTAGTCGGCACGACAGTCCGGCGTGCTGAGCAACGATTCCTCAGAAGGTCCCTCCTCTCCCGTTTCGGAAATCAGTGTGCTCTTTGCGGCAAGATACTTCCGGAAAACCTACTGGTTGCAGCGCACATTAAGCGACGTTCCGAATCAAGTGAAGAAGAACGTCTCAATTTCGAAGGGGTCGCAATGCTTGCATGTTCACTGGGATGCGACGCACTGTTCGAAGACGGCTACATCACTGTCGACGAAGCAGGTCTTGTGAAGCCCGGCGTCACAGCCAATTCTGATCTGTCGCAGATACTGAATGGTTTAGCGGGATCCAGGTGTCTAGCCTTCTCGGAGTCGACCAAGGAAAGCTTCGAATTCCATCGTCGTCAGCACTCTGGCCGGGATAAATCATGACGACTCCTCCGTTGGCGGACGGATGACCAGATTGAAGGGCCGCGACCCACTGACCTATTGATCGCGCGTTCGGTCGAATCGGCGGAAGGATCTGAGGCCCCGCCAGGCCCCGGTAGACCACAGCGCCCACACAACCAGGACCGGCTGAAAGAAGAGCCTCGTGAGACGAGCCAAGTCGGTGTCCAGACCGAAAGCGTCGACGCGGTCGACGTACTGGGCGATGTTGCCAGGAAAAACTGCCACGAAAAACAGTGCGACGATCCATCCGATCTGCACGCGCCAGCGCGGAAGGAAGACGAGCGCAGCACCCAGAACCAGCTCGACGATCCCGGACGCTATCACCACAAAGTCAGTATCAAGTGGCATCCACGCAGGAACCTGGGCTGCGAACTCGGCGCGGGCGAAAAACAGGTGAGCTGCCCCAGCGAAGAGCAAGAAGACGCCCAGCACGATGCGGGCGATAGTTCGGAGCGGGGACAGGGGGCGAAGGTCACGATTGTCGGTCACCCCGGGAAGCCTAGATGTATTGACCTGAGAGGTTGGTGACGCGGCTGGCTGGTGGCTGACCTTTGAGTGCGGTGTGGCCTCGGTGATGATTGTAGTGATGCAGCCATGCACCGAACGCGGCGACACGCTCGGCTTCTGAGCGGTAGGGGCGGGCGTAGGCCCATTCCTCGAGCATGGTGCGGTTGAAGCGTTCGACCTTGCCATTGGTTTGGGGCCGATAGGGGCGGGTGCGTTTGTGCTTGATCTCGCCGAGGGCGTCTTTGAAGGCGTGGGAGCGGTAGCAGGCTCCGTTGTCGGTCAGTACGCGTTGGACGGTGATCCCGCAGGACTCGAAGTACGCATTGGCCCGTATCCAGAAGCCTGCAGCTGTTTCCTTTTTCTCGTCGGGGAGATTCTCGGTGTAGGCCAGCCGGGAGTAATCATCGACCGCGTTATGCAGGTACGCGTAACCGGGTCGCCGGTTGGCTGCGGTGCCGGTCTTGTTCCGCTTTCCTTGACCGCGGCTCATCACCTTGTGCCCGCCGCCGTCGGGGATCCGGCCGAGCTTCTTGATATCCACGTGGACCAGATCCCCCGGCGCGGTGTGTTCGTAGCGGCGGATCACCCGGCCGGTGCCCCGGTCCATCCAGGACAGCCGGGCCAGTTTGTACCGTGTCAGGACCCTGTGCACCGTGGACGGATGGATGCCGAGCTGGTACCCAATCCGCGCCGGCCCCCACCGCTTGGTTACCCGGATCCCGATGATCCGCCGCTCGGTACGCGTCGGCGTACGACGGGGTGAGGTATGCGGGCGGCTGGAGCGATCGCCCATCCCATACTCACCGTATTCACGGTACCGATGAGCCCAGCGGGACGCGGTCGGTACCGAGACTTGAAACCGCTCCGCAGCCCGACGCAACGGCCACCCATCGTCAACAACACACTGAGCTAGTAATAACCGCCCGCGAGGCGTGAGTAGGGCGTTAGGGTGGGACATTGAAGACCTCCTGGTTCGGTGGATGCTCTTGACAAGCCCCACTTCACCCGGAGGTCTTCTTCATGTCACCAAACCACGCCGACCGTCACCAACCTCTGTGGTCAATACACCTAGCAGCGACAACTGGGGACCGGGATGTACTCGATCCCCAGCTGTGATCTATCGTCGCCGGTCGTTTCCTAGGTCAGCGGATCCTACCGATTGCGGAGTGCCTATGGGGCCCCAGGAAGGGACTCGCAGACAATACCGTCCTTGTTCCGGTCAAGCTGTGCCACATCGCCGTAGTACGGGAAGTACTTCTCGTACCAGTTCTGCGCTTCCCGCCAGGTACTGAAGTCCGAGCAGTTCTTTGAATCCCCAGGGTTCGCCGGCTTGGGTGGCGGGGTCGGCTTTGGGGTGGGTTTCGGCGTCGGCTTTGGTGCGGGCGCCGGAGCTGGGGCGGGTTTCGGCGCCGGGGTCATGACAACGGGAGCTGGTTGGGTAACTGCGGCAGGCTGACCGGCGCACTTGCTCAGCACTCCTGCCATTGCGTCACGCTCCGCCTGCGTCACCCATAGGCCATGGATCGCCTTGGCCGAGATCTGCCGGGAAACGTAGATGCAGCGATAGGAGTTGTTCGGCGGCAGCCAGGTGGCGGCGTCGCCGTCGCCCTTTTGACCGTTGGTGGGACCGTCAGTGGCCTGCAGGTTCAGGGGATCGTTGGCGAACATGAGCCGCTGATCCTTGCTGAGCTGCTGAGCACCCTTTTGCCAGGCATCGGACAAGGCCACCACGTGGTCAATTTGGACCGCAGTGCTCGTGGTGGTCCCCCGCACGAAGTTGATCACCATGCCGGTGTAGGGGTCGTTCAGGACACCGGTCGCAATCTGGCAGTTTCCATACGTGTAGGTGATGTTGGTGAGCTGGCGCTTCAACATGTCGTTGCGGGTGTCGCACCCGTTGTTGTCGGTATCGAACCAGGTGGGTCCGAACTGGTCCCGGGTGTACCCGGTTTTCGGGGCACGGCCCTTGACCGGGATGGTCTGCAGCACCTGGACCGCCGTCGAGCCGTAGGCGGCGGGACGGTTCAGCGGAAGCTCACTCTTCGTCCGGTACATGAAGGCGGCCATCGCGTCGCGCTTGACGGATTGCAGGGGCAGGAAGCGGCCGTCGGGCCAGCCGGTCGAGATCCCGATGTTCGCGAGCCAGCTGATCTCCTTGTAGAACATGTTTGAGGTCGGCACATCGCGGAATGCGCTGGACTTGGATGCGGTGAATGCGGGCTTGACGGAGAACCGGTAGAGGAACGCAGCCATAGCATCCCTATTGACTGAGCTGAGTGGCTTGAAGGTCCGGTCCGGGTAGCCGGTGGTGATCCCCTGGGACGCCAGCCAATGGATCTCCTTATAGAACTGTGTTCCCACTGGGACATCGGTGAACCACGACTGTGCGGGTGGTTGGTAGGCAGGCGAGCCAGCCAACCGGAAAAGGAAAGCTGCCATCGCGTCCCGCGCTACCGACTGCAGCGGGCGGAACGTGCCATCCGACCATCCCTTCGAGATCCCCTGATCGGCAAGCCACGTGATCTCGGTATGGAACTGGCTGGTCGATGGAACGTCCTTGAAGGTGGTGGCCGCACTGACGTGAGAGGGTGCCACCAGGGTGCCGGCGCCGATCACCAGCACAGTGAGCATCATGACGGCGGCTCTGATTGTTTTCATAGGTTCTCCAGTGAGTGCTAACGCGGATGAAAATGGCACAACGCGACACACAGGTAGAAGAACTTTGAACGCCTGAAACCCCAGCGCATGACGTCCCCCGCTCATGCTCGTGACTGAAGCTTACGGGCGGCCGGTACCTTCTCACTGGTTACTTGGCACAGCATTGCGTCAGGATTACCGAAAGAAGCGCCGTCCGCGGGGAGCCATCGGCAATGCTGAACCTGGAACGTTCACAAGTACGGGGGAAGCAGTGCCATGGGGGCAATGGATCGTGAGTGGTTCTATAAGGACAACGACACCAAACCGGTCCGTCGACCGGCGTCCGGGCCCGGAGTGGGATCCGGTGTACAGCGGTCACCTTCCGGCCGGGTACCTCTGTGGGCGCTCGAAGAATCCCTGAACGGACAACTCATCGAGTACGCGCCGAGTCGCGCGTCGCGCGGTCGGAAACCGAAACGCGTCAGTAGGCAACGACGTCGGAGGGCTGGCCGCGGACTCAGACTCGGCACGGTCGGTGTCATTGCACTGGTGGTGGGTCTGTACCTGACGCCGACCATCTTCGACCGGTACATTCTCGCCGCTGCACTCCCGTACCTTCCGGGTTCGCCTGTTCCGCCTCGCGGGGTCGACGCATCGGATGTTCCACTCAATCTGCCACCGGCGAGCAACGGGGCCACGTCCTTCGTTCTTCTGGAATCTCCGGACGATTCACAGGATTTTGTCGCGTACGACCCCTGCCGACCCGTGGATTACGTGGTTCGGCCGGACTTCGCACCAGCTGGCACGGACGGGTTGATCGAAGAGGCCGTCGCCGAAATATCTGCCGCTACCGGACTGACCTTTGCCTACCGGGGAATCACCACCGAGGCGCCCAGCGAGGACCGGGACGCCTACCAGCCCGACCGCTACGGCAAGCGCTGGGCCCCCGTCCTTATCTCCTGGACCAGCCCTTCAGAGATCCCGGGGCTTGAGGGAGACGTCGCCGGCCTCGGAGGCAGCCTTTACGCGCATACCCCTGGCAAGCCGTTCGTTTATATTGCCGGTCAGGTGCAGCTCGATGCACCCGACCTTACGGACCACCTTCAATATCCTGGCGGGCGCGACCAGGTAAGAGCACTTATTGTGCACGAGTTGGCTCACGTCGTCGGGCTCGATCATGTCGATGACCCCAGCCAGCTGATGTACGAGGAGAACAACGGGCTCACCACCCTGGGCGACGGCGACCGTGCGGGACTCGCACTGCTCGGCGCCGGCCCCTGCGTGCCGCAACTCTAAGGACCGCGGAACGCAGGAGCACTTCCCGCAATGCTCCGCCACGGGCGGACATCTGGCAGCCAGTGGAACAGGCGTAACAACTTAAGCCGCTCCCGGAACAACCGGACTCCTACCCGGGACCCAACCGTTGGCCGGAAGGAAATCCTGCCTTGAGAAGATTCATCTGAACCTGGAACAGCATGACCCATCAGCGCTTGGACGCTATGGAGAGCTATCGTGACCTGCAACTCGCTATTGGCCGCAATCAAGTTATCGCTCGCGACGAGTTGTCAGAGCCGGACGCTAGGATCAACTTTACGCCGAACACTAAAGTGGCGAAGACGTCAAAGGGGACCATGTCTTGGATACAAACGTTAAAACTCTTCAAGAGGTATTTCAAACGGGTCAGCGCTTACTTGTACCGCTGTTCCAGAGACCGTACGTCTGGAACGAGGACAAGCAATGGGAACCACTGTGGGAAGACGTTGAACGCCTAGCTAGTGCCGTTGCAGATAATGAAGTCGATATTGAGCCTCATTTCATGGGCGCCATCGTGCTCCAAAAGGTTGCTGGTTCATCACCCGTTCAGACCCGAACAATCATTGACGGACAACAGAGGTTAACGACGTTACAGCTACTTTTTAACGCTGCGTTTCTCGCAACAAGCGCCCATCAGGCGCCTGAGGCAGAGTATCTGCGCGCACACTTCAAGAATAGTGAAACATTCCTCCCGACGTCGGAGCGCTACAAGCTAACACCCACAACGAGAGATAAAAACGAGTACCTATCGTTGATCTCACAAGGTGACGAGAACTCATCGCCAAACATTCCCGAGTTCGCTCCCGGACTGCTTTCGGGGGCACACGAGTTCTTCAAAACTAAAATAGAATCTTGGCTCGGCAGGTCCGACCCCTTAGAACAGTCCAAAGCGCTTGCTACAGCGCTCATGCAGAAACTTAACCTTGTCTCGATAGAGCTAGAGCACAACGAAGATTCCCAGCAAATTTTCGAAACCCTCAATGCGCGAGGCACCCCCCTATCCGGCGCGGACCTGATAAAAAACTTCGTGTTCCAGAAACTCGAGATCGAACAAGTGAACACCGGCACCATGTATCAGCGGTACTGGTCCGATTTTGAGACCGCTTTTTGGGAGAAAGGAGTCAGTGTTGGGCGGGTACCAACACCAAGGATTTCGGTGTTCTTGAGTCACTGGCTGGTATCACAATCTGGACAAGAAACCCCGGTCCACGAGGTTTTCAGGAGGTTCAAGCTACAGGCGGACGGAGCTCCAGTTAGGTCCATGTCAGACACACTCCCAAAAATTCACGCAAGCGCTGAGACTTACCGCGGTTGGAGCCAAGCCTCCACGGTCAAGTCGGGAGATCTCGACCGAATTGGGCTCTTTGCTTACAGGACATCCGTACTCGGCACCCAAAGCGCGGGCGCGCTTCTTGTCTGGGCAACAGATCCCTCCAAGGACACAATTCCGCCGGACCAGCTCGAGCAGTTCCTTAGCTCTTTGGAGAGTTGGCTTATCCGAAGGGCTCTCTTACGGTCAGGAAACGGAGGAATCGGACAATTTATGGCGTTCCTCGTTTCACGGCTCGAGGAATCCTCGCGAGACGTTGCCGGTGACCGACTTTCCCAGCTCTTGGTGGAATCAAGCACCGTAAATCTAGCGTGGCCTTCCGATGAAGACTTGGTGTCAGAACTGAAGTTTGCGCCGGCATACAGGCGCTTCCGGCGGCCATTCACAAGAATGATCCTCGAGGCAGTTGAAGACCACCTAAGAGGTTACGGAACGGGAAAGAATTCGTTTGCCGAAGGACGAGTTCAACGTGAAACTCATTCGATCGAACACTTGTTGCCGCAACAATGGAGGACGAACTGGTCTGTCGGTCGAGATGTGGCCGCGCAGGACGAGCGGGATCGGCACGTACATCGGCTCGGCAATTTGACACTGGTAGCCGGCGGTCTGAATAGCAAGATCTCTAATGGCTCATGGGGTGGCCCAAAAGGAAAGCTCTCTAAGCTCAACCAACACAGCGTTCTTTTGATGAATCAAAATATTGGGCAGATTGGTGAATCCGGCTGGAACGAGGAATCTATTAGTAGCCGGACTGATCTTCTGATCGACGCCATGACGCAGATTTGGCCAGTGCCAGCCGAGGCGCTCGGTCTGAACCAGGGTCTGGTGAGTGAGGGAAGCAATCATGACGTGTCTGTTTATGATCTCGTTCGAGCGGGCCTGCTAAATGCTGGTCAGCGCATCCATGCGGGAAGCTCAGCAAATGGAACTTTGGGAACGGTGCTCGAAGACGGAGGCATCTTTGTCTCAGAATTCCGGTTCGACACGCCCTCTGGAGCCGCCAAAAAGGTCACGAAGCGGAACACTAACGGTTGGACCTTCTGGGTCGTCGATAAAGACCAGGGAGTAACTCTGTCGACCCTTCGAAGCAGGCTAGTTCGGTCCCGGTTAAGCTCGGGCTCCGTAAACTCGAACACGGCATAGGCTCTCCGGTCGCGCAAGGTTGCAGCCTGGAGCAGGGAGACAAATCGGATTGTGTACCTCGCGGGCCTTACATATATCACCTTACTTACATAGAACGGTGGCCAGGAGGCTCGGATAGAAACCCGAGCCGCCCGGCCACCGTTGAAAAGAACTCGCTGGATCAGCCGAGGATTGCGTTAGCGATGAACAGCAACGGGATAGAACCTGCCCAGACCGCCGTCGTGATGCCCGACCAACCCTTGAGAGCCGCAATGCCGTCGAGGCCGGCGAAGCGGGTGACTACCCAGAAGTAGGAGTCGTTGAAGTAGCTGAACACCATCGAACCGGCAGTGCAGGCCAGTGCTGCAACGATGGGGTCGATGCCTAGTGAACCCACCAGCGGAGCCGTCACTGACGCTGCAGTGATCATTGCGACGGTGCCCGAACCCTGAGCGATACGCACCAGCGTGGCAATGAGGAACGGCACCAGGAACGCTGGCAACGGCGTACCGGCGATTGCTTCGGCGAGGGCATCGCCCACACCGGAGCTGCGCAACACCTGGCCGAGTGCGCCACCGGCACCGGTGATGAGCAAAATCAGACCGGCCGAGGCAGCAGCCTCACCGAACCAGCCCTGCACCTTGTTACGCGGAGTCCAGCGAGGCAGCAGGACGTAGACGGCGAGGATGACGCCGATCACCAGAGCAACAACGGGGTTGCCAATGAACGCGAGGGGAACCACCCAGTCTGACGGCGTGTAATCGCCGCCGCCAACAACACCCTGGTTGTTCTGGTCGATGGCACCGCTCACGGTGTTCATGATGATGAGAAGCAGCGGTACCAACAGTGGCAGGGACGCGACAAACGCGCCAACCTTGTGCGGCTTGGCGCCAGCGGGAGGGGTGCCGAGGGTGTTGTTGTCGACGTCCATTGAGGGAGCGTCTTCCTCGGTGGTGTCAGCGCCGCCGTCGTGATCGGCAACAGCGGTACCGCCGCTACGGCGACCCGACTGGACGTGCGCCGTGCCGTATACGGCTTCGCGGACTGTCTGGTTCATGGAGGGTTCGATCTTCGGACCGATCCACTGGGCGTAGAAGACGACGATCGGCAGCAGCAGCACGGTGAACGCGAGACCCGCGAGGATCAGCGCACCCAGGTCGGCGCCGAGGATGCCGGCGACGGCCAGCGGGCCGGGCGTCGGTGGCACCAGGTGGTGGGTCAGGGTCATGCCACAGCCGAGGGCGAGCGCAAGGGTGATGTACCCGGCGCGCTTGACCCGTGCAATGGAGCGGGCCAGCGGGTTCATGATGACGTAGCCGGAGTCGCAGAACACCGGGATGGACACGAGTGCGCCCACGCTGCCGAGCGCCCAGGGTTCACGGCCCTTGCCGAAGAGCTTCAGGAACGCCATGGCCAGCGAGTTGGCGGCTCCCGAGACTTCGAGGATCTTGCCGATGCCGACACCCAGGCCAATCACGATGCCGATCGACGCCAGGGTGTTGCCGAATCCCGTCGTGATCGACGAGACGATATCCAGCGGGGCCTGGCCAGCGACAATGCCGGTCACCAGCGCCGCGATCAAGAGTGCTACAAACGCATCGAGCCGGGTCCGCAACACCAAAACAATAATGGTGGCGATACCCAGGACGAGCGCCAAAAGAAGTTGTATATCCACGTACTGCTCCTCGTTGAGCTGAGCAGGCCTCGTTGCCATCTCAGGGACTGCACCGGCCGGGTCTCGTACTTTTGACGGGCACTGTGCTGGGTGTCACACTAGCACTAGACATATGACATCTGACAAGTGCTCGTGGTGAAGACCCGGGAACGAAAGTGCGGACCAGTGATACTCGAAGAAGAGTTGCTCAGCGGCTACCCAGCTGTTCAGGCCATCAACCCGGAGGTGATCGCTGCAGCTGTCCGGACGTCCGACCGAATTCTGGTGGTGCTCGACGACGACCCCACCGGCACCCAGTCCGTCGCCGACCTTCCGGTCCTCACATCGTGGGAGCCGAGCGACTTCGAGTGGGCCTTCGCCCAGCGCATCGGTGGCGCACCGGCACCGGCGGTCTACGTCCTCACCAACACCCGCAGCCTCGACCCGGAGACCGCTGCATCGCGCAACCGGGAGATCGTCACCAACTCCCTCGACGCCGCCACCGCAGCGGGCGTCACCATCGGGTTTGTGAGCCGCAGCGACTCGACCCTCCGCGGCCACTTCCCGCTGGAGACCGACGTCATCGCCGCCACCCTGCTGTCCCTGGCAAACATCGCGACCGACGGCGTCGTCATGGTTCCCGCCTTTCCCGACGCCGGCCGCGTCACCATCGGCAGCGTTCACTACCTCCGCGGGAACGACGGCGCCCTCACCCCCGTCGCCGACACCGAGTTCGCCCAGGACGCCACGTTCGGATTCACCTCCTCGGACCTCGGCGACTATGTGGCGGAGAAAACCGGCGGGTCCGCGAGCGCTGTCATCCGCTTGGGCCTGTCGATCATCCGCGGCGGCGCGCAGGGCATTGCCGACGCTCTGATCCACGCGTCCGACGCCGTCCCGATTGTGGTGGACGCCGTCACCGAGGACGACCTTCGCGCACTCGCCCTCGGCCTTGAGGAAGCCGAAAGCCGTGGCAAGAAGCTGCTCTACCGCGTCGGACCACCATTTGTCCGCGCTCGGATCGGGCAGCAGGAACGCCCGCCGCTGATGGCCGAGGAAGTGTTCGCCGGCCTGGACGCTCCGGCCTCCGGTGGCCTGATTGTGGTGGGCTCCCATGTGGGACTGACCACCCGCCAGCTGGACGCCCTGGTGGCGCGACACCCCGACGCGCGACTCGTGGAACTCGATGTCGAGGCCGTCTTGGACCCCGAACGCCGGGATGCGGGAGTCGCCGAGGCGGTGCGCGCCGTCGTCGACGGCCTCCCCACCGGCGAGGTCATCCTCCACACCAGCCGCACCCTGATCCGCTCCGATGACCCGGAGCACAGCCTGGACATTGCCCGCACCATTTCGCAGGCAGTGGTCGACGTCGTCCGCGAAACCATCGCGACGGGTCCCGTGCGCTTTGTCATCGCGAAGGGCGGCATCACCTCGTCCGACGTCGCCGCCCACGGGCTGAGTATCCGCCACGCGCTGGTGCGTGGGCCGATGCTCCCGGGCATCGTCTCCCTGTGGCAGCCCGCCGACGGGCCGGCGCGCTCCATCCCGTTCGTGGTCTTCGCCGGGAACGTGGGGACTGATGATTCCCTGGCCGACGTGGTAGACATCCTCCGCTTCACCGCTGCCTCTCCTTCAACGACAGGATCCACCCATGACTCCTAATACTGTTGCGGTGCTAGGCCTCGGCGCCATGGGGCTGCCGATGGCCTCCCGCCTGGCTGGGGCGTTCGAGGTGACCGGGTTCGATCCGATGCCGGCTTCCCGCTCCCGTGCCGAAGCGACGGGACTGACCTGCGCCACGACGGCCGCCGACGCCGTCAACGGCGCCGGGCTAGTCCTGCTCGCGGTCCGCGACGCAGCCCAGGTGGAGGGTGTCCTGTTCGGCGACGACGGGATTGCTCCCGCGCTGACGCGGGGCGCCGTCGTCGTGATGACCAGCACCGTGGGGATGGACGCAGTTGCCTCGTGGACCGAGCGGCTCGGCGAACTGGGCGTTGCGTTGGTCGACGCGCCCATGTCCGGCGGCCCGAAGCGGGCCGGCGAAGGGGACCTGCTGATCGTGGTGGGCGCCGAACCCGCGGCGTTGGACACCGCCAGGCCCGTTTTGGAGCGGCTTGCCTCGACGCTCACCGTGGTGGGAGACAAGCCCGGGGACGGGCAGGCCATGAAAACCGTCAATCAACTGCTCTGTGGCGTGCACATCGCCGCCGCGGCTGAAGCCCTCGCCCTTGCGGACGCACTTGGGCTTGACCAGCAGAAGGCGTTGTCCGCGCTGGAGACCGGAGCGGCGTCGTCGTTCATGCTGTCCAACCGCGGACCGCGCATGGTGCAGGGGTACGACGGCGGCGCCGAGGTGCTCAGCCGCCTCGACATCTTCGTGAAGGACCTCGGCATTGTGGGCAAAGCCGCTCGGAGCGCAGAACTCGCGGCTCCGGTGGCGGCGGCGGCCGAGCAGCTGTTCCTGCTCGGGCAGACCCAGGGGCTGGGCACCGCCGATGACTCGGCAGTAATCAAGGTGGTCGCGCCCCAGCGGCGCACAACTGTCGATGACACCGCCTCTACAGTGGACAACGTCGAAGGGACGACCGGTGGCACGCAAGCCGCTCGCTGAGTCGGTGTTCGATGAGCTCCTGGAACGGATCATCGACGGCACCTACCCGCCCGGTTCCGCACTCCCGCCGGAGAACGACCTCGCGGCGTCCAGCGACGTCAGCCGCCTTACCGTGCGCGAGGCACTGAAGCAGCTCCAGGCGCAGAACGTAGTGCAGATCCGGCGGGGACTCGGCACCTATGTGAATCCCACGGCACAGTGGACCAACCTGCAGGCCATCGTCAGGTACGCCTCAACCACGGCCGACTCCCCCGATGTCTCGCTGCGGCTGCTGGAAATCCGGCGGATGGTGGAAACCGGCGCCGCCGAACTGGCGGCCCTGCATGCGACCGAAGAGGACCTCGCCCGGATGGAAGAGGCAAATAGTGCGCTGCAGGCCGCCCACGAGGCAAAGGACCTGGACGCCGTCACCTCAACGGACATCGCCTTCCATGAGGCGATCTTCCGTGCGTCAGCCAACCCCTTCCTTCCGGTGATTCTCGGGCCTCTCAGCGAGCTGCTCTACACGATGCGCCGGGAGACGTCGTCGTTCCATGAGGTGCAGCAGCACGCCATCGAGCACCACCGCCTGGTGCTGGAGGCGATCCGTAGCCGCAATCCCGAGGTAGCCGGCAAGGCGATGCAGGCCCACATCAACCAGACGTACGACGACTACGAACACTTCATCCACTCAGAAAAACAACAGCAGGAGATTCAGTGACCTTTCCGACAGAACGCACAGCAGTCCTCACCGGCGCAGCCTCGGCCCGCGGCATTGGCCGCGCGACGGCGGACCGGTTGGCCCGCGATGGCTGGTCCATCGCGATCCTCGACATCGACGGCGCCGCGGCCGAAGAAGCCGCAGCCGACATTGCGCAGCGTCACGGCGTACAGACCGTCGGCGTCGCAGCTGACGTGTCGGACCAGGCGTCAGTGGACGCCGCGATCACCGCTGTTGAAGCCTCAGCTGTGCCGCCGATCGTTGCGCTGGTGAACCTGGCCGGGATCAGCTCCCCCACCGAGTTCATGCAGGAGACCAAGGAAGCCTGGGACCGGGTATTCGCCGTCAACATGACCGGCACGTTCCTCGTCACGCAGCGCGCGCTGCACGGGATGATCGAACGCAAGCTCGGCCGCGTAGTAAGCATCTCCTCCATCTCGGCGCAGCGTGGCGGCGGCACCTACTCAAAGGTGGCCTACAGTGCGTCGAAGGCCGGAATCATCGGCTTCACCCGTGCGCTTGCCCGCGAAATGGGCGAGCACAACATCACCGTCAACGCTGTGTCCCCCGGACCGGTGGACACCGACATCATGGGCGGCACCCTCACCGACGAGCGCAAGCAGGACATGTCCAAGGACATCCTGATGGGCCGGGTCGGCACAGTCGACGACATCGCTGCCCTGATCTGCTTCCTCGTGGGCCCCGACGCCGGCTACATCACCGCCGCAACCTACGACATCAACGGCGGCCTGCAGATCTCCTAACTGGTGACAGTCGGGGGTTAGCCGTCCGTCGATGGGCGAGCCTCGGGCGCGGTATCCGGGACATTGTCGGCGTTCACGTCGTCCGCGGCGTCGTTGTGGTCGTTGCTATCGACGTCGTCGTCTTTGTCCTTGCCTCCGGTTGTCGGCTGTGAGTGCCGGCTGCCCGCCTCGTCCCGGGTGACGTTCTCGGCCAGTCCCAGTGCACGACAGGCATCATCCTCGCTGAGTCCGAAGAGCGTCTTGACGTGCAAGTCACGCTGCGGGAACGGGATCTCGATGCCATGCGCCTGTAGGGCGGAGTGCAGCGCCCAATTGTAGGCAGCAGTCACGGCCACCGGTTTCTTGGTTGCCTCAGGGTTGAGCCAGATGACAAGTTCAAAGTTCAGCGAGCTTGTATCGAACTTGCTCAGCCAGACTTGAGGCCGCTGCGGACCGTCGAGGTGAAGGGTGAATGGCACGGCAGCGGCCGCTTCGAGGGCCGCCTTCTTCACCACGTTCTTTTCCGTGCCGTAGGCGACCCCGAATGGCACACGAAGCCGCCGCAGCACGTCCCGGTGAGTCCAGTTCACCACCCGGCCGGCGACGAACTCGGAGTTCGGAACCAAGATGTCGATGTTGTCATTGGTGACGATCGTCGTCGCCCGGATCTTGATGTCGCGCACTTCCCCGGTCACGCCGGATTCGAGTTCCACAAAATCGCCGATCTTCAGCGACTTGTCCAACAGCAGCACCACGCCCGAAATGAAGTTGCTGAACAGCGTCTGCAGGCCAAAACCGAGGCCCACCCCCAGTGCACCGGCCACTACAGCGAAGTCACTCAGAGGTACTCCGAGCGCCGAAATCGCGAGGATAAACCCGACCACCAGAACGGTGTAGGCAACCAGCCTCGAAAGGGTGTACCAGGTCGCGATATGGGAGCTCTGCTGGGTACGGGAGCGACGCAAAATAATCCTGCGCAGCACGAATGCCATCACACCAGCAGCAACCAGGATGCCGACGGCGGTTAGCACTTCCACCAGGGTGATCGGCGTTCCGAAAACTTCGACCGCGGCACTGGCCTGCTCATCATCCATCCGCTGAGCCAAGCATAGGATGCTGCGATGACGCAAAGGCGCGCCGAGACCGCTCGGGAGGCGAACCAAATCGGGGATCGGCTGTCCGTGGCCTCACCACCAGTCCTGATACCCCGCCTCGTGCTGAGGTGCGTACAATAATCCTGCTGTCATCAGCCAGATGAAGGAGTGATCACCTGATACGGGCCGTTAGCTACAACCTGCGCGAACACAAGGCCAGCGATGAGCTGGAGGACCTTGTCCAGCGGTACGCAGTAGATCTGCTGTGCCTTCAGGAGTGCGATGCCTCCGATCTGCCGGCAACTGTGGGCGACCTGCAGCTGGCGATTGCCACGCAGGAGAACCGGCTCGGGCTTGCCCTCTACTATCGGGAGGAGCGCTTCACTGCCCACCAGACCAGGGCCATGGCGTTGAAAAAGTCGCTTCACGACCGCGTGCTCGCCCCGGCACATGAGCGACTGATCGGCCTGCAACTCACCGACAACACGACCCACCACGACCTCGTGGTGGGATCCTTTCACGCTGCGCCGCTGACGGCGTCGAACTCGTTGCGCCGCAAACAAATCCATGCCTCGCACGCCGAACTCCTCGGGATGGGCCCCGGAGTGGCAACGCTCATGGTGGGTGATTTCAACTACCCGTTCTTCACCCAGCGCCTCACCAGGAATATGAAGGACGCCGGCTACGACCTGTCGCTCAGCGATCTGCGGACCTACACCCGGTACCGGGTCTTCCGGGGACACTTCGATTTCGCGACCTCCCGCGGGCTGGACATCCAGAGCGTCGAGACGCTGCCGCGCGGCGCTTCGGACCACCTCCCCATCCTGGTCCGGGCTGACTACAGCCCGCCGGAAAGTCAGGCCCCGGCCGCGGCGTAGCCGCACGGGGCCGCAGCCGTGAAGCCGCACGGGCCGGAGCCCTGAAGTGATAGCCGGATGGGGCAAGGCAACCCCGTCCGTCGCACCGGCGAGGGCATTCGGCGCAGATCCATTGACCCTCCCCTTGGCACCCCCTAGGCTTTTATCCAAACAGCAGAAGTGTTCTTCCACAATGTGAATAAGTTTGCAGCGTGTTTGGACTCAGCTGGTCGGTATAACAAAGGGGTTCTACGACATGTCAGTGCACACCAGCTCCACTTCGGCCGTTCTGGACGGACTCCACAACAGTTCGGTGTCCGACGCCGACCGGCTCGAAGCCAGCACCGACCGGTCCGGCTACGTTGCTCAATCGGTGCCGGATGGGGTGGTCTTCGCTCGGACCACCGACGACGTCGTGCACACCCTGAAGCTCGCCGCCGCCCATCACACGCCCATTGTCACCCGTGGAGCCGGAACCGGGCTCGCCGCTGGCGCCTCGGCCCGGTCGGGCGAAATCGTCCTCGATGTATCCCGGATGAACAAGATTCTGCGGATCGACCCGGTGGAACAGCTTGCCGTCGTTGAGCCCGGCGTTCTCAACGCGGAACTGAACGCCGCCGCGGGTGAATACGGGCTGTTCTACGCGCCCGACCCGGCGAGCACCGCCATTTGCTCCATCGGCGGCAACGTCGCGACGAATGCTGGCGGGATGCGGTGCGCGAAATACGGTGTCACCCGGGACGCGGTGCTGTCACTGAACGTGGTCCTCGCCGATGGCCGTCAGCTCCGGACCGGCCGCGAAACCATGAAAGGCGTCTCGGGGTATGACCTCAACGCACTGATCGTCGGCTCCGAGGGGACGCTCGGCGTCGTCACCGAGGCGACGCTGCGGCTCCGCCCACTCCCGGTGGCGACGGCGACGGTCGCCGCCTTTTTCTCGGACTTCGCCACCGCGGCGCAGGCGGCATCGGCGGTCATCGCGTCCCGGATTCAGCCGTCCATGCTGGAGCTGATCGACGGTCAGACGCTCGAGGCGATTGACATGGCGATGGGCACCACCTACCGGTCGCAGGGCGGAGCGTTCCTGCTGGCGCAAACCGACGGCTATGGCGCCCATCTGGAGCAGGATGTGCTGATAGAGGCCATCAGGCCGTTCGCCACCTCGATTGAGAAAGCGAAGGACGACGAACACGCCGCGGAACTCATTACCGCCCGCCGGGAAGCCATTCCCTGCCTGGAGAAACTGGGCCGGGTGTCCATCGGCGATATCGGCGTCCCGCGGGGCCGGCTGGCCGAGGTAGCGGTCGGGTTGAAGGACATCTCAGAGCGCACCGGGGTGCGGATCTACTCGGTGGTCCACGCGTCGGACGGCAACCTGCACCCCATGCTGGTCCTGAATCCCGAGGACTCAGTCACCGAGGGGCCAGCGAAGGTCGCCCTCGGCGAGATGTTCTACCTGGCGAAGAGCCTCGGCGGCACCCTCACCGGCGAGCACGGCATCGGGCTGCTCAAGCGTGACTGGCTCCTGCCTGAACTGGGCGAGGTATCCCTCGACGTGATGCGGTCCATCAAGGACGCCATCGACCCGCACGGACTCCTCAACCCCGGGAAGGCCATCTAGGTTCTGAGCCTCACGGCCTAGGCATTCCCGGGTAGCTGTCATCAGGAAAGTGCCCTAGCTGTAGAGAAGTGGATCCCTCACCACTCCCCTGCTGCTAGGGCACTTTTCTGCGTGGGGTGCGGCTAGACCCGGTCTGGAGTGTCGACGTCGTCGTCCTTGCCTGAGGGCGCATGGCGGTCGGCCGTCGACCCGCTGATGCCCGCCGTCCGCCCTCCAGCCGACTCACGGTCACCACCGGACCTACCGCCACCGACCAGCGAGAGCGCCTCCTTGCCCTGGAATTTCATCATCCACCGGGTTAGGAAAAACAGCCCGATCAGCAGGGCCGCCAGCACAAAGGTGCCGAGATTCAGGCCCAGACCGAAGATGAACAGCGACGCAACAGCTCCTGCCGCCACACAGTAGTAAAGGGTCACGAGGATGGTCTTGCGCAGCAGGTCACCCTCCCGGCCCAGCAAGCCAACGGTCGCGGAGGCCGCAACGATGTTGTGGATCGCAATCGGGTTACCACCGGCACCGCCCACCGCCTGTGCGGCGACAACCTGCTCAGGTGGAACACCGATGGCCACACCGGTGGAGAACTGGAACTGGGCGAAGGTCAGGTTCGACACGGTGTTCGACCCGGCAACAAACGCCCCAAGCGCGCCGATGAACGGCGCGATGACCGGCCACGAGACTCCGGATATGGCTGCGGCGCCCTCGGCCAGGGTGACCGGCATGCTTGAGAGGCCCGAGTCGTTGAGGTCCGGACCCGACTGGATCAGCACCCGCACCAGCGGAACGGCGAACAGCAGCGCTACCGCTGTGCCAGCGAGCTGGCGGCCCGACACCTTGAGCGTCTGGGCAATCTGCTTCCCGCTCATCCGGTGAATCAGGTAACCGAAGATAGCGGCGAGGATCATCAGGAACGCCGGCGAGTAGAACGGCTGCACATTGGTGGTGATGCTCGTGCCGAGGATGTTCTCAAAGGGAATCTGGATTCCGGTCAGGAACTCCTTCAGCGGAGCGATCACCCGGGTGCCTACCAGCAGGACCGCCATCAGCACGTAGGGCGACCAGGCGCTGATGATGCTCATGTGGGTCCGGACGTCCGTTGCCTCGGACGGTTCGATGGTGCCCATCCAACGGTCGGACCAGGAGGAGCGCGGTCCGAAGTCGAAGGTGTCCTTCGGCATCAGGAAGCCCTTGCTGGAGGTGAACATGACCAGCATCAACCCGATCAGCCCGCCGAACAAGGACGGGAACTCCGGTCCGAGGAAACGCGCAACGGTCACATACGGGATGGTCATCGCGAGCGACGCGTAAATGGCGAACGGCCAAACGGCCAGGCCGTCACGGAAACGCCGCTCCGGGCCAAAGAAACCGGTGAGCATGCAGACCAGAATCAGCGGGATCAGGATGCCGACAATCGCGTGGATGGCCGCCACCTGGAAACCGATGTTCGAGACGTACTCCGGCATCGTCAGCCCGAGGACGGCGATACGCTCGCCCACTGCCGGGTCTCCGCCCAGCCCGTTGGTCACACCCACAAGGATGGGCGTACCGACGGCGCCGAAGCTCACCGGCGTGCTCTGGATGATCAGCCCAACCATGACGGCTGCCATCGCCGGGAATCCCATGGCCAGCAACAACGGGGCGACGACGGCGGCCGGCGTGCCGAAGCCCGACGCGCCCTCGATGAAGCTGCCGAACAGCCAGCCGATGATGATGGCCTGCACCCGGCGGTCGGCCGAGATGTTGTTGAAGCCGGCCCTGATGCTCGCCATGGCGCCACCGATGGTGAGCGTCGAGAGCAACAGCAGCGCACCGAAGACGATATAGAGCAGGGTCGCAGCGACGATCAACCCTTCGAGCGACGCCGCGAGAATGCCAGTGAAATCCATCTCCCAAACAAGCAGCGCCACGAGCACCACTAAAACGTAGCCGACCGGCATGGCGTATTTCGCTGGCCAGCGGAACCCCGCCAGCAATACCCCCACTACCAGGATCGGCGCCAACGCCAACAAACTAAGCACCGCAAGATTGTCCATAAACCAGTCCCCTTTGACTGTGGCTAGCGAATGACTCCACGACTATGAACGCCACCGACCGTGCGTTTCACACGACGAAGCCCTTCCGCATTGTGGAATAAGTTTTCTACCAACGAATAAGACCTTAGGTCTGACCACAGGATCAGTCAATGGTTGGCACCCGTATTCGGCCACGATGGTCCGATTCTGCGACAAGCGGTAGTCAGCTAGGCGCCGTCGTCGGACACCTCCCGCAAATGCATCCGCTCACCCTGCCGACCGAACAGGCTCATGAACTCCACCGGGTTGTCATCGGCCCGGCCGAACCAGTGTGGCGTCCGGGTGTCGAACTCGGCAGCCTCCCCCGCCGGCAGCACGATATCCCGGTCCCCCAGCACCAGCCGCAGGTTGCCGTTCAGCACGTAGAGCCACTCGTACCCCTCGTGCACCTGCTGCGTCGGCGTCTCCTGCCCTGTACCGGCCGGCAGGATGTGCTTGTATGCCTGGATGCCGCCGGGCTTGCGGGTCAGCGGTATCAGCGTGCCCCAGCTGGCAGTGATCGGGCGCAGGTGCACCCGCGGATCTCCGGTGGTCGGGGCGCCCACCAGCTCATCAAGCGGTACCTGATGCACCTTCGCCAGGGGCATAAGCAGTTCCAGCGTGGCCTTCCGCTGGCCGGTCTCCATCCGCGAGAGGGTGCTGACCGAAATGCCGGTGGCCTTGGCGAGCGCGGTCAGGGTGATGTCCCGGCGGATCCGCAGGGCCTTCAGGCGGGGCCCGACGGCGGCCAGCGCCTCATCGATTGCTTTGTCCATACCCCTAGTTTGCCATCTCAGCAAATATGTTTGCATTCGCTAAGAAGTGGGCACAGGATGAACGACATGAGCACACACACCACTTCATTTACGTCCCCCATCAGGTACGACGTCGTCGTCGTCGGCGGCGGTGCTGCTGGCCTGAGTGCCGGGCTGATGCTCGGCCGCTGCCGCCGCTCGGTCGCGATCATCGACGGCGGCGAGCCACGCAACGCTCCCGCCGCGGGGGTCCACGGCT
Organism: Arthrobacter sp. CAN_A212; assembly: GCF_015752345.1. NCBI lineage: Bacteria > Bacillati > Actinomycetota > Actinomycetes > Micrococcales > Micrococcaceae > Arthrobacter > Arthrobacter sp. CAN_A212. Next base: position 22,917 of record NZ_JADOUT010000003.1, read on the forward strand.
TCCTGACCCGGGACGGTATGAAGCCCGTCGAACTGCTGGCGATCGGCCGCGGCGAGGTCGAGTCCTACGGCGGCATCATCATTGACGGGCAGGTGATCGCCGCTGGCCGCGACGGCGAGGACTTCACCGTCACCCTCGCCAGCGGTCAGGTCGTCACGGGCAAACGCCTGCTGATCGCGACCGGCCTGATTGATGGGCTGCCCAACGTCCCCGGCGTCAGCGAGCGCTGGGGCCGCGACGTGCTGCACTGCCCGTTCTGCCACGGTTGGGAGGTCCGCGACCAGGCGATCGGCATTCTCGCCACCGGCCCGATGGCCTCACACCAGGCCCTGTTGTTCCGGCAGTGGAGCACTGACATCACCCTCTTCCTCCACACCAACCCCAGGCCCTCCGCCGAGGAGCTGGAGAAGATCGCCGCCCGGGGTATCCGCGTGGTCGAGGGCACCGTCCGGGAACTGACAGTCGAGGAGGACTCGCTGCGCGGCGTCGCGCTCGACGACGGCCGGACCATCCCGCTGGACGCCGTCGTCGTTGGGCCGACCTTCAACGCCCGCGCCGACGTGTTCGCTGATCTGGGCGTGGCGACGGTCGCGCACGAATCTGGCCTGGGGACCTTCATCGCCACTGGTGATGCCGGTGCCACCAACGTTCCCGGCGTCTGGGCCGTTGGGAACGCGGCGAACCTGATGGCGCAGGTGCTCGCGTCGGCGGCCGAAGGCTCGTGGACAGGCGCGATGATTAATATGAGTCTCATGGAAGACGAGCTGCAGCGCGACCTCGCGGCACACCGCAGCACCCGTGACGCCAATCAAACGAAGGTGACCGCAGCATGACCTCCCACAACCACCACAGCCACGATGATCACCCGCCCACCGAGTACGACCAGACCTACTGGGACACCTTCTACAACGAGCGCCCCGCGGCCTGGAGTGGTCAGCCCAACCCGCAGCTGGTCGCCGAGGCGGTCGATCTGACGCCGGGGACAGCGCTCGACATCGGTAGCGGCGAGGGCGCCGATGCGATCTGGCTGGCCCGCCGCGGCTGGACGGTTACCGCCGTCGACATCTCCGAGGTGGCGCTCACACGTGGGGCGGCCATGGCGGCAGCCGACGAGGACTCCGCCGCCCGGATCACCTGGGACCGCCAGGATCTGTTGCGATGGGCCCCGCAGGAGCTGTCGTTTGACCTCGTTACCGCCCAGTTCCTGCACCTGCCCAAGGCCGAGCGTGAGCCCCTGTTTACCCGGCTGGCGGCGGCTGTCGCTCCGGGCGGCACCCTGTTGATCGTGGGGCATCACCCGAGTGACATGGAGTCCGGCGCGCACCGGCCGCCCCGGCTTGACCTCTTCTACTCGGCGGAGGAGATCGCCCCGCTGCTCGATCCGGGGCAGTGGGAGATTGCGACCGAATCCCGGGAACGGGTGCAGGATCACGACGGCGAGGCGATCACCATTCACGACGCCGTGCTGAGCGCGCGCCGGAAGGCGTAGGGAACATTGTCTTGCCCTCGGGAAGGATTCGAGGACTCCATGCCTTATAGAAGGGGAGCTGCTCGCAGCATCACACCCCCACACTTAAGGAATTCCATGACGTATCAAGCACACACGCCTGTCGCTGCGACCACCGCGCAGACCATCTTCCGGGTTGCCCTGGGCAGCGTCCTGGTGGCGCACGGGTCGCAAAAACTGTTCGGCTGGTTCGGCGGCGGAGGCATCGACGGCACCAGCAAGGGCATGGACGCCATGGGCTTCCGCCCGGCCAAGACCAGCGCTGTGTTGGCCGGAGTCGGCGAGGCCGGAGCGGGTCTGGCCCTCGCCGTCGGCCTGGGCACCCCGGTAGCCGGTGCTGCCGCGGCAACCACGATGGGTGTCGCCGCCAGCGTTCACACCCCGAACGGTTTCTTCGCGTCCGACGGCGGGTTCGAGTACCCGGTGGTGTTGGGCATCGCAGCGGCATCGTTCGCTATTGCGGGTGCGGGCGCCGTCTCGCTGGACTCGGTCACCGGGCACGTCCTGGACCGGCCGTGGATGCGGGCCACCGCGTTGGCTGCGATCCCCGTCGCGATCGGCATCCAGCTCTACCGCCGGCACCAGACCCTGGCGGGCGACGCCAAGTCAGAGTCGGAGAAGACTCCCGTCGCCGAGGGTTCGACCGACCCAGCGTAGGCAGTACCTCACAGAGGCCGTGCACCGGAGTTCCGGTGTGCGGCCTCTGGCGTTAAGGCTGCTGGCACAATCGCTGGTGACACAATGAGTGCCATGACGGCAATCATGCTCGGGTGGGACCCGGATCACCGGGAGGGGTGGCAATTCGCCTACGCCTCAGCGGCTGACACCATCCGTCACGACAGCGTCGTGTCGATCCGCTGGCCGGTGTCTTTCCCTTTTGTTGCTGCTGGGGCCGATGTCTGGATCCTTCTGCAGGGTGCTCACGAGCGCGGTCTTCTTGGGCACGGCACCGTTGCCCCGTCCTCCCTCGGCACGGCCGACCGTTCAGCCGACGACGGCGGCTCCCTCACCGTCGACCTGGACCTGCTGCTCCCCCGCGGTGAGCACATCACGGAGTCGGTGCTGCTCGACCGGGTGCCGGGGGTCGGGTGGGACGCCGATCCGCCGTCGGGAACGTCACTCGCTCCATGGGACGAATTGCTGCTGCGTACGGTATGGGCCGAGCGAGTGCCAGCGTCGGTCTTTGATCCCGTGACCCCGATCCCTGGCACCCTGCCGACCAGTGCGCTCACCCGGATCGCGGTGAACCGGCATGAACGCGATGCCGACGCCGTCCGGCAGTGCATCGCTCACCACGGGACCAGTTGCGCAGTCTGCCGGTTCAACTTCGAGGAATCCTATGGGGAGCTGGGGCGCGGGTTCATCCAGGTCCACCACATTGTGCCGGGGTTGCGCGTGGATGCCGATTACGTGTTGGATCCGCTCACCGACCTTGTTCCGCTGTGCCCCAACTGCCACGCGATGGCGCACCGACGAACGCCTGAGCCGTATTCGCCGGCCGAGTTGCGGCGGCTGATTCGCCCGTCGATTCATCTGGCGGGGTCCGTCGTCGACCCTGTGGAGCTGCGCGCTCAGGAGGATGCTGCCCGGATCCTCGGGTCCTAGATGTATTGCCCCGGGTGGCCGGTCATCCGGCGCTATCGGCGGGTTGGCTCACCGTGGGAGTGGGTTGCGGCACCATCACATCCGACGGGTCCGGCCCACCGATAAGGTTCACCAAATAAATCAGGGCCACACCGATTGCCGCTAGCTGAGCCGATACGGCCAGGCAGCCTGGCTTCTTTTTCGATCGTCCCGACTTCCGCCGTTGAGGCCTGGTGCCCTGTGAACGCCTCACACCTGTGGGGCCGATCGACCTGTCAGCCTGTTGGGACCGCATACGTCCGCTCGCCATACGGCGCTGCTGCAGGGTAGCGCCAGCACCATCTGCCGATGCCAGACCCGCGGTTGTCAGCAGGGCCGGGCTCCGCTCTCCGCCTAGAAGCTGCAGGAGGTAGTGGTGGATGGCACCGACGAATTCGGGTTCCAGCACTTTCGGCAGTTCCAGTACCGATGCCGAGATCGTGTTCAACCCCTCGACCCGTACTCCAGCTCCCGTCACAACCTTGAGATCCGGATGCCCCACCATGCACAGCCAGGTTTGGACGAGCTGCCGATGTTGAGGTTCAAGGAGTGCGGCAACCGCTCCCGCCTGGTCCAGGGCGGAAACCGACTCCTTGGACCGGACCGAACCGTTCTGGGTCAGTTCACCGCGCCGCAGTTGAACCTCACCGGACCAATTCTTCGCATCGACGATCACTATGCCGCCCGGCCCGACAAGGAGGTGATCGAGGTTGGCCTTTGGCCTGCCCGGCCAGTGCACATCGTGCAGAGCAAGCCAGCCGTCACTTGCAAGCAGATCAAGGCGGTCGGCCACCAACAACTCACCCGCAGCGCCAGCGTTCCACGCCCGTTCGGCACGCTCAGCGTGCTGAACCTGTTGCTGCAAGCGTTGAACGGCCACGTGGGCGTCTGCTAACTCACGCTTCAGGCGAATGACACGTTCAGCGGCCAGGCGCGCCTGTTCAGTCGCTCCAGCACCAGCAGCCATCGCTCATCCCCCATCAGATCCTGCATCCCAGCCTAGATCTGCACTGGATCGATGTGGTGCAGTATTCACGCAGGAGAGCATCAGGAATATGCCCCTTCGCAGTGAGGCGGGACGACGCAGCCAGCCTGAATTTCTAGTCGGTCCGTTGCGATACCCCGGCGTTGATAAGGAGCAGGGGTATCGCGGATAAACGAGCCGTTAAGGGGTTAGAGCCGCGGAACCTATTGCCGATGCGCCGAGGCAAGCACTGATGCCAGAAGGCCAGGAAAGGCTGACTCCAAGTCGTCCCTACGCAGACTGTTCATTCGAGCAGTACCCTCGTAACGCTGTCTCACAATGCCCGCTTCGCGAAGTACGCGAAAGTGGTGTGTGCTGGTCGATTTCGTCACAGGAAGATGAAACGCGCTACAGGACAGCTCGGAGTCCGACTCGGCCAGCACCGCAACAATGTCCAACCTGAGCGGGTCTGAAAGCGCCTGGAGCACCTCCGTCAGAAGGAACTCCTCTGCCGAAGGGTGCCCCACCTGCCGTGGAAGGGATTCTGCGCTCATGGTGACTTCCTCAAAATTCGAACTAGTACGATCAAAGTTGTACTAAGGCTTTTATCGTTGTACGTTGACTATCGTACCAATCAACCGATCGATAGGCATTGCCATGGCTGACGCAACACTTTTTGACACCACCACCGTCGGTGGTTTGCAGCTCGCGAACCGCGCCGTCATGGCGCCAATGACCCGCTCCCGCGCCAATGACGACGGTGTCCCCACCGAGATGATGGCCACCTACTACGCGCAGCGCGCATCGGCCGGATTGATCATCACCGAGGGGACGCAGCCCAATGCCGTAGGCCAGGGATACCCTTTTACCCCCGGTCTCCACAATGCTGAGCAAGTTACCGGCTGGCGCTCAGTCACCGACGCCGTGCATGCCGAGGGCGGCAAAATCTTCGCCCAGATCATGCACACCGGCCGCATCGGCCACCCCAGTCTGCTGCCCGACGGACAGGTCCCCCTCGCACCCTCAGCCGTCCGCCCGGCCGGCCAGGTCTTCACCGCTGAGGGCATGCAGGACTTTGTGGTCCCGCAGGCGATGACCGTGCAAGACATCACCGACACTGTCGCCGATTACGCCACAGCTGCACGCCTCGCTGTCGAAGCCGGATTCGAGGGCGTCGAAATCCACGGCGCCAATGGGTACCTACCCCACCAGTTCCTCGCAAGCGGCACCAACCAGCGCACCGATGAATACGGCGGCTCGCCGGTTGCCCGCACCCGCTTCCTGGTCGAAGTGATGCAGGCTGTCGTGGCAGCTATCGGCGCAGGACGAGTGGGCTTCCGCCTCTCCCCCGGCAATGACTTCAATGACATTTCCGAAGACGACGTCCTGGACACCTACACGTCCCTCCTCGAGCAGCTGGTTCCCCTGGGCCCCGCCTACCTTCACATCGTGGAAGCGCGCGAGGATGACGTCAACCGACGCATCCTGGGCCTCTGGGAGGGGACTCTTATCGTCAACCCGTCACCCCTGGTCCAGAACCAGGAGGCAGCGGACAAGGAACGTGCTGACCAGTGGCTGGCACGCGGCGCGGACCTCATCGCGTTCGGCCGCATGTTCATCGCCAACCCGGACTTCGTGGAGCGGCTCGCCACCGATGCTCCGCTCAACGAAGCCGACGGCAGCACATTCTATGGCGGCACCGAGGTGGGCTACACCGACTACCCCACCCTCGTCACCAGCTCCTAGTTCAGCGTACCCGTCTGCCTACTGCCGAAACGCGCGGCGGGAGGCAGACGGGATTGGTGCGTTTCGCGTCATAATGGCAGGTGCTGAACCGGCATGGGATTATGAATCCCGTGAATCTACACATTGATCGGCCGACCGCCGACGACGCCGATCGGCTCGCCGACCTCGCCGCCATCACCTTTCCGCTGGCGTGCCCCGCCTCGTCCCAGCCCGACGACATCGCGCACCACATCGCCACTGAGCTCTCCGCCGGGAAGTTCCGCGAACACCTCGCCGATCCAACCAAGACCCTGCTGTGCCTGCGCGACGGCGACCGCCTCGACGGCTTCAGCATGCTCATCCACGGTGACCCGACCGACGCCGGGGTGCGCTCTGCCCTGTCGAGGTTCCCCACCATCGAAGTGAGCAAGTTCTACGTCCACCCGGACCATCACGGTCAAGGACAGGCCTCTACCCTGATGCAGGCAACTCTTGAGGCTGCCGCGCAGACCGGCGTGCAAGCGGCATGGCTGGGAACGAACAACGAAAACCTTCGTGCGATCCGCTTCTACGAGAAGCACGGCTTCACCAGGGTGGGGGTCAAGACGTTCCGCCTGGGCGCCGGGGTCGAGCACGACTTCATCCTTGAACTGACGCTGCCGGAGCGCTAACCGGCAGGGAAGACGAAGCTAGCTCTCGGGCTCGGTCTTGAAGTTGATCATCTTGTGGCTGCCGTCGCAGTAGGGCTTCAGCATGGACGCGCCGCACCGGCAAAGCGCGACGGTCTTGCGGCTACGGCGCAACTGGTTGCCATCGGGGTCGACGATGTCGAAGTCCCCCCGCACCAACAGCGGACCGTTGGGGAACGCCACAATGGTCTGCAGGGAGTTGGCGGGCGTCGGACCCTCCTCCGGGGAGGCGCCGTCGTCGTCGCGCGCGTCCCGCTCACACCCGCTCACGCGTCTACCGTGGCGGGCGAATAGAGAGAAGATGCGCCGGCGTTCCAGGCGTCGAGGATGTGCCCGGTCATCCAGGTGTCGACGACGGCGGCCGCCGCCGCGCCGAAGAACACGTCCTCGAGGAGGTCCGGATCGGATTCAACCAACCCGCCGGCCATGTCCCGGCCGGCGATCTGCTCGTGCACGGCGTCGGCCTCCACATGCTCATCGAAGTAGGCGGACACGGCGTCGTCGTACCCGAGCCGGCGGAACCCCCGCGCATACATGCGGTTCGCGAGCGATGAGGTCATCTCGTAGGCGGCAAGGTGACCCACAATCGCCCCACGGAGGCGTCGGTTGAGTCCAAACAGCGACATCATGTTCGACGACGCAAGGGTGATGGCGGGGACGGCGTCGAGGTAGTGGCCGTAGCTGTCATTCAACCCGGCGCCGCGCATTGACTGGGCGAACAGGGCGGAGTGCATCCGGTCGGGCACTCCTCCCCCGTACTCGTCCGCCTGGATTTCCACCATCGCCGCCTTGGCCCGGCCGGTGAGCCGGGGAATGGACCAGGTGTGCGGGTCGGCTTCCTTGAGCGTGTAGATGGACTTCTGAATCAGGAACTCCCCGATCTGCTCCTCGGTAGCCCGCTTGGCGACGTAGCGGGACATGCTCGGCCCGCCGTCGGCGCCCGTCAGTTCGAACAGGCTGGCTGCGACGTCGGCGCTGGTGGGCGCGGGCAGTTCGGGCAGGGTCGTGGCCGATCGAAGCTGTGCCTCGTACGCCTGCTCCAGCAGACCCCGGGCAGCAATCAGGTCCGGATTCCACTCCCAGTCGGAGCCGGTGCCATCGATGCCGCTGTAGTGCAGTTCAAACAGGCAGAACAGGGTCAGCTGGAGATCGTCGTCAAACGCGAAATCATCGGTCGCCGTGATGGCGTCGCGCACGGCGGGAACAAGGTCGCTGGCCGCGATTGGCGCATCGGCGCTGCTGTGCGCCGAACCGTTCAAAATGTTCAGGAGCAGCGAGCTCACCGCACCGCGAGGCTGAGGTTGCTTCATGACGGACCCCTATCGTAGGCAGTCAAACAGTTAGTGGAGCAGGTCCTAAGCATACTTGCTATTCGTCGGGTTGCGCTCCCGGAGGCGGGGTTCAGCCGAGGGCGGATGCCTGCACGGCATCGTGGCGCAGCACCGCATGGACACCCCACGTTTCGTTGGCGATCTGCGTGATGCGCAGGTCGACGACGGCGCTGGCGAGGGCGAGCGCATGGGTGCGCTCCATGCCGTACAGCATCTGCATCCAGGTCAGCATCGCGGCGAGCGCCCCGGCCGTCGCGAGGTTAAGGTCCGCGTTGAAGCCGAAGGTGATCTTCGCCGTCGGGGTGAGCGCATGCACGGATTGCAGCGGCGCGTCTCGGACGACGTCGAGCACCAGGTCGGTGGTCATCCCGCACTCGATTGCGGTGCCGCCGACCTCACCGTCGCCCTGTACCGCGTGGCCGTCGCCGATGCTCAGCAGTGCGTCCGGGACGGTCACGGGCAGGAACAAGGTGGACCCGGCAGTGAGCTCCTTGCAATCGATGTTGCCGCCGCCGTCGGCGCGCGGTGGGGTGGTCGCGAAGTTGCCGGGGCGGTTCGGCGGGACGCCGACGACGCCGAGGAACGGGTTGAGCTTGACGCTCTGGCCCAGCTGGTTAGTGGCGGTGCCCTGAGGCACGTCGATATCCCAGAGCAGCCACTGCGGGGTGCCGCCCTCGACGTCGAGGAGCCGGGTGAAGGCGTCATCCTTCCGTCCGGCATTGGTGAAGCCCCACGTATCCGGGGTCAGGGACACGAAGGTGACCGCCAGCATGTCCCCCGGCTTCGCGCCCGCCACCGCGATGGGGCCGGTCAGGCAGTGTCCCTTCCGCTCGGGGAAGAGCTGTGGTTTATCCTCCCCGGGAACGGTCTGGTGCTCCAGATGCCCCCAGGCGTCAAGGGACCTGACCCGCACCGAGTCGCCCGGGTTGACGGTCAGCACCGGTGGCGCGTCGCGCGAGAACACCTGTGTGGTGGTGTCCGGGGTCGGCTTAAGGAAGGGAATGGTCATGGGGTCAGCCTACGACGCTCTGATGGGAGGGTCAGTTCTTGAGGATCCGCAAGGCCATCAGGCAGGTCGCTTGCCCCTCCAAGGTGGAGAGGGACAACTTCAACAACCCTTCGAGTTTGCCGATCCGCTGGCTCAGAGTGTTCCGGTGAATGTACAGGCTCGCGGCGGCGCGGGACGGTTGCGCATCGTGGGCGAGGAAGCATTCGAGGGTGTCTAGCAGTGCCAGCGAATGCGTCGAATCGTAGGCGACCACGGGGGCCAGGAGCTTCTGCGCGCCGGCCCTCGCTCCGTGGGTGGCGGTCGAAGCGATTAGAGCGCTGATCCCCAGCTCCGGGGCGATGGTTGGCCCCCTCACAGCCGCCAGCAATTCCTGAGCCTGGTAGACGCCGAGTCGCAATTCATCGCTGCTCGCACACGGACCCTTGAGCACCACTGCCTGGCCCGGCATCTCCTTCATGAACCAGGACAGCAGCGGCTCAAGGTCTTCGGTTTGCGCACCGGTCGCCTGTGGCCGCTGGGCGAACGCGAACAGGGTCCCGCCACGCACCTGCACCCTGACGACGTCGAACGCTGACTGCAGCATAAGCCGGGTCTTCCACGCGTCAGACAGGGTGCCGTGGCCGGTGCGGACCGCGATGACGACCGTCGCCTCGTCGTTGAGGAGCCCGGTGGACCGCACGGTCTCGGCGAACTGCTCCAACGCAACCCCATTCCAGTCGGCCACCTGGTCCAGCAGCGTCATCAGCTCGGATTGCTTGGACGTGGTGGTGAGCAGCGCGGTCTGCAGCTGCACGGCAATGATCGATGCAACGGGCGCCAGCAGGGTGGAAATAGGGTGCTCCACCTCGGCACCCCGCACCACTAACTGGAAGGAATCCCCTGTCCCCATCGGCAACGGAACCGTGGCGTCCATCCCTGCCGATGCCGCTACCTCCAGGTCCTTCTGACTCCAGGCTGACCGTTCCGGCGACCTGGCGATGACCGCACCCACGGCGTCGGCAATCGCCACCTCACCCCTGACCGCCGCAGCGACCGCATCGAGGATGACGGAAAGTCTTGCCCCCGAGGACGCGAGACCGGCACATGTCTGAGCGAGCTCCCAGGACCTGGTGATCGCGGTGAAACGCTCAGACTGCAGCACATTGGTGACGTGGCGGTGCACCTGCAGGAACGGGACAGACCGTGGAATCTCCAATAGCGGCAGATCGTGGTCTGCTGCGGCGCGCACCAGTCCCGGCGGGATCAGGTGATGGGCGAACCCGGTGCCGAACGCCACGGCGGCCACCTGCACTGAGACCAGCCGCTCAACATAGGCCGACCAGGTGCGGTCATCCTCGATATTCAGGCCGATGCCGTTGGTCAGGAGGAGGACGTTCCGGCTCAGGAATGGGGTGGGGTCGATGGTTTCGGCGGGGGCGCACCAGCTGATCTCACGGGCTAACCTGTCGCTCGAACTGGGGGTATGCAGCCGGAGTTGGAGGGTGTCTTCGGACAGCAGATCAGCAATAATCATTGAGCCCACCTGTGCAGGCGCCCATCAAACCGGTTTATCCGAGGGCGAATGTCCACTATATCGGCTGCGTCGACGGCCACTAGTGTGAAGCGCATGACTTCGCCGGCTGTGACCCGCACCACCAGCACGCCTATCCCCAGCCTGAATTCGGATATGGGGGAGTCTTTGGGCCTCCATTCCTTCGGCAATGACCTCGCCCTGATGGAAACCGTCGACGTGATCAATGTAGCGTGCGGATTCCACGCCGGGGATCCCGACACCATGGCCGCAACAGTGTCCGCTGCCGCCGAACGGGGGCTCGGCATCGGTGCCCATCCAGGACTGCCGGACCTTGTCGGCTTTGGCCGTCGCGAAATGAAGCTGACGCCCGAAGAGGTGGAGAACATCCTGCTGTATCAGGTGGGGGCACTGCAGTCGTTCCTCACCGCTGCCGGCGCCACAATGCATCACATCAAACCGCACGGGTCGCTGTACGGGATGTTAGCCAGGGACCGCTCACTGATGACCGCAGCAGCCAAGGTTGCAGCACTCTATGACGTGCCGTTCTATGGTCTGGCCGCCACCGAACACCAGACGGTCTGCGACGAGTTGGGTGTGCAGTTCGTCAGCGAGCTCTATGTGGACCTCAACTACGGGCCAGGTGGCCAACTGCTGATTCAGCGTCGACCCGAACCCACCGACCCCGCCATGGCCGCAGCGCGGGTGCGCCGCGCATTGGCGGACGGCGTGGTCGAGGCGTCGGACGGCACCGAACTTCACATCGACTTCCAGAGCATCTGTGTGCACTCGGACGCGCCCAACTCCCCCGACGTCGCCGCCGCCGTGCGCGCCGTTCTCTCTGGCTAGTGTCTTATCGTTCCCCAGACCCACCAGTCCACCAATTAATGAAGCAATCCCGACCAAAGCCCTGAAAGGCCACCCATGACCGACATCATCTCCCCGCTGCCCGGCATCTTCTACCGCAAGCCTGGCCCCGACAAGGAGCCCTACGCTGAGGTTGGAGACCGGATTGAGGCGGGCCAGACGGTCGGCGTCGTCGAAATCATGAAGCAGTTCTCCGAGGTGCGCAGTGATGTCTCGGGGACTCTCGAAAGTTTCGCCATCGAGGATTCGGGCACCGTCAACCCGGGCGACGTCATTGCGACGGTGACCGAGGGATGACCGTGGACAAACTGCTGGTCGCGAACCGTGGCGAGATTGCCGTCCGGATCATCCGCGCGGCCCGCGAGCTGGGTATCCAGACGGTGCTGGCGGCCAGTGAGCCCGATGAAGGCTCCTACGCGGCGCAACTGGCTGACGAGGTCCACGTCATCGGCCCTGCCCCGGCCGGAAAGAGTTACCTCAACGCTGAAGCGGTCCTTGCGGCGGCATCGGCCACCGGGTGTGATTCCCTGCATCCTGGCTACGGCTTCCTCTCCGAGAACGCCGGTTTCGCCCGGGCCGTCACTGATCGGGGACTGACCTGGATTGGGCCGTCCGCTGATGCGATTGAGCTCATGGGCAACAAGTCCCGCGCCCGGCAGGCGGCCAGGGCCGCGGGCGTTCCCACCCTGCGCGGCAGCGACGGCGCTCTCACAACCGACAGCGACATTCTGGGTATCGCCGAGAAAGTGGGCTTTCCCCTCGTGGTCAAAGCCTCCGCTGGTGGTGGCGGCAGGGGCATCCGCCTCGTCACCGCAGCACCAGACCTCCTGTCGACGGTGGAGATCGCACAGGCCGAAGCCCAGGCGGCCTTCGGGGACTCCACCGTGTACCTTGAACAATTTGTCCACCGCGCCCGGCACGTCGAAGTCCAGATCATCGGCGACGGAGTCCAGATCATCCACCTGGGTGACCGGGACTGCTCCCTGCAGCGCCGGCAGCAGAAAATCGTAGAGGAAGCCCCAGCCCCCGGGCTGCCCGACAATGTCAGGTCAACCATCCTGGCATCCTCCATCGAGCTGGGCCGCCAATGTCACTACAGCGGGCTTGGCACTGTCGAATTCCTCTACAACCCTGACACCCAGGAGGCAGCGTTCATCGAGATGAACACCCGTCTGCAGGTCGAGCATCCCGTCACGGAAATGATCACCGGCCTGGACCTGATCCGTGAGCAGATTCTGGTGGCGCGTGACGGCGTGCTCCGCCTCACCCAGGAGGACGTCAGGTTCAGCGGCCACGCCTTCGAGTTCCGGATCAATGCCGAAGACCCCGAAAACGGGTTCATGCCGAGCCCGGGCACCCTGGAGCGGCTGCAATGGCCGGGAGGGCCGGGCGTCCGCATCGACTCGGGGGTGGTGGCGGGGTCAGCTGTGGCGCCGTTCTACGACTCCTTGCTGGCCAAGCTCATCGTCTGGGATTCCAGCCGGGACCAGGCGATGGCCCGGTCTGCCGGGGCGCTCGGCGAGGTCCTCATTTCAGGGGTGAAAACCACTCTCCCCTTGCTTAAGGCTGTCCTCGCGCGGAGCGAAGTGGCCGCCGTCGAGCACCATTCCAAATTCATCGAAACCACCCCTGACCTGTTAGGAGCTAGTGCATGAGCGACACAGCCCTGCACCTCAATGCGGCCCGTTACACCTGGGGTGGAGACGAATTTCTCTTCGTCGAAATTGCCGAGGGAATGAGCCTCGCCGCCAACTTCAAGGCCAACGCGATGGCTGCCGCCCTCGGGTCCCGCAAGCTGCCGGGGATCACCGATATCTGCCCGGCCAACGCGTCACTGTTGATCCGCTTCAACCCGGACGACCTCCCGCCCAACGCTCTTGAGGAAGCTGTCAGGGGTGTCGAGGCCGAGGTGGCGCAGATGTCGCAGCACACCCTTCAAACCCGCATCATTGAGGTACCGGTGTGGTACGACGATCCTTACACTAGGGAAACCGGCGCTCGTTTCCGCTCGGGACACCAGCGTCCGGAAGGCAACGACCTCGATTTCGCGGCCCAAGAGAATAATCTGGCGTCGCCGGCCGAGTTCATCAGCCGTCATCACGAGTCTCCATGGCTGGTGTCGATGGTCGGTTTCGTGGCAGGCCTGCCCTTCATGTTCCAGATCGTGCCGCAGGACCAGCAACTCGAGGTACCCAAGTATCTGAGCCCCCGCACCGACACTCCCGCCCTGACCGTGGGCCACGGCGGCTGTTTTGCCTGCATCTACTCGGTCCGGGGCGCCGGCGGGTACCAGATGTTCGGGATCGCCGCAGCGCCGATCTTTGATCCTGCCCAGCGTCTGTCGAATTTTGACGACTTCATGATCTTCTTCAAACCCGGAGACATTGTGAAGTTCAAACCGGTGGACGAAACCGAATACCGGCATATCCAGGAGTTGGTGGCCGACGGGTCATTTACCTACCGGCAGGCGCCCGTGGTGTTCGACCTTGAGCAGGCGCTCGCCCACCCCACCGAATACAACCAGGAGATCATGGAGCACCTCAATGGCCATTAAGATCACCGAGCCCGGGCTTGCAACGACGGTCCAGGACACAGGTCGGCCCGGCTACTACCATGTCGGCATCCCCCAGGGCGGGTCAATGGACCAGCTGTCGGCCGAAATGGCCAACGCGCTCGTCGGTAACACGCCGGCGGAGGCTGTCCTGGAGTGCACCTACATCGGACCTAGGTTCACCACCGATGCCGACGCCGTCATCGCCGTCGCCGGCGCCCCCGTGGACGTGCTGGTCAACGGAACGCCCCGGGAGCAGTGGACCCGGCTTGAGCTGGTCGCAGGCGACGAAGTGTCCTTCGGGATGATCCACGCCGGAACCCGCTACTACATCGCCGTCCAGGGCGGAATCGACGTCCCGGTGGTGCTGGGCAGCCGTTCCACCTACGCGTTGGGTGCCATGGGCGGATTCGAGGGGCGCACCCTCAAAGCGGGCGACACCCTGGACATCGGGGCGGCTGGATCGGAACGCCACGCCTCGGCTGCGGACTTCATCGACGAGTCCCTCCGGCCAACCTTCGCCAAGGAGATCACGGTGCGAGTCATGCCCGGCCTGTATGACCATCGGTTGACCGAGGAAGGCCTTGACACGCTGTTTAGCGCCACGTGGAAGCTAACGCCCGTCGCTGACCGGACGGGCCTGCGATACTCCGGCCCGTCAGTCTCGTGGAAGCCGCGGGTCCAGCCGTTCGGTGCCGGTTCCGACCCGTCGAACATCGTCGACGCCGGCTACGCGATCGGCTCCATCCAGATTCCCGGCGGCAAGGAACCCATTGTGCTCCACCGCGACGCAGTCTCCGGCGGCGGCTACGCCATGGTGGCCACCGTCATCAGCTCCGATATGGATCTGCTGGCGCGGAGTGCTCCGGGAACGCGGACAACCTTCACGCCGGTCACCATGGAAGAAGCCCTTGCCGCCCGCGCGGAAGGGAAGGAGATCAGGTCCAGAATCTGGGGGTCAGCTGGCCAGTGAACGCTGCGATTCATCGAGGGGTGCCGCTGCGCTGCTTTCACGAACAAAGAGCTCGGGGGTCATCCTGACCGACTCGACCCGCTCGCCGTTGATGACCCGCCGCAGCATCAGCATCGCCTGACGGCCAATCTGGAACATCGGCGAGCGCACCGAGGACAGCGGAATAGGCAACTGCGCCGCGAGCGAGGTGTCGTTGAAGCCGACGACGGCGATGTCCAGGCCCAAGGTCAGGCCATGGGCGCGGAAGGTTCCCATGGCTCCGATCGCCGCGAAGTCGTTGACCGCGAAAACCGCTGTCGGTGCCGGACCGGGCTGCCCCACGATGGTTTCCGCTGCGTCCCTGCCGCCCTCAGTGTCGAAACGCGACCAGATCACCGAGCTGTCCGGAAGCTCGCCGCCGAGATCCCGCCAGCGCTGCCGGAACCCGGCGGTACGGTCAAGGGCAGTGCTCGCATACGGTTCTCCGGCGATCAGGGCGACACGGCGGTGACCTGCCTGCCACAGGTGGTCGGCCACCAATTCACCACCAACGACGTCGTCACACGTCGCCGAGGGAAACCCTGGGTGCCGCCGGTTCATGAGCACGAACGGGATCTGTCGAGCACGAAGATCCGGTAACAGGTCGCTGCCGGCGTGCGCGTCGCCGAGGATGAGCCCATCCACGCGGCGGGCCAGCATGATCTCGGCCTTCCGGCGCTGCTCGTCGGTACTGTCGTGCGAATTCATCACGAAGGTCGAGTAGTTATTTTCGGCTGCCGCTTCCTCAATACCCTCATACATCGTGGCCAGCACAATGTCGGAGAGCCGTGGGACGATCACACCGAGGGCCCTGGTGCGGCGGGTCCTGAGGCTCTTGGCCTGGGGATCCGGCGAATAACCGAGCTCGCGGGCCAGGTCCCGCACCTTCCGGGCGGTGGCCGACGACGCGGCGCCACGGGCCACGTCCGACGTGGAATGCAGGACCCTGGACACCGTCGAGGGGTGAATCCCCAGCTCGCTGGCCAGGTCCTTCAGCGTGATCGGCGCACGGCCTGATCCTGATCCTGATCCTGATGCATCCATGAAGCTTCCCCTCCGTCCAGCCATTGCGTAGTACGTCGATTGTTTCAGACAGGAAAACTTTTACCCGAACTCTTGACGAGATCCAGATCACATCCTAGTCTTTTTCTCAACGCAACCCAAACGATTGGGTTGCGTGGGCAAACAGGACATTCACGTCGGCTGTCTGGGGGAAATCGCCCCAGGGCGGAGCATCTGACAGGCGCGGATTGCCGCTTACCCAAACGATTGTGTAGGTGCGTGTCGAACGAATTGGAGGTGACCATGAGCGCAAGCGAGGATCGGTACGTGGTGCTGCTGGCTACCGGTGGCACCATTGCCTCCCGCAACTCCGCCGCGGCCGGCGGCGCCACCGTTGCTGAAGACTCTGGCGCGGCGCTGCTGCAGAGTACGGGGTACGGATCGATCCCGGTCAAAGTGGTCGATGTGATGCGGAAGGGCTCCTACCGGCTCACCTTCCCCGACATGCTGGACATCTGCTCGGAAGTCAAAGCGGCGCTGAGCGACCCTCTGGTGGTGGGCGTCGTCGTCACCCATGGGACCGACACCACCGAGGAAACCTCCTATCTGGCCGATCTGCTCCACAACGACTGGCGGCCCGTGGTTTTCACCGGCGCCCAGTACGCCGCCGATCATGCCATTCCTGATGGGCCGGATAACCTGCGGCGGGCCATCGCCGTCGCCACCTCCCGTGACGCGGGTGGGCGAGGCGCCCTGGTCAGCTTTGCCGGGCAGATCTTCCATTCGGCGGGAGTGCGGAAGGTTCACACCACCGCCCATGCGGCCTTCGACAGTCCCGACAGCATCCCGGCCGGCAGCGTCACCGGCACCGGCGTCGTGTCGATGGACTCCCGCCCGGCCCGCTTCGAACCCCTGCCCGCCCCCCAGACAGGCGACGACGTCGGTTTCCCCCGAACCGACGTCGTCGCCTCCTACCCCGGCGCCGACGCAGTGATGATCGAGGCCGCGCTGGCGGCGGGAGCAGCAGGAATCGTGCTGGAGGCCACGGGGATCGGCAACGCTAACCCCGTCCTGTGCACGGCGGTTGCGGAGGCGACGGCCGGAGGCGCCGTCGTTGTCACAAGTACGCGGGTCCATGCCGGACCTGTGGTGCCGGTCTATGGCACGGGCGGCGGGAAGGACCTCCTCGCCGCGGGGGCGATCCCGTCCGGCCTCCTCCGCCCGGGGCAGGCGAGGATTCTGCTGCAACTGCTTCTCGCCCTCGGGATGACCCGCCCCCTCATCGAACAACATTTCCACCGGCGGGGCCTCCTGGTCCCGCAGGACAGCGACGCCCTGACCGCTTTGACCCCATCGAAAGGCTGACCCATGACTAAGAACATACAGATTGCATTCGGCGTAGACGTCGACGCCGTTGCTGGCATGCTCGGCTCCTACGGCGGCGAGGACTCCCCCTGCGACATCTCGCGCGGGCTGTTCAGCGGCGAGGTGGGAGGTCCCCGCATTCTCCGACTTTTCGAAAAGTACAACCTTCCCTCCACCTGGTTCATCCCGGGACACTCACTGGAGACCTTCCCTGAGCTGACCCGGATGGTGGTGGAGGCCGGTCACGAGATCGGGGTCCACGGCTACTCCCACGAAAACCCGATCGCGATGACCCGTGAGCAGGAAACGGCCATCCTCGACCGGTCGATCGAACTCATTGAGCAGGTCTCCGGGAGGCGACCCACCGGGTATGTGGCGCCGTGGTGGGAGTTCTCAACCATCACCAACGAAATCCTGCTTGAGCGGGGCATCAAGTACGACCATTCCCTGATGCACAACGACTTCGAGCCGTACTACGTCCGGGTGGGCGACAGCTGGACGAAGATCGACTACAGCAAGCCCGCCGAGGCGTGGATGAAACCGCTGGTGCGCGGCCACGAAACTGACCTGGTGGAGATCCCGGCCAACTGGTACCTCGACGATCTGCCTCCCATGATGTTCATCAAGGCGGCCCCCAACTCCCACGGATTCGTCAATCCCCGCGATATCGAGCAGATGTGGAAGGACCAGTTCGACTGGGTTTACCAGGAGATGGACGACGCCGTCTTCACCATGACCATCCACCCCGATGTGTCGGGCCGCCCCCAGGTCCTGCTCATGCTTGAGCGCCTCATCCAGCACTTCAACTCGCACGACGGCGTTACCTGGCGGACGTTCGACCAGATCGCCGACAAGTTCCTGTCCGACAATCCCAGAAAGGAAGCCAACTCATGAAGGCTCCGGCACTGATTGACCTGTCCACGCCCACCGCTGACGAAAAACGCGCGCTGCCCATCTTCAGCAAGAAAAACACCAATACGGCGATGATCCTGGCACTGCTCGCGTGGACCGTCGCGGTCTTCGACTATGGGTTGTTCGGCACGCTGCTTCCCGCCATGCAGGAAGAATTCGGGTGGACCGAGACCGAGGCCTACGCGATCAACACCTGGATTGCTGTTGGCACGGCGATCGTCTGCTTCGGCATCGGCCCGGTAATTGACCGGCTCGGCCGGCGCAAGGGAATGATGCTCACCGTCGGTGGCACCGCCGTCGTGTCAGCGCTCACCTCGGTGATCCCCGCCGGACTGGGTTTCATCAGTAACGCCATGCTCGTGGTGGTTCGCTCCTTCGGTGGGCTCGGCTTCTCGGAGCAGGCCGTCAACGCGACCTACATGAACGAGGTTTTCCAGGTCACTGAGGACGAAAAGAAGCGCAAGCGTCCAGGCTTCTACTACTCCTTCGTCCAGGGCGGCTGGCCGTTGGGCTTCCTGCTTGCGGCTGCCCTCGCCTTCGCCTTCCTACCCTCCCTCGGGTGGCGTGCGCTGTACATCATGGCGGCCATCCCCGCGGCAATCATCGTGTACCTGATCGCGAAGAAGCTCAAGGAAACCCCTCAGTTTGAACTGCACGAGAAGCTGACCCAGCTGGAGAAGTCCGGCAACGTAGACGAAGCCCACGCGCTGGCCGGCTCCTTCGGCGTCCAGCACTCCTCGACGGCTCCCCTGAAGCGCATCTGGGAACCACAGCTGCGACGAAACACGATCGTCTTCTCCCTGGCCTGGATTGTGAACTTCTTCGGCATCATGGTCTTCAGCATCCTGGGTTCCTCGGTGCTGGTGAACTCCCGCGGAGTGGAACTGTCAGACGCCTTCTGGATGCTGATCGTCATCAACGGTCTCGCCTACTTCGGCTACGTCTTCCACGGCTGGTTCGGCGATGTCATTGGCCGGAAAAAGACCATCATCATCGGCTGGATCATCTCCGGCATTTCCTTCTCGGTCATGCTCAGCCCCATCGCTTCCACCCCCTTCCTCATCATCCTCACCTACGGCGTCGGGCTCTTCTTCCTGGTGGGCCCGTACGCAGCCATCCAATACTTCATGGCCGAGTGCTACCCGGTCAGCTGCCGGGCCACCGGGCTGGCCTTCATCGGTGCGATGAGCCAGCCGGGCATCATCCTCGGCGGAGCGTTGTTCACTGTGGTCACCGCTGCCGCAGGGACCACAGCGGCGGCCCTGTGGGTCGGCGCCCTTGGCACCCTGATCTCCGGGTTGCTGATGATGATGGCGAAGCCCATCCCCAAGGAGCTGCTGGAGGACCCGAGTGCCTGAGTCACCTGTAGCCATCATTACCGGCGCTGCCAGCGGTATTGGACGTGCTCTCGCCGTCCACTACGCGCAACGCGGGGTCCGCTCGATCATCGGCACGTTCCCCGGCGATCCGCACGACCCGGAGGAAACCCTCCACCTGGTGGAGCAGGCCCGTGGCCAGGCCTGCATCCAGGAAGTGGACGTGAGGAACACCGAGTCTGTGGAGACCTTCGCAGACCGGGCGCTCACCGAGTTTGGACGGCTGGACTACGCGGTGGCCAACGCCGGCGTGCTGCGCAACGCACCCCTGGG
Source organism: Arthrobacter sp. CAN_A212 (assembly GCF_015752345.1). NCBI lineage: Bacteria > Bacillati > Actinomycetota > Actinomycetes > Micrococcales > Micrococcaceae > Arthrobacter > Arthrobacter sp. CAN_A212. The sequence goes on from NZ_JADOUT010000003.1 coordinate 42,612, forward strand.
TGAGCTATCCGACTCTCGCTGGAACGACATGCTCGACGTCGATCTAACCGGTGTGCTGCGGACCCTGCGGGCCGGCTCCACCCGTATGGACGACGGCGGCGCCATGGTCGCCGTCTCGTCCATCGCGGGTGGAGTCTACGGCTGGGAGGAGCACGCGCACTACGCGGCGGCCAAAGCGGGAATCCTCGGGCTGGTGAGGAGTATCGCCGTCGAACTGGGTCCCCGCGGGATCCGGGCCAACGTGGTCATTCCCGGACTGATCGAAACTCCGCAGTCCCTGGATCCCGTGAACTCGCTCGGCCCGGACGGCCTGGAACGGGCGGGGCAGGACATCCCGTGGGGCCGCGTGGGGCGGCCGGAGGAGGTAGCCAGTGTGATTGGGTTCCTCACTTCGGCCGACGCTGCCTACGTGACCGGGCAGTCCCTGATTGTCGACGGCGGCCTCACGGTCAAGATGAAGGCATGAGTACCGCCCGGACCGTCGTCGTCACCGGCGGTGGGAGCGGCATCGGAGCGGCAATCGCCGAGGCCTTCAGGGCAACCGGTTCGCGGGTGGTGGTGCTGGACCGGACGCCCTCGCCCCACTCGATTACCGTCGACGTGGGGGAGGAAGTTAGCGTGGTGGCTGGCTTCGCTGCAGCGCGGGCGGAGCTGGGCAGCATCGACATCCTGGTCAACAGCGCGGGACTGCTCACCGAATCACCGCTTCAGGACATGTCTTTGGCCCGGTGGCAGGAAACTATCACGGTCGACCTGACGGGGGTCTTCCTTTGCTGCCGCGAGGTGGTCGCAGACATGCGGGCGAACAAGTGGGGGCGGATCATCAACATTTCGTCCCAGCTGGGCATCAAGGGCGGCACTGGGCTCAGCCATTACAGTGCGGCGAAGGCGGGTGTGATCGGCATGAGCAAATCCCTCGCCCTCGAGGTGGCTGGCGACAATGTGCTGGTCAACTGCATAGCTCCGGGACCGATTGAAACACCGCTGGTGGAGGGGATCTCTGAAGACTGGAAAGCCGCCAAACGGAGGGAGCTTCCCTTGGGCCGCTTCGGCACTCCGGCCGAAGTTGCACCCGTCGCCCTGCTCCTCGCCAGCGACCCCGGCGGAAACCTCTTCGTCGGACAAACGTTGGGGCCCAACTCCGGCGACGTGATGCAGTGATGATTCCCAGTATTTGTCCCGCACGTGAAAGAAGCGCCGGGTAATGTGTGGCGCCTGCGGGCGGACCGTCACTGCCGATGAGGTGCTCGGCCCAGTCAGCACCCTCCGTCACCGGCTGATTGCGGCGCAGACCATCAACGCCCTCTGCCACGGCCTGCCAGGTATCCCCAGCGTGCAAGCTGCTGGGGATACCTGGCTGGTCCGCGGGGTGACCGGCGCCGTCATCCAATGCACAACGGTCACTGACGTATGGCTGACCATTCTGAACGACCCCGCTGCGACACTCCACCGGGACAGACTGTTGCAGCGGATACGGAGCCGCACCGTGATTGAGACGGGGGTCGCCCTGAACGTCGTCAATGCCGGGCTTGGGCTGTGCTCGACCCTTGTCTTGGGTAAGGCTTAGCCAGGATACCGTTGCCAATTACTGTGATCGCGTGTGATCATCCTCACTATTAATTTGCATCACTCGTCCCTGGTCTCTTAGTGTAGGTACATCTTGTCCGTACAACTTTGAGTTGCCGTCGTTTTGCGACAGCCCCGACCAGAGAGAAGATTCGCCATGGTAGCCGAATCCCTTCCCAAGTCCCGCGTCCCCCTGTTCGACAGCATGAACCGCATCCCCGGCGGGTTGATGCTCATTCCCCTGATTCTGGGGTCGATCGTCGGAACCTTCTTCCCCGCCTTCCTGGAGATGGGCAGCTTCACCACCGCCCTCTTCAAGGACTCGGCACTCCCCCTGATCGCGATCCTGATCTTCGCTACCGGCATGCAGATCACCGCCAAGACCTCCGGCCCCGTCCTCGCGACCACCGGGGTCATCCTCCTTTTCAAGACCATCATTCCGGCCGCCCTGGTTGCCGCATTGGGCCTGATGGTCGGCATCGACGGGATCCTCGGCATCTCCATCCTTGCCCTGCTGGCCTCCTTCGATAACAGCAACGGCGGTCTCTGGCTCGCCTTCACCGGGCGCTACGGCGACAGCCGGGACCGCGGCGCCTACATGGCCTCCGCGGTCAACGACGGCCCGTTCTTCACGCTGCTGTTCCTCGGCATCTCAGGACTCGGCAACATCCCGTTCCTCGTCCTGCTGGCCGCGATCATCCCCCTGATCCTCGGGTTCATCGTCGGCAACCTGGACCGCAAATGGACCGAGGTCATGCGCCCGGTTCCGAACATTGTGATCCCGTTCTTCGCCTTCGCCCTCGGCACCGGCATCAACCTCGGCAACGTCCTCACCGGCGGTCTCTCGGGCATCTTCGTCGGCATCGCCGCCACCCTGATCACCGGCGCCCTGGTCTACTTCGGTTACCGCTTCATCCTGCGCCGCGGTAACAAGTCCGGCATCGGCATCGCCTCCGCCACGACCGCCGGCAACTCGATCGCCACTCCCGCCGTCGTCGCTGCAGCCGATCCCACCTTCGCTCCCTTCGTTGAAGTTGCCACGGCACAGGTCGCCTCGGCCGTCCTCGTCACGGCGATTTTCGCGCCGCTACTGGCCAGCTGGGTCCTCAAACGCCAGGGAGGCCTCTACGGCGAGAATGACGCCCCCGACGGCGACGCGCGCGCCGCCGCGGCTCCGCACGACGACGGCCGTCCCGCCGGAACCCACAACTCACCGCAGGCTGATCCGTGACCTCTGCCCCCTCCGGCCCGGCGCGGGTCATCGGTATCGCAGCCGATGACCTGACCGGGGCCAACGATTCGCTGGTCCAGTTCGCCGGCGCGGGGTGGACCTCCCGCCTCGCCCTCGGCGGGCTCGACCCCCAGCACACGGGCAGCACGCTCGCGACGGTAACCGATTCCCGGGCGCTGCCGCCCGCCGCCGCCTCCGCAGTGACTGCCGACGCCGTCGCGCGGCTTCTGGTTGCAGGCGCCGACCGGTTGTACGTCAAAATCGACTCAACCATGCGCGGCAGCATCCCGGCCCAGATTGACGGTGCGCTGCATACCTGGCGGCAGCATCACGCCGGAGCGTTCGCCGTCGTCTGCCCCGCGTACCCGGCGATGGGCCGCACGGTTGCTCAGGGCCAGCTGCTGGTCAACGGCGAACCGGTCGAATCCACGTCCGTTGGACGGGACCCGGTGACCCCTGTGAGCACCAGCGATCTGTCCACCCTGATCCCCGGCAGCCGCAGCATCCGCCTCGGAAACGGCACGGCGACGGAGCAGGCCCATCGGCTGGCCGAGGCGTCAGGGCACGAAGGTGCCACCGTCGTCGTCGATGCAGTCACCGACGCCGACCTAGACCAGCTGGCCGCGGCGCTCAGCGAACTGGGTCCCTGGGCGGTGCCGGTCGGCTCGGCCGGCTTGGCGGCCGCTTTGGCGTCACGCTGGGGATCCGACGCCGGACTTTCTGTCCTGTCGCGTTCAGCCAGCTCTCCCACTGGACCGGTCCTGATTGTGGTCAGCTCGTTGCATGACGTGTCCCGAGGACAGGCTGAGCGGCTGATCAACGAATCGGCCGACGACGATCTGCTGGTGCTGCGTCCCGCCCTCACCGACGTCCGCAGCCGGGCCTCGGCCCTGGCGTGGGCTGCCGCCCAGGAGCGGTCCGTTGCGCAGCAGGCCACCCTGCTGCTCTCCCCCACCGATCGTGGCAACACCCCTGATGCCCTGACCGGCGCGGAGATTGCGGACAGGCTGGCGGCGATTGCCGGCGTCGTCCTGGCCGAATCAATCCTGCCCCAATCCACTGCGGCGGCGCTCGTCCTGATGGGCGGGGACGGTGCCCGCGCGGTCCTGCGGGAAACCGTTGCGCAGTCCGTGGTCGTGGCCGGCGCCCTGCAGGAAGGCGTGCCGGTCGGCGTCGTCGACGGCGGCACCGCCCACGGGCTGCGCGTCGTCACCAAGGCCGGCGGGTTCGGCACCCCCGATTCGCTGACCGATATTGTCCACCAACTTTGCAACTTATCCCCATCCTCGGAGGCACTTCCATGACCATCCCTACTCTTGCCCTGACCATCGGCGACGTGGCGGGTATCGGCCCAGAGATCACCGCGAAGTCGCTGCTCGGCCACGACGACCTGCGCGCCGAATGCCGCCCGATCGTGATTGGCGATGAGGCCGCGATGCGCGCCGGCGTTTTCAACGTGGGCGGGGATCTGGACAAGGTCCGCGTCATCGGCTCCGTCGCCGAAGCCACCAATGAGCCCGGCACGATCGAGCTGATCCAGACCGGGCCGTCCCTTGCACATGTGCCTCTGGGGGAGCTCCACCCCGACGCCGGCGACGGTTCCTACCGCTTCGTCGTCGAAGCCTGCCGGCTGGCCCGCGAGGGTCAGGTGGACGGCATCGTCACCGCCCCGCTGAATAAAGCGGCTATGCATGCTGGCGGCCACAAATGGCCCGGTCACACCGAGTTGCTCGCGCACGAATTCGGCGTCGAGAACTTCTCACTGGTGCTCTCCGCTGGGGACCTGTACTTCTTCCACCTCACCACCCACGTGTCGCTGCGCCAGGCCATCGAGGACATCACCCCGAAACGCACCCGCAGCGTCATCGACCTGGTCAGCGCGTTCACCAAGGCGCTCGGCAACCCGGACGAGCCCATCGGCCTGGCTGGATTGAACCCCCACGCCGGCGAGAACCGGTTGTTCGGCGACGAAGACGCCGACATCCTGGCACCCACGGTCGAAGCCGCCCGCGCGGCGGGGATCAATGTGACCGGCCCGCTACCCGCTGACGCGCTCATCCCAGCAGCCGTCAAGGGCAAGTGGAACATGGTGATTGTCTGCTATCACGATCAGGGTCACGCCCCGTTCAAGGCTGTGTACGGCGACGACGGCGTTAACATCACCGTGGGCCTTCCGGTCGTCAGGGTGTCGGTGGATCACGGCACCGCGTTCGACATTGCCGGCCAGGGCATCGCCCGCGAGGCGAGCCTGGTGTTGTCCCTCCGCCGGGCAGCCCAGCTCGCTCCCGGGTGGGACCATGTGTGGCAGACCGCCCGGCAGGGCTAGCGCCTGGCCGCTAGCCATTGAACGGGGAGGCGCCCAGAGTTTGGGATGATGAGTGCAAATGAAGACTTATCAGTTTGAGGAACGCCCGGTCGATCCCGACAGCAGCCTGCCCCTGCACCACCAGCTGAGCGCACATCTGCGAGCGCAGATTGTGAACCACTCGCTGCCGCCGGGCACGCTGCTTCCCAGCGAGGCCCAGCTGCAGGAGCGCTACGGTGTATCGCGTTCGGTGGTCCGCCAGGCGCTGGGCGCTCTCACCGCGGAGGGGCTTATCGATCGTGGTCGGGGGCGCGGCAGTATTGTCTCGCCCCGCCGGGAACATCACCGGTTGGTGCACCGGATGCCCGGCCTGTCCACACAGATCGCCGAAACCGGCGTGTCCGTGACTACCGAAGTGCTGTCCTTCAGTGTGCAGCCGGCGCAGGGCCTCGCGACGGCGCTTGGCACCCCCGAGGTGCTGGCCATCGAGCGGCTGCGTTCGGTGGAAGGGGCACCCCTTGCCCTGATCCACACGTGGCTTGCGCTCCCCCTGTGTTCCACCCTGACCGCCGAGGAGCTGCAGGACACCTCACTGCATTTAGTGTTGCGCCAGAAGTACGGTATCGAGATCGTTGCTGGCAAGCGCCAGATCCGGGCAGCACCGGCCGACGCCGAGCTGCTCGCCCTGCTGCGCATGGCACCTCACACACCGGTGCTGGTCCTTGAAGGAACCAGCCTCGACGCGGCGGGAGCCCCCGTGGAGGTCTTCACTACCTGGCATCATGCGGACCAGATGGTCTTCGACATCGAGGTAGTCCACGACGCCGCCCCGCGGCCCCCCTCCCGAGGTGCTGGGACCAGTGATCTCGCGGCGGATACGTCGCGGCCCGCGGAGCCCCACTCACCCGTGCGAATGGGTGGCCAGGCGGCGACCGCCCCGGTCACACCGACCGGCCCCTCTTCATTGGGCACCCGTGCGCACCAGCTCAGCCTGGAACTCCAGCATCTGGCAGAGGACATCGCTGCTGCCGAACGAAACCCGATCCAGACACCCAGCTAGCTCGTCGCGTAGCGGGTGACAAAGTTCCGCAGAATCGCCGCTGGCCACTCGACCCGCGCCGAGCGGGCGCGACCCATATAGTTTTCGGCCTCTTCCGGAGGAAAGTACCCGGCGTCGCGGTAGATGTCGATGCGCTGGATCAGCCCGTCGACGTCGAGCTCTGGGTGGAACTGGGTGGCATAAAGGTTGGTGCGGATCCGGAACATCTGGACCGGGCAGGTTGTCGACGACGCGAGCAGCACGGCGCCGTCGGGCAGGGTGGTGCAGGCTTCCTTGTGCCCCACGAAGGCGTCGAACGACGACGGCAGCCCGGCCAGTAGCGGGTCCGCAGTGCCCTCAGCGGCCACCGTGATGGGCACGGCCCCGATTGGTTCGGAAAAGGTCCTGTCAATCACGGCACCCTGATGACGCCCAAGGGTGCCCACGCCGTAGCAGGCGCCGAGGAAGGGGAAGTCGGCGGCGACAACCCGATCCAACAACCCGCCGATATCGCGTTCCACCCGCCGCTGGACCTCGGACTTCTGGTGTTCCGGGTCGGATGAGTTGAACGGGCTGCCACCCACCATGATGCCCGAATAGTACTCAAGGTCGATGTGCGGCAGCGGGCCGGATTCGGCACGCACACGGTGTAGCTGGTGCGGCTCAAGCCCGCCGAAACGCTGGAACGCCTGGTACTCGCCGTCGGCGGCGGCGTCCTCGGCACGGGTGGCAATCAGCAGAAACGGTTTCACCTGTCGAGACTACTGCCCTGATGGGTCAGATATGCACGAGACTCGGCCCCCGACATCGACCGGACCTTGCGGTACGCGGCGCTGACTGCTAAGTCTGGGGTATCGAAGTAAGAAAGAGAAGTGGAAAATGGTCCGCACAAATCCGCACGTAGAAGAAGCCGACGAGAGTGACATCGAGGTTGGCAAACCCAAGGAATGGGCCGCTGGTGTCCCGGGTGTCATTCACTCAATGCAGCCGGCGATCAAGCACATGGGCCCTAACCGGACACGGAAGACCCTGCTCGCACTGAACCAGAAAGATGGCTTCGACTGCATGAGTTGCGCCTGGCCCGATCCGGGGAAGCGTAGCAACTTCGAGTTCTGTGAGAACGGCGCAAAGGCTGTTACCTGGGAAGCAACTCCCGTTCTGGTGTCCTCCGAGTTCTGGGCCGAGCATTCAGTCACCGATCTACTCACCAGAAGCGAATACTGGCTGGGCATGCAGGGCCGCCTGACCGAGCCTGTCTACAAGCCGGCGGACAGCGATCACTACCAGCCGGTCAGCTGGGAGAAGGCGTTCTCCCTGGTTGCCGACAAGCTGAACGGGCTGGAGACCCCGCACCAGTCAGCGTTCTACACTAGCGGCCGCGCCTCGAACGAAGCTGCGTTCTCCTACCAGTTGTTCGTCAGGGCCTTCGGAACCAACAATCTTCCCGACTGTTCCAATATGTGCCACGAGTCCTCTGGCTGGGCGATGGGCCAGACCATCGGAATTGGCAAAGCCACTGTCGCATACGACGACTTCGCCAAGGCTGATCTGATCATCATCATGGGCCAGAACCCGGGTACCAACCACCCCCGGATGCTCACGGCCCTGGAACACGCGAAGGAGAACGGCGCCGAGATCGTTGCGGTCAACCCCCTCCCCGAAGCGGGACTGAAGCGGTACAAAAACCCTCAGGAGGTCAAGGGAGTCCTTGGTCGTGGCACGGAAATTGCCGACCAGTTCATGCAGATCCGTATCGGCGGCGATATGGCCCTCATGCAGGCCATCTGCCGGCGGGTCCTCGACGCCGAAGCGGAGAACCCAGGAACGGTCCTGGATCATGATTTTCTGGAGAAGCATTGTCAGGGTCTTGACGAACTCAAAGTCAGTCTGACCCAGCTGGACGAGGGTGCTGTCCTCGAAGCAACGGGGCTTTCAGTCGAGGAAATCGATGAGTTGGCTGCACGTTACATCAAGGCCGACAAGGTCATCATTACCTGGGCCATGGGCATCACGCAGCAGAAAAAGGGCGTGGCAACCATCAAGGAGATCATCAACCTCCTCCTGCTGCGTGGAAACATTGGCAAGCCAGGCGCCGGCGCATCACCGATCCGCGGGCACAGCAACGTTCAGGGCGACCGGACCATGGGTATCTGGGAGCAAATGCCGCCGGCGTTCCTCGACGCCCTTGAGGAAGAGTTCGGTTTCGACCCACCCCGGGACCACGGTACTGACGCAGTGGAAACCATTCGCCAGATGCGCGACGGCGACATTAAGGTCTTCGTCGCACTCGGCGGGAACCTTGTCGCAGCGATCTCGGACACGCTCGCCGCCGAAGAAGCGATGCAGGCCACCGACATGACGGTGCAGATTTCCACCAAGCTGAACCGATCACACGCGGTGATTGGGAAAGAGGCGGTCATCTTCCCGACCATGGGCCGTTCCGAGATCGACATGCAGGCCAACGGTCCGCAGTTCGTCACGGTGGAGGACACGGTTTGCGCCGTGCACCCATCGCACGGCACCGTTGATCCCGTCGCACCGAATCTGCTCTCCGAGGTGGCTATTGTCAGCCGCCTCGCGCGCGCCGTGCTCGGCGACAAGGTGAACGTGGACTGGGATGGGTTCGAAGCTAACTACGACGTGATCCGCGAGCACATTTCGCACGTCGTCGACGGGTGTGAGGATTACAACCAGAAGGTTCGCCGGGAAGGCGGGTTCGTGCTGCCGAACGGACCACGCGATTCACGAACCTTCAGCACCCCCACCGGCAAGGCGATCATCACGGTGAACGACCTGCAGCCGGTCGAGCGTCCAGCAGGCACCCTGATCCTGCAGACCCTCCGCTCCCACGACCAGTTCAACACCACCATCTACGGTCACAACGATCGCTACCGTGGCATCAAGAAGGGCCGCCACGTGGTGTTCGTGAACCCGGAGGACCTGGCCGAGCTGGGCTTCACTGACGGTCAGTACGTAGACATCCGCGGCGAATACCAGGACGGCCGGGAACGCGTGCTGCGGAACTGGCGCGTGGTCTCCTACCCGAGCTCCCGTGGCTGTGCCGCCGCGTATTATCCGGAAGCCAACGTGCTGGTCCCCCTGGAGGACCTCGCGGAGGGCAGCAACACGCCCGTGTCGAAGGCAGTGATCGTGCGGCTGGAGCCGACGAAGGGCGACGCGACGGCATCCGCCGCAGCCGCGAAGGCTTCCATCTCGTAGCCCATCTCGTAGCTCCCAGCGTCCACCAGGGCGCAAAAAAGTGGCTCACCCGCAGGATCGTGGTCTAGCAACCACTTTCCTGCGGGTGAGCCACTTTTTTGGTGACTGGCCGGGCAAATACCGTGACTGACCGAGCAAAGACCCCTGCTACTGGGCGGTCTTCGTCCAGCCGTTGGCGTCCGGACCGTCTTCGAGGCCTTTCGCACGGACCTGCATGACGACGTCGGCCGCTGACTGCACGGCGTCGTCCGAACCTTTACGGCCGCTGGTGTCAGCTGTGCCCGCCGCATAGCCGATCAGGAACGCGCTGATTGCCCCGGCGTTGGGGGACACCGTCTCGGACGTCTGGGCGGCGACCTCCACGATCCGCTCGTGGTCCACCTCCAGGTCGAGGATCTGCAGTGCCTGGGTGAGCTGGCGGCTCCATTCGCTGAGAGTGCGCAGTTCGTCGTCGTTGCCTGTCATATGGGACTCCGTAAATTGTGGGAAGTTTGGTGCCCTCAAGGATTAGCACCTGCGGGCACTTTCCACAACGTTGGCCAGTCGAGCGGACGGTACCCAATAATGGACTCATGGCCTCCCCCATAGAGCACCTCGACGTCGCGATCATCGGGGCGGGACTCTCGGGCATTGGCGCAGGCCACCGTCTGCAGACCGAATGCCCCGACAAGTCGTTCGCCATCTTCGAGGCGCGCGATGCGATCGGCGGCACCTGGGACCTGTTCCGCTATCCCGGCGCACGGTCCGATTCCGACATGTTCACCCTCACGTACCCCTGGCGGCCCTGGACCGCGCCGGAATCCATCGGCGACGGGGCATCAATCCTTCGATACCTGCAGGACGCCGCCGAAGAATCGGGGCTGAACCCCTATATTCGTTTCGGGACCCGGCTGGTGAGCGCCGACTTCTCCTCTACAACCTCCCGCTGGACACTGCAACTGGAGATTGACGGCGCCGCCCGTCGGCGAACGATCACCTGCTCGTTCCTCTACGTCTGCTCCGGGTACTACAACTACGCCAGGGGCTACCAGCCAGACTTCCCCGGCCTTGAAGACTTCGCCGGCAAGGTGGTCCACCCCCAGTTCTGGCCGGCCGATCTCGACTACGCCGGCAAGCAGGTCGTGGTGATCGGCAGCGGCGCCACCGCCGTCACTCTTGTGCCATCAATGGTCGACGACGCCGCGCACGTCACCATGCTGCAGCGTTCACCGTCCTATCTGGTGACGGTGCCGCGCCGCGACCGGATCGCCGATGCTGCCCGGAAGGTCCTGCCCGCTGGAGCGGCTCACCGTGTAGCCCGGGCCCGCAACGTGGTGTATCCGCTGGCGTTCTACCAGCTCTGCATGCGCCTGCCGCGGGTAGCGAAGGCGTACCTGCGAAGTCAGGCCCGCGGCATCCTCAAGGACGAGCAGCAGATCCGGGAGCATTTCACGCCAGCCTACAATCCCTGGGAGCAACGCCTCTGTGTGGCTCCGGGTGGTGACTTTTACCGGGCCCTGACATCGGAGAAGGCGTCGGTGGTGACCGAGCGGATCGACCGGTTCACGCCGGGCGGGATCACGCTTGAGTCGGGGCGGGAGTTGGCTGCCGACGTCGTCGTCTCTGCTACCGGACTCGCCCTTCAATCGCTCGGGGGCGCACAGCTGAGTATTGACGGTGTCCCGGTTGATCTCGGTGACGCGTGGGTCCACCAGGGGGTGCTGGTCACCGGGGTCCCTAACCTGGGGTACTGCGTGGGGTACACGAATGCGTCGTGGACGCTGCGATCGGACCTGAGCTCCCGGTATGTCTGCCGGTTGCTCAAGTACATGGACCGCAAGGGGTACACGGTGGCGATCCCGGTGCCGGAGGCGGGCATGTCGCGGCGTCCGCTGCTGGACCTTTCCTCTGGATACGTTCAGCGGACAGCCGACGTGTTTCATCGGCAAGGATCGGGCCGGCCGTGGACCGTTGGCGCCAACTATCTGCTGGATACCCCGGCGGTGCTGCTCGGAAATGTCAGCAAGCACATGGCATTCGACTCAATCCCGGGTCAGGACGCCACCCGAAACCGCAAAAAAGTGGCGTAGCTACACCCGAGCGGTTGCCCCACCACGCGTCTGCACCTAAGCCACTCCTTTGGTTGAAACCAGCGTCTGCAGGAGAGCTACTCGGTCTTCGCCGCCGATTTCAACAGTTCAAGCCGCAAAGCACGGGCGGTTTCCATGTGCTGCCGGGCGATCTGGCGCGCATCGTCGGCTCGTTGATCAACTATGGCCTTCACCAAAGCTTCGTGCTCATCCAGCGCATCTTCCCACCGGTTTCCCACTGACAGGGTGGACCGTGGGGTGTTGATGAGGTGGGTGGAGAGCCGTTCCAGCAGATCCTGCAGTACCCGGTTATTTGCCGCTGTGCTGACCGCCGTATGAAACTCGATATTGCAGCGGATGCGTGTCTGATCGTCAGGGTAGCCGAGATCGCGATCCCGTTCCACCAGGGCTTCAAGCCGCATGATGTCCGATGCGGTTCGACTGCTGGACGCCTGGCCGGCAGCTTCCTGTTCAAGCATCACCCGCAGATCATAGATCTGGATGACCTCCTGCGGGTCGATCTGCGGTACCTGAAGACCCCTCGCCGCGCGCTCCAGCAGACGCTCGTGCTGGAGGCGGCTGAGCGCCTCGCGGATGGGAGTCCGCGAGACGCCAAAGCGCTCCGAAAGGCCCACCTCGCGAAGCGGTGTTCCGGGAGGATGAATACCTGCCAGAATCTCGCTGCGCAGCACGCGGAAGACCACTGAGCCGTCGACGCGTCCCGTCGAATCTGCCGGATCAGACACTTTCAACCGGTTCAGACACTTGGTGCTCCTATAAGTAGGACCTGAATTTTAGGCACCCTATCCACGAGTGTGGGCTAGGACATTACTCATGGAACAGCCATTCGGACGCGTCGACAGGCGACAGGGTGTGCTGCTAGACGGCGATCTGACGCAGGACGTACTGCAGGATGCCGCCGTTGCGGTAGTACTCGGCTTCACCGGGGGTGTCGATCCGCAGCACTGCCTCAAAGGTGACCGGCTGGCCGCCATCTTCGGGGGTAGCGGTAACGGTGACGGTCTTCGGGGTGGTGCCGTTGTTCAGTTCGGTGACGCCTGACACCGCGAAGGTCTCGGTACCGGTGAGGCCCAGCGATTCAGCGTTCTGCCCCTGGGGGAACTGCAGGGGAAGCACTCCCATACCGATGAGGTTGGAGCGGTGGATCCGCTCGTAGCTCTCGGTAATCACTGCGCGCACACCCAGGAGCGCGGTGCCCTTGGCAGCCCAGTCACGCGACGAACCCGAGCCGTATTCCTTACCAGCCAGGACGACCAGCGGTGTTCCCGCTTCCTGGTAGTTCATTGCAGCGTCGTAGACGGCAGCCTGTGGCGCATCTGCCTGGCTGAAGTCGCGGGTAAATCCACCCTCAACGTCCTCAAGGAGCTGGTTGCGGATCCGGATGTTGGCGAATGTCCCGCGGATCATCACCTCGTGATTTCCGCGGCGTGAGCCGAAGGAGTTGAAGTCCTTGCGTTCCACACCGTGCTCCAGCAGGTACCGGCCCGCGGGAGTGTCTGACTTGAACGAACCGGCGGGTGAAATGTGGTCAGTGGTGACCGAATCTCCCAGCTTCAGCAGAACCCGTGCACCCTCGATGTCGGTGACTGGCTCAGGCTCGGACTTCATGCCCTCAAAATACGGAGGCTTCCGAACGTAAGTGGATTTTGAATCCCACTCGAAGGTGTCGCCGGCCGGGGTCGGCAGTGACTTCCAGCGCTCATCGCCGTCGAAGATGGTCGAGTAGCTCGTCTTGAACATCTCCTTGTCGATGGACTCGTCAATGATCTGCTGCACCTCGACCGGATTCGGCCAGATGTCGCGCAGGAAGACGTCGTTGCCGTCGTCGTCCTGGCCGAGTGGATCGGCAGCGAAGTCGAAGTCCATCGTGCCAGCCAGTGCGTAGGCAACCACCAGCGGGGGGGATGCCAGGTAGTTCATCTTGACGTCCGGGTTGATCCGGCCCTCAAAGTTACGGTTACCGGAGAGGACAGCTGTGACGGCCAGGTCGGCGTCCTGGATGGCCTGGGTGATCTCCTCATCGAGGGGACCCGAGTTGCCGATGCAGGTGGCGCAGCCGTAACCGACAACGAAGAAGCCCAGCTTCTCCAGATACGGGATCAGGCCTGACTTTTCGTAGTAGTCGGTGACTACCTTCGAGCCGGGAGCAACAGAGGTCTTGACCCAGGCCTTGGACATCAGGCCCTTGTCGACGGCGTTGCGGGCCAGCACTGCTGCAGCCATCATCACCGACGGGTTGGACGTGTTGGTGCAGGAGGTGATCGAGGCGATGGTGACCGCACCGTGGTCGAGCGTGAAGCTCCGGCCGTCAGCGGTGGTGACCTCCACGGGGCTCGAGTCGCGGTTGGCTTCGGTCTCGGTGACCGTCTCGTGTGGGTGATCGTCGATCTTGGTGGCGGCACCGTTGGACGAGGGTGGGTCGGAGGCGGGGAAGGATTCCTCAAGGGCCTCATCGACGGTCGCACCCTCTTCCTCGACCGAGCGGTGCACGTAGTTTTCCAGGTCGCTGCGGAACTGAGGCTTGGCGTTGGTCAGTTCAACGCGGTCCTGGGGACGCTTCGGGCCGGCGATCGAGGAGACAACCGTCGAAAGGTCCAGTTCCAGGTACTCGGAGAAGGCAATCTCCTTGCTGGGGTCATGCCACAGGCCCTGAGCCTTGGCGTAGGCCTCGACCAGTGCCAGGTTCTCATCCGAGCGGCCGGTCAGCCGCAGGTAGTCCATGGTGACGTCGTCGATCGGGAACATGGCAGCAGTGGAGCCGAACTCCGGGCTCATGTTGCCGATGGTGGCGCGGTTGGCCAGGGGCACAGCGCTGACGCCTTCGCCGTAGAACTCGACGAACTTGCCGACGACGCCGTGCTTGCGCAGCTTCTCGGTGATGGTGAGCACGACGTCGGTCGCGGTGGCACCGGCGGGGATCTCACCGGTGAGCTTGAAGCCCACCACCCGAGGGATCAGCATGGAGACGGGCTGGCCCAGCATGGCAGCCTCGGCTTCGATGCCGCCGACCCCCCAACCGAGGACGCCGAGCCCGTTGACCATGGTGGTGTGCGAGTCGGTGCCGACGCAGGTATCGGGGTAGGCCTGCAGGGCGGTGGTGCCGTCGGTGGTGACCTCGCGGGTCATCACCGTGCGGGCCAGGTACTCGAGGTTGACCTGGTGGACGATGCCCATGCCGGGCGGGACCACCAGGAAGTCGTCGAACGCGGTCTGACCCCAGCGCAGGAACTGGTACCGCTCGCCGTTGCGCTGGTACTCGATCTCGATGTTGCGCTCGAGTGCGTTGGCGTTGCCGGCGAAGTCGATCTGCACCGAGTGGTCAATGACCAGTTCGGCGGGGGCCAGCGGGTTGACGCGCTTGGGGTCTCCACCGAGTTCGACGACCGCCTCGCGCATGGTGGCAAGGTCGACGATGCAGGGCACACCGGTGAAGTCCTGCATGATCACGCGGGCCGGGGTGAACTGGATTTCGGTGTCGGGCTCAGCTTCGGGGTCCCAGTTGGCCAGGGCACGCACGTGGTCGGCCGTGATGTTGGCGCCGTCCTCGGTGCGGAGCAGGTTCTCCAGGAGCACCTTGAGACTGTAGGGAAGCTTCTCTGATCCCTCTACAGCGTCGAGGCGGAAGATCTGATACTCAGCTCCCGCTACCTCGAGTACGTCTTTGGAACCGAATGTGTCGACAGCAGTCATTGCTAGTATCCCTTCCAGGATTGGTTACGCCTTTGAACCCATCATATCCCGAAACGCAAGAATGCTGTATACAGTCGTACACACTAGCGTGGCGCCCCGGAAAAGTGGCGGCCCCGCAGGCTAGTGGTGGCCCCACCGCTTCGATGCGGGTCGGCCACTTTTCTGGGCCGCCAGCCGCCCAACCGGCACCGTTGCAGCGCGGCAGCGGGATTCTCACCCCGCGATAAGCCCCCTTCCCTATCGATGTGACGCCGGGCACACTTGCACCAGCACTCATTTACCGCTGGGAGAGCGCCGGAAGTCCGTCGGAACCTGCCCGCGTACGCCATCGCCGAGGAGGACCATGAGAGCCGTTCGGGTACACCGCTACCAGGAAGACCCGCTGATCGATGACGTGGCGGAACCCACGGTAACCGGCCCGTGGGACGTCGTCGTCGACATCGGCGCTGCGGGCCTATGCCGCACCGATCTGCACGTCATCGAGGGGCAGTGGGACACCATCCAGCACCCCAAACTCCCCTACATTCTCGGACACGAGAACGCCGGGTGGGTCCGGGAGGTGGGCTCAGCCGTCACCAACGTCCAACCCGGCGACACCGTGATCATGCACCCGATCGTCACATGCGGCCTCTGCCTGGCATGCCGCGAAGGTCAGGACTCCCACTGCGAAAACTCCACCTTCCCTGGCCTGAACGTCGACGGCGGGATGGCCGAGGTGATGAAGACCAACGCCCGCTCGGTCGTGAAACTCGACCCGTCGCTCAAGCCCGCCGACATCGCCGCCCTGGCCGATGCCGGCCTCACCGCCTATCACGCGGTTCGCAAGGCCGCGCCGCTGCTGCACCCCGGAACCCACGCGGTCGTGATCGGAAGCGGCGGGTTGGGCCACATCGGCATCCAGTCCCTGAAGGCACTCACGGCGGCCCAGATCACCGTCGTCGACACGTCCGAGGAGGCGCTCGAGCTGGCGACGGCACTCGGCGCTGACCACACGCTGTCCCAGGCGGGCGACGGCGGGAAGCTCCTCGAGATCACCGGCGGCGGCGCGCACGTGGTTTTCGACTTCGTCGGTGAACACGGCACTGAGGCACTCGGGCTGAACGTGCTGCGGAACCGTGGCAGCTACTACACGATCGGTTATGGCGGGGCAGTGAGCATCGACACCATCGAGATTATTTCCCGGGAAATCAACATCGTGGGAAATCTCGTGGGCACCTACCTCGACCTCGTGGAACTTATGACCCTCACTGCGCAGGGCCAGGTCACCCTACACACCCAGACGTACGACCTCGAAAACGCCGTCCAGGCGATGCACGATCTGGACAGCGGCAAGCTGGTCGGCCGTGGCATTCTCGTTCCCAACCACACCCAAGGGAGTTAACAATGGCGTATCCCGCTAAGTATTCGACGCTCAACGAGCTGCAACTGACGGAGGAGGCCCGGCGGATCCTGGTCCGGATTATCCGGGTGGCGTTCCCGCACCCGAAGATTCCGGACGGGCCGTACGAGCGGATGGCCGACAAGATCATCACCGAGTCCAACGAATCCACCTGGTTCAGGGTGGCATTGACCCAGGGGCTGCTGACGCTGAACCAGCAGGGCGGTGAGAACTTTCTCGACCTCTCCGACGACCGCGCCCTCGCCGTGCTGCAGCGCATCGCCGACCTTGAGTTCTTCGGCTTCATCCGGCGCACCACCGTCCTGAACTTCTATGACGACCCCGAAGTCTGGGACGTCTTCGGCTACGAGGGCGAGTCATTCTCCAAGGGCGGCTACCTGCACCGCGGATTCGATGACCTGGACTGGCTCCCCAACCCCCGGGTCGAGGAGGCGGACGAGCCGCTCACCGAAATTGGGCCGCTCGGTTACGACATCGCGCAGCAGGCACCGCAGCGGGTCAGGGACGCCGCAGACAGCACCGGCGAAGAGCCCGTCGAGGACCTCTTCAAGGGCCAGGACAAAGTTCAAGGAGCACAGACCATATGAGCAACGAGACCGCTGAACACTTTGACAGCGCACACTTCGGCCTGGACGACGGCTCGGTGGTCGTCATCATCGGCTCCGGGGCGGGCGGCGGCACCCTGGCCCACGAACTCACCGCGAAGGGCATCAAGGTGGTGGTCCTCGAAGCGGGCGGCCACATCAAGCACGACGAGTACATCAACCACGAGTGGGAATCGTTCAACCAGATGGCCTGGCTGGACCCGCGGACGACGTCGGGCACCTGGCGGATTGCGCGCGACTTCCCGAATCTGCCCGCCTGGCTGGTGAAGGCAGTGGGCGGCACCACCACCCACTGGTCCGGCGCCACCCCGCGGTTCAAGGCCCACGAGTTCAAGACCCGCAGCACCTACGGGCGGATCGACGGCGCCAACCTGCTGGACTGGCCCATCACCCTCGACGATCTGGCACCGTATTACGACAAGGCCGAGCAGAAAATCGGCAGCACCCACCGCCACGGGCGCCCGGCGATGCCCGCCAACAACAACTACAAGGTGCTCGCGGCTGGCGCCGAGCGGATCGGTTACCGGCATTACGCCACCGGTCCGTACGGCACCAACGCCGAACCCTACGATGGCCGGCCCGCCTCCATCCAGGACGGCTTCAACTTCCAGGGCGACAAGAACAAGTCCAAATGGTCCACCCTGGTGTCCGAAATCCCGAAGGCACTGCGCACCGGGAAGCTGGACCTCCGCCCGAACTGCCACGCCGTGCAAATCACCCACACCCCCGAAGGCACCGTGGACAGCGTCATGTACATCGACGACGCCGGGAACCTCCAACGCCAGCAGGCTCGCCTCGTGGCGGTGGCTGGAAACTCGATCGAGACGCCGCGCCTGCTGCTGCTCTCCGGGTCTCCCCTGTTCCCGGATGGGCTGGCCAACTCCTCCGGCCAGCTGGGCCGGAACTACATGCGCCACACCACCGGCTCGGTGTACGCCAAGTTCGACAAGCCGGTCCACATGTACCGCGGGGAGACGATGGCCGGTCTCGTGGCTGACGAGTCACGGCACGACGTCGACCGCGGCTTCTCGGGTGGCTACTACCTCGAGACCATTGCGTTGGGTCCGGCGTTCCTGGCCAGCTTCGCGGACCCGGGAGCGTGGGGTCCGAACTTCGCGTCGTTGCTCGACGACTACGAGAACACGGCGGGTCTGTGGATTGTCGGCGAGGACATGCCGCAGGAGACCAACCGGGTCACCCTGAACACCAGCGTGACGGACCGGCTGGGCCTGCCTGTCCCGAACGTCCACTTCGACGATCACCCCAACGATACGGCGATGCGCAACCACGGCTACCAGCAGGCGTCGCTACTCTACGAGGCGGTGGGCGCCCTGTCCTCGCACCACACCCCGCCGTACCCGTCGACCCACAACATGGGAACCGCACGGATGAGCGAGCGCCCGGAAGACGGCGTGGTCAATCAGTGGGGTCAGACCCACGATGTGAAGAACCTGTTCGTGTCCGACGGTTCGCAGTTCACGACGGGCGCGGCGGCCAACCCGACCCTGACCATCGTGGCGCTGGCGATCCGGCAGGCGGAGTACATCGCGGAGCAACTGGCGACGTCGGCCCTATAAGGCGGTCGGGAGGACCGCCAAGGGGTGTGGTCCCGAGCCGAGGCTCGGGACCACACCCGCCGGAACATCACACGAAGATCAGCACGAGCCCCACCACCGCGGCGACCGCACCAATCCCGGTCAGGACCCAGCCAAGGACCCTGAGCGAGTGCGCCGGTGGGACCGGTTCAGTCAGGGAGTACTGGTCGGGATCCCGCCGGTTGTAGTAAAGGGTGAATTCGGTGCCCGGCACCATGTCCTTGCCCTCCCTGAAGGAGAACAGGGCCTCCCGGATCTCGTATTCCTGGTCATGCCAGCGATAGCCGATGCCCTCGCCGGTGACGAAAACCACTGCGTCAGTGGCGGTCCAGCCGAGCTGGGAGGTGCGGATGATCCAGGCGATGAGAATCAGCAGAATCCCCGGCACCAGCCCCACCCACGTCAGCACCTCAGTAATGACACCCCACAACTGAGACTGGTTCTCCATAGCTCGATGCTATCGAGAATCTATCGACGCTGCGGTAACACTGAGGTGGCCCGGAGCGCACGGCCCACCTTGTCGGCGGTGTCACGCAGCAGCACGGCGATCCGCCCCGCCCGCCGATCAAAGTCCGCCGCGTCGAGGGAAACCGCAACGGATCCAACGATCTGCCCGGCCGCGTTCCGCACCGGCGCCCCCAGACAGGACGACCCGATCATGAACTCTTCGCGCTCGACGGCGATGCCGCCCGCGCTGACCTTCTCCAGTTCCAGCTCCAATTCGTCGCGGGTCCGGATGGTGTTGGACGTCATGGGGGGCAGCCCTTGCCTGCCCAGGAACGCCCGCCGCCGTGTGGGGTCCATCCCGGCGAGAAGGATCTTGCCGAAGGCTGTGGCGTGCGCAGCGTCGTTGAAACCGAAGCCCATGGGGGTGATGCGGCGCCGGGTCGGGGAATCCACCACGTGGGCCACCACAATATGATCGCCGCGGTGCACCGCATAGTAGGCGGCGGCGTCGCCCCTCGAATGCAGTTCAAGCACCAGCCTGGCGACGGCCGAGGGCGTTCCGATCTGGCGGTGCAGCGACGCATCCAGGGCATGCAGTTTGTAGCCGAGGGCGTACCGACTCTCCTCCTTTAAATGAACCAGATGCCGTGATTCAACCAGGGTTTTCAGGAGCCGGTACACACTCGGGAGCGGCATCTCCAGGGCTGTCGCGATTTCCTTGGCGGACAGTCCACGCTCGTCGGCGGCGACGACGTCGAGCAGAGCAAAAGCCTTCTGCACCGAGGCCATGCCGGTCAGAGCATCGTTGCGTCCCATACCCCCATCTTCGCCGGTCCGTCAAGCCATCGGCAACCTACTCGACGGTCAGCTCACCCATGCGACCCCACCCGTCGGCGGAGATCTTCTCGCTGATGATGTGCGGCGTCTCCACGAGTGCCTGCGGCATGTCCTGCATTGCCTGCTGGAAGTGGGCGCTGTTGACGTGGTCCCCGGCGGCATCGTCCTGGAACGCTTCGACCAGGACGAACTCGTTGGGGTTTTCGACGCTGCGCGACCAGTCGAACCACAGGTTCCCGGGCTCGTTGCGGGTGGACTCGGTGAACTGGCGGGTGAGGTCGAGCCACCGGTCGGTCCAGTCTGGTTTGACGTTGAATTTGACGACGATGAAGATCACTGCGCGCCTGCCTTTTGGGTCGTGGGATTGAGCTCGTGTTCCCAGCAGTCTGCCGTTAATCACCGCCGCCTCCAACTTCCGTTCTCGCCTTGTGAGAATACGCGGTGCCGTCCAGGCGACGGAGGCCTACGCTGGCAGTAGACCACCCTCTATCAAAGGAGATTGAGATGAGTAATCCCATGCAGGTCCGCACCATGATCAGCCCGGCCAGGTACGTCCAGGGGAAGGGCGCTATCCACCGGGTAGGCGAATTCCTCACCCCGCTGGGCAGTAAACCGTTGATCGTGGCGGACGATCTGGTCTGGGGATTCGTAGCGCACGACGTCGAAGCCTCCCTTACCGCCGCTGGTTTGCCCACCACCCGGGTGGGGTTCGGCGGGGTCCCCAGCGCCAACGAGGTCGACCGGCTGACCGCCCTGATCGCCGAGCATCAGACCGACGTCATCGTGGCAGTGGGCGGCGGCAGCACCATCGACGCGGTCAAAGCCTCGGGCTTCGCGTCAGGGATCCGCTGGGTCACCGTGCCGACCATCGCCTCCACCGACGCGCCCACCTCCGCTCTGGCAGTGATTTACACGGACGACGGCGTCTTCGAGGAGTACCGTTTCTTCCCCCGCAACCCGGACCTGGTGCTGGTGGACACCCAGCTGGTCGCCAACGCGCCGGCGTCGTTCCTCGCCGCCGGGGTGGGCGACGCCCTCGCCACCTGGCTTGAAGCCCGCGCAACCACCCAGTCCTTCGCCAACACCATGGCAGGCGGCCTGCCCACGTTGACCGGTACAGCCCTGGCCCGGTTGTCGTGGGACGTGCTGTGGGAAAACGCCCTGCCGGCGCTCGACGCGGTCCGCGACAACGTAGTCACCCCCGCCCTGGAGAAGGTGGTGGAGGCCAACACGTTGCTGTCCGGGCTCGGGTTCGAGTCCGGTGGGCTGGCCGCCGCCCACGCCATCCACAATGGGCTGACCGCCGCTAACCAGACCCACGGCCTGGCGCACGGGCAGAAGGTCAACATCGGGTCCCTCACCCAACTGGTCCTTGAGGGCGCGCCCAGCGCCGACATCCGGGACTTCGTCGAATTCACCACCCGGGTGGGGCTGCCGAATACGCTGACCGAGGTGGGCCTGTCCCCCGACGACGACGAGGACCTGCGGCGGGTGGCAGAAGCTGCAACCGTGACCGGCGAAACCATCCACAATATGCCCTTCCCCGTGGGCGTCGACGACCTCACGAGCGCCCTGAAGTCGATCGAAAGGCTGTCGGCCGGCATCCGTCGCCAGGCGGGCCTGCCCGAACCAGTGCAGTACAAGGCGAAGCACTGAGCGCCCGCCCGGCACCGCAGATGCTCGATGCCCTGCGGGCGGCAGTCGCCGACCCGGGGCAGGTCAAGACCCGCGCCATCGACCTGCATGCAAACGCGCACGACGCCTCGCATTTCCTCCTCATCCCGCAGGCGGTGGTGGTGCCGTCCAACGCCGCAGAGGTGGGGGCCTTGCTTCGGGCCAGCGCCGCGCAGGGCATTCCGCTGACGCTCCGAGCTGGTGGCACCAGCCTCAGCGGGCAGGCGGTCACCGACAGTGTGCTCGTCGACGTGCGCAGGAACTTCCGGGAGATCGAGGTGCTCGACGACGGCGCCCGGGTGCGGGTCCAGCCGGGCGTCACCGTCCGGGCGCTGAATGCGCGGCTGGCCCGGTATGGGAGGAAGTTCGGGCCCGACCCCGCCAGCGAAGCGGCCTGCACCATCGGCGGGGTGGTGGCAAACAACTCGTCGGGAATGAACTGCGGCACCACGGACAACGCGTACCGGACGCTTGAATCGGTCACGGTGGTGCTGCCCAGCGGCACCGTCGTCGACACCGGGGCCGTCGATGCCGACGCCAGACTGCGGGCCCTCGAACCCGACCTGCATGAGGGGTTGCTGCGGCTATCCGAGCGGCTCCGGGGTAACCCCGCGTCCGTGCGGACGGTACGCCACCAGTTCTCCATGAAGAACACCATGGGATACGGGCTGAACTCCCTGCTGGACTTCCAAACCCCCGCCGACATGCTGGCCCATCTGATCGTGGGCAGTGAGGGCACCCTGGGGTTCATCGCCGAGGCCGTGTTCCGGACCATTCCCCGCCCGAAGTTCGCGGCGACCGGCCTGCTGGTGTTTCCGGACCTGGACACCGCTACTGCAGCCCTGCCCGCCCTGGTCGACTCAGGAGCGGCGACCGCTGAGCTGATGGACGCCGTCTCCCTGAAGGTGGGCCAGACCCTGACAGGGGCTCCCGACGTCGTCCGCGGCCTCGACATTCTGCAGCACTGCGCGCTGCTGGTGGAGTATTCGGCGTCGTCGCCGGCTGAACTCGACGACGTGCAGGGAAACCAGCCACGACTACTCGCAGGTCTCGGGCTCAGCGAACCTGCCCGATTCAGCTCCGACCCGGCGGCCCGCGCGAGCCTGTGGCAGTTACGCAAGGGCCTGTATGCGTCGGTTTCCGGTGCCAGGCCGCCGGGCACCACGGCCCTGCTGGAGGATGTGGTGGTTCCTGTCCCTGCGCTGGCCCGGACCTGCACCGAACTGACCAGGCTGTTCGGCGAGCACCGTTACAGCGACACCGTGATCTTCGGGCATGCCAAGGACGGCAACATTCACTTCATGCTCACCGACCGGTTCGCGGCCCCCGACGAACTGGAGCGGTACCGGGCGTTTACCGAGGACATGGTGGACCTGGTGCTGGGTGAGAACGGGTCGCTGAAAGCCGAGCATGGCACCGGGCGCATGATGTCACCCTACGTCCGCCGGCAGTATGGCGATGAGCTGTACTCGGTCATGCGTGAACTCAAGCAGTTGTTCGACCCGGCCGGGATGCTCAACCCGGGGATCATCCTCGACGACGACCCGGAGGCGCACCTCCGCCATATCAAGACCGTGCCATTGGTAGCCCCCGAGGTGGACCGCTGCGTCTCCTGCGGCTTCTGCGAACCCGTCTGTCCCAGCAAGGACATCACCCTCACGCCGCGCCAACGCATCGTGACCCTGCGCGCCATCGAGCAGGCACGGCTCGACGGCGACACCGGCCTGGTGGCGCGGCTCGAGAACGATTACGACTACGAGTCGGTCCAGACCTGCGCCGTCGACGGCATGTGCCAGACCGCGTGCCCGGTGGAGATCAACACGGGATCACTGGTCAAACGGCTGCGCCGCGAGGACGCCGGACCAGCGGTAAATCTGGCATGGAGTGGGGCGGCACACCGGTGGAACCTGATCACGCGCGGGGGCGGGTTGGTGCTCGACGCCGCCGCGAAGGTTCCCGGCGCCGTCGTCGTTCCGGCGAACCGGCTGGCCCGGACGGTGCTGGGCCACGACACGGTGCCCCTCTATTCTTCCGACCTGCCGTCGGGTGGAGCTCGGCGGGCGCGGGCCACCCCCACCGCGGCGCCCGATGCCGTGTACTTTCCGGCCTGCGTCGGGACGATGTTTGGGCCGGCTGGGACCGGGTCGGGGGTACAGGACAGTTTCTCGGTGCTCTGCGAGCGCGCGGGGCTGTCGCTGCTGGTACCGTCCGGGATTGATGGGCTGTGCTGCGGGACGCCGTGGTCGTCGAAGGGCATGGCCGCCGGTGAAGCGACGATGCGGGCGAAAACCGTCGCAGCGTTGCGGGAGGCCACCCACGACGGCGAACTCCCGATCGTCTGCGACGCCTCCTCCTGCACGGAGGGGCTGATCGGCGCGCTTGAGCACGCTTCCCTTGAACTGGTGGCAACCGGCCGGCCACCGCTGGTGGTACTGGACGCGGTGCAGTTTGTGGCCGACCGGGTGCTGCCCCGGCTCGGCACCGTTGAACCGCTCGAGTCGCTGGCACTGCATCCCACGTGTTCCTCGACGCGGCTGGGGCTGAACCCAGCACTGGAGGCAGTGGCCAGCGCCGTCGCGGGTGAAGTACTGGTCCCCGAAACGTGGGGGTGCTGCGCCTTCGCCGGTGACCGCGGGATGCTTCACCCCGAGCTCACCGCGTCCGCCACGAGTCGGCAGGCCGTCGAGGTTGCCGGCTTCAATGCCTCGGCCCACGCCTCGTGCAACCGCACCTGCGAACTCGGCATGACCCGGGCTACCGGGGACGATTATCGCCATATCCTTGAGCTACTAGAGGAGAGAACGAGGATCCCCCCATGCGACTGATCGCCGAGAACTGCTACCAACTGGAACGGTCCCGAGGCTCGAACGGCTACGTGGTCAGCGGCAACGGGTCGACGGCGATCATCGACCCGGGCATGCGCGGCGGGTACACCGGGTTGTTGGAGGAGCTGCGCGACGCCGAACCAGTGATAGGCCCGGTCACCCACATCCTGCTGACCCATTACGACGCCGACCACTCCCGCGTAGTGAAGCAACTGCAACAGACCCTCAAGGTGCCGGTGTGGCTGGGCGCTGCGGATGCCGCGATCCTGCGCGGCGAGGTTCCGCCGCCGACCCGTTTCCGGCGGTTCCTTGCCAGGGCCTTTCCCTCCCAGTATCCGGCGGAGGTCAGGGAACTGACCGGCGAGCAAAGCATCTTCGAGGGCCTCACCGCCTTCCCGACGCCGGGACACACCCCCGGGCACCTGGCGTTCCAGTTTGGTGAGGTGCTGTTCTCAGGCGATGCAGTGATGGTCTCCAAATCCGGAGAGCTCAGCCAGTTTTACCGCCTGTCGATCACCGATAAGGCGCAGGCACGGCGAACGGAGGAGCTGCTGCGCGCCCGGATCGCGGGCGGGGGCGTCCGGTGGGTCTGCGCCGGGCACAACGCACCCGCCAAGACCGGGATTGCCCGGGGCTAGATCGACTAGGGCTTGTCTGCCTGCTGCGGACCGTCGTCGGGAGTCCGGAGTTCGTCGAGGGTCTTGATGGCCTTCTCCCAGCGCTGCTGCCGCTCGGCCGGCGACTGCTCCCACCAGGGTGTTCCGCGTTCGCCGAGCCCTTCCTTGGCGATCTGCACGCGGCGGCGCGCGTCCTTGACCTTGGGTTCCTGCTTGGCCTTGCGGTGCTTGTTGACCGCTGAGCGGGCACGACCCAGTTGGGAGAGCAACTGCTTGGCGACGTCGTCGGGCAGGCTCGGATCGGCGCGGCGCCACTTTCGGCCTTCGTGCAGGAAGAAGCGCTCGTCGTCGGGGGTCTGGGGTGTGCTGGGCATGGGGGCCTATCGAAGAAAGTGGTGGGTTACCAACCTACTAGCTGCTGGGAACCGGTGGGCCGATTACCAGCAGTGCGGCAAAAACCACGGCAACCGCAACTACCGTGACGGCGGCAGCGAGGAAAGGCTTGCGTAGCACCCACGCCTGCAACTGCTCGATCGGGCCGCGCGGGGTGTCGGCGCCCGGCGCGAGCCGCCAGCCGCCGTCGAGCTTCCCGCGGCGTTCCATCGTCTGGTCAAAGACCACCGAGGCAAGGGGAATGATGGCCGAGACCAGGCCCAGCAGCCCGGTCTTGAAGGACCAGCGCTGGTTCACCCAGACAAAGACCGTGACCACGACGAACACCAGGAAGACGAACCCGTGAATCCCACCGGCCGGGGAGATGAGCGCCTCGGTGGTCTCGGTGACGTACTTGAGGAACATGGCCAGGAGCAGGAACGCCCAGGTCAGGGCCTCGGCGACGGCGACGGTACGGAACAGGATGCGGGGGCTCATGCGGGTCTCTCCAGAATGGTCGGTCCTTCCAAATTACCGCAGCCGGTTCCGCCACCGGCATTTGGTGGGCGTTGGAAATGTCACACTGTCAGTGGCGGATGGTTAGCTGAAACCGTCCGGATACCGTGAACAGCTTCAAGGTTGCAGCCGCTGGGAGGCACAGTGTTTCTTCTCGACCCCACACTCCCCGGTGAGCCGCCGGACCTGATCTTTTCTGCCACCGATCTGGTGACCGCAGCCGAGTGTGAGTACCGGTTGCTCTACATCCTGGACGAGAAGCTGGGCCGCGCCACCCGCCCGGAGTTCGAGGTGGATGCCATGCTGGAGCGAACGGCAGTCCTCGGCGACGTCCATGAACACCGGGTGCTTGAGGCCCTGGTCGCCGAGCACGGCGATTGGAACCCCGAGAGCGGGACGGGCGTGTACGACGTCGTTCCCGCCACCGGCATGGACCGCACCCTGCTGGCGGACAAACACCGGGAATCGACCGCCGCACTCCGTTCCGGAGCCGACGTCGTCTTCCAGGCAGCGTTCTTCGACGGCCAGTTCCACGGCCGGTCCGACTTCCTGGTAAAAACCTCTGACGGCTCCTATGCGGTCTGGGATACCAAGCTGGCCCGCCACGCCAAGGTGAGCGCGCTGCTGCAACTGGCCGCGTACGGCGATCAGCTCGTGGCCGCCGGCATCCCGACGGCGTCCGAGGTCACCCTGGTGCTCGGGAACGGCGCTCATAGCATCCACAGCCTCGCCGACATCCTGCCCGTGTTCCGCGAGCGCCGGGACCGGTTCCTGAATCTGGTCGACCGCCACCGCAACCAGCACGAGCCGGTGCAGTGGGGAGGCACGGACCACAGCGCCTGTGGCCGCTGCCCCTACTGCCAGGTCCAGGTTGCCGACACCCGTGACCTGCTGCTGGTGGGAGGGATGAGCACCACCCGCCGGGCGAAGCTCCACGCCGACGGTATCCACACCATCGACGAACTTGCCGCCCTGGAAGTCCCGACCACAGACAGAAGCCTGCTCCGGCTCCGCGACCAGGCCCGCATGCAGACCGGCTCAGCCCAGCCCGACGGCAGCGTCCAGTACACCGGCAAGGACGGGCTCCCCGCCACGCTGAGTTACCGGGTGCTGTCCGACCACACGCTCGCTACCCTTCCGGCACCGAGCCAGGGCGACATTTTCTTCGACTTCGAGGGCGATCCCCTCTGGCAGGACGACGCCGGTCGGTGGGGGCTTGAGTATTTGTTCGGCGTGGTCGAGAACCCCGACCGTCCCGGCGACCCTCCCCCATTCCGGCCGCTCTGGGCCCATTCGCGCGGCGAGGAACGGCACGCCTTCACCGATTTCCTGGCCTATGTGGCCCGGCGGCGCGCGCAGTACCCGGACCTGCACATCTACCACTACGCCTCCTACGAGAAGACGGCGCTGCGCAATCTTTCCCTTGCCCACGTGGTGGGCGAGGACGCGGTGGACGCGCTCCTCCGCGACGGCGTCCTGGTGGACCTCTATGAGACCGTCCGGCATAGCCTGCGCATCTCCGAGAGTTCGTACAGCATCAAGAAGCTGGAGCCCCTCTATATGGGGGAGAATCTGCGCAGCGGGTATGTCAAGGACGCTGGAGCTTCGGTGGTGGCCTACGCGGATTACTGCACCGCCCGGGATGCCGGGGACAGCGCACTGGCCGCTGAGATCCTCGCGGGTATCCGCGACTACAACGAATATGACTGCCTGTCGACGCTCCGGCTCCGGAACTGGCTGCTCGACCGTGCCGCGGAACGGGAGATCATTCCCGCAGCGTCGCGCGCCCAGGAACCAACTGTGGTGCAGGAGCCCAGACCGGAGGAGACCCGGCTGCTGGACTATCTGGAGGGTCTCCCGCTGACCCGGGCCCTGACCGCAGACGAGCAGACCGTGGCGATGGTCGCGGCCGCCGTCGGCTACCACCGCCGCGAGGACAAACAGTTCTGGTGGGAACACTTTGACCGGCTGGACAAGGCAATCGAGGATTGGCCGGACACCCGCACCCTTTTCGTGGTGCAGGAAGCGGAAATACTGTCCGGCTGGGAACGTCCCACCTCCCGCAGCAACCCCGTGCGCACCCTGAAGCTGACGGGTGTGGCCTCGGACGGCTCCGAATTTGTACCGGGCAAGAAGGTGTTCAGGATGTTCGCTCCGCCGTTGCCGGAGGACCTTGTTCTTGAGGCGGAGGGCGGAACCTCCCCGCGGGCCGGTTGGTTTGGCACCGAGGTGGTGTCCCGCAGCCACGACGGGGGCCGGGACGTGCTGGTGGTCCGGGAGAGGCTTCGGACGAAGGGGGGCGAGTACAGCGAGCTGCCCATCGCATTGACTCCCGACCAACCGGTTGCCACCGCCTCCATCCGCGCGGCCCTGTCCGAGCTGGCTATCCAGGTGGGATCCACGCTGCCTGACCTCCCCTGCAACCCGGGTCTTGAGGTGCTGCGCCGGTCCGCGCCTATTCTTTCCGGGCGGCAGTCTTTGCCGACCGTGGTCGACGGCGATTACGTCACCGCCATTACCGCCGCCGTCGTCGCCCTGGACCACTCCTACCTTGCTGTGCAGGGGCCACCTGGCACCGGCAAAACCTACGTCGGCTCCCATGTGATCGCTGCCCTGGTGGCCGACGGCTGGAAGGTGGGGGTGGTGGGGCAGTCCCACAAGGTGGTTGAGCACATGATCCAGCAGGCGCTTACTGCAGGCGTACCGGCGGGCCGGACGGCCAAGAAGACCAGCGACGCCCAGGCCCCCTGGGGGCACCAGACCGACGAGGGTCTGGCGGAACTCCTCGATTCGCCCGGTGGCGCCCTGGTGGGCGGCACCGCCTGGACCATGACGGGAAGCAAGGTGCCGGCGGGTTCACTCGACCTCCTGGTTATCGACGAGGCGGGACAGTACTCGCTGGCCAACACGCTCGCAGTGTCGCGGGCGGCCAAGCGACTCTTGCTGCTCGGCGACCCGCAGCAATTGCCACAGGTGACCCAGGGCAGCCACCCCGAACCGGTGGACACCTCGGCCCTAGGCTGGCTATCAGCTGGGCACGCCACCCTCCCGCCGGAGTTCGGGTACTTCCTGGCCGACAGTTGGCGGATGCACCCGGACCTGTGCGCGGTGGTGTCCCGGCTGTCCTACGACGGCAAACTGGAGGCGGCTCCGGCGGCGAGGCAGCGCTTCCTGGCGGGCAAACCGGCGGGTGTGGATTGCGTGCTGATTCCGCACGTCGGCAACACCACGTCGTCAGCCGAGGAAGCCGACGAGGTAGTCAGCCAGGTCACGGAACACCTGGGGCTGCAGTGGACCGGCGGCCCGGACGCCGTCGCGCGGCCGCTGGAGCCAGAGGACATCCTGGTGGTGGCTGCCTACAACGCACAGGTCCAGAAGATCCAGGCTGCCCTGGCGGCAGCCGGGCTCGATGGTGTGCGGGTGGGAACCGTTGACCGGTTCCAGGGTCAGGAAGCCCCCGTAGTGATCGTGTCGATGGCCTGCTCTTCGGCTGCGGAAGCGCCGCGGGGAATCGGATTCCTGTTGAACCGCAACCGGATCAACGTCGCGGTGTCGCGAGGGCAATGGCGGGCGGTGGTGGTCCGTTCCCCGGAACTCACCCACCATCTGCCTCCCCGTCCGGAGCAGTTTGAGGAACTGGGCGCCTTTGTGGGCCTGTGCACCGCGAGCGCGGGCATGCTGCAGCCCCGCTAGGGGGTCGGGTTTCCACTAGGCGGTGGGGAGGTGATCGTCAGGACGGCGACCGCCCCCTCAGCACCTGCGCCATAGGAGTGTTCGGTGTCGCTGGCCCAGGCGTGGAACCCGCCGGTGGGTATCGACGCTTGCTCGCCGGTGCGCCCCGCCGTTGCGCTCCCCCTCACCACCAGCAGGTGCTCGGAGACGCCCGGCCCGTGCGGTGGCGACACCCGGGACCCGTTCGGCGCGATGGCGAGCCAGTAGACCTCGGTAATGCCGCCGTCGTCGTGGTGGCGGACTCCCAGCAACCGGGCCGTGACCGCCTCGTCGCTGGCCTCGGCTCCCAGTTCCTCTCCCAGGAGCACGGCCAGCGGCACCCGCAGGGGTGCCGCCAGGGCGTAGAGGGTTTCCAGCGTCGGGTTGCGTTGACCGGTCTCGAGCTCCGACAGGGTCCCTTTGCCGATGCCGGCCCGGGCCGCGAGCGCGGAGAGGGAAACCCGTTGCCCCTCCCGCAGTTCCCTGATTCTGCGGCCGACGGCGGTCAGACGCTCGGGTGTGGTGTTGCTGGTCATTGCGTGCCTCCTGCGGCTACGATAGCAGCGTTCTGTTTACGGAACATGCGATCCTTCCGCTAGCCAGATTGCGAGCCAGTCCCGTGCCACCCGCCAGCTCCGCAGTTGTGCACACCCCGCTCCGGGAACCGGTGCTGGCCGGGGTGGTGACCGCCCTTGTGGGTTTCACCTCTTCGTTTGCCGTGGTGTTGGCCGGGCTGCGGGCCACCGGCGCCACGGAGCAGCAGGCCGCCTCGGGGCTGCTCGCGCTGACCGTGCTCTTCGGTCTCGGGATGATTCTTCTCTCGGTAAGGTACCGGGTCCCGGTGACCCTGGCCTGGTCCACCCCAGGAGCGGCGTTGCTGGCCGGAGCGGCCTCGTACGATGGCGGGTGGCCGGCCGCCGTCGGCGCCTTCCTGGTCACCGGGGTGCTGATCGTGGCAACCGGAACGGTGCCTGCCCTGGGCCGGCTGATCGGACGGATTCCGACCACGCTGGCGCAGGCGATGCTCGCCGGGGTGTTGCTCCCCCTGTGCCTGGCCCCCTTCCGCGCCCTGGGCACGATCCCGTTGCTGGTGCTTCCCGTGCTCGCCATCTGGCTGATCGGGACCCGGTTCGCCCCGCGATGGGCGGTGCCGCTCACCCTGGCCGGCGCTTTGCTGGTGATCGGCGGTTACCTGACGGTGAACCGGATTGCACTGGACTGGAGTGCCGCCGCACCCGCGGTCGAGCTGACCCCGCCGGAGTTCAGCCTCCAAGCGGTTGCCAGCCTGGCTCTCCCGCTCTATGTCGTGACGATGGCATCACAGAATGTTCCCGGCGTGGCCGTGCTGAAGTCCTTCGGTTACCCGACGCCGTGGCGGGCGTCGATGCTGGTCACCGGCATCGGGACGGCCGCGGCGGCGCCGTTCGGCGGTCATGCGATCAACCTGGCGGCACTTTCGGCCGCGCTTTCGGCTGGTGAGACGGCGGGTGCGGACCGGGGTCGCCGCTGGATTGCTGCGGTCAGCGCCGGATGTTGCTACCTCATCCTGGCGGCGGCATCAGCAGCGCTGGTCACCGTGGTCTCCGCCGCCCCACCCGGCCTGATCGAGGCGGTGGCCGGTCTGGCCCTGATGGGAACCATGGCGTCGGCGCTGGCAGCAGCCCTGTCCGACGTCGGCCAGCGCATGAGCGCGGTGGTGACCTTCCTGATCGCGGCGTCCGGCCTGAGCTTGGCCGGCATCGGCGGTGCGTTCTGGGCCCTGATTGCCGGACTGCTGGTCCGGTGGGTGCTGGAACGCCCGGCTGCGCGGTCGCCCCGGCACCGCACCAACCCGTGATCTGCTGAACACCAATGACCGACCTGGCAGCGACCATAGGTCGCGATTCCTGGATAATCGAGCCGAAAGAGGCCGCGGCGAGGGTAGGTTATATGCCATGAATGAGTTCACAGTAGAAAAATCGGCGGGCGCTACGACCCTTGGCCTATTCCTGACGGTATCCGGCATCCTGGCCTGGCTCTTCCTGGGAGTACCGCAACAGATCAGTTCCGGACCGAACTTCTGGACCACCACGGGCATTGCCTTGGCCGTCGCCGGGTTCGTGCTGGTCCTGATCGGGGTGCACCGCGCTATGTCGAGCCTCGACGCCCTGGCCCAGCAGCATTTCCCCGCCTCTCATTCAGACCGCCGAATAATGAGCCAGTATCTCAGTGATTGAGCCGTCCGGAATTAGCCGTTAACGCAAAA
Source organism: Arthrobacter sp. CAN_A212 (assembly GCF_015752345.1). NCBI lineage: Bacteria > Bacillati > Actinomycetota > Actinomycetes > Micrococcales > Micrococcaceae > Arthrobacter > Arthrobacter sp. CAN_A212. The sequence goes on from NZ_JADOUT010000003.1 coordinate 74,595, forward strand.
TAGGGCGGGAATTGCTTCCCGCCCTATTTCAGTGGTCATTGACCACTAAGTCGAATTAGACGACCTGGATGTTTACGGCCTGAGGACCCTTGGGGCCCTGCTCGGTCTCAAAGCTAACCTTCTGGTTCTCGTCGAGGGACTTGAAGCCGCTCGAGTTGATAGCGGAGAAGTGAGCGAACACATCGGCGCTGCCATCTTCTGGCTCGATGAAGCCGAAGCCCTTGTCAGCGTTGAACCATTTCACGGTACCTGTTGCCATTTTTAAAACATCCTTCTGGAAATATGAAACCGATCCCGACTGTCGGGTAGTCTCAGTCGCGGCGTTCGTTTCCCGCTTCTACAGAAAAAGCGGCTGGCCCGTCTGGGTTTCGCCGCTTGAAATACAAAATGCGCAACACTACAACTGCGTACGAGTCTACATGGATTTCACGGCAGGCAAAAACGGGGCCCACCCCCAGCTCCGCCGACCGGCCCGTGCTGGTGGAATACCGCACCCGGCCCCGTGGTTGTTTTCCCCGTAACCGCACGGCAACGAGAGAAGGCAATCATGCGCGCTATTCGTCAGCACACATTCGGCGAACCATGGGACGTCCTGCAGGTAGAGGACATCGCCACACCGGAACCCGGCCCCGGCCAGGTGAGGGTCCGCACCCTCATGTCAGCAATCCACAACCACGACCTCTGGACCGTTCGCGGCACCTACGGTTTCAAGCCCACGCTCCCTGCCCAGGCGGGCACCGAGGCCGCCGGGGTGGTGGACGCCCTGGGCGACGGCGTCGAGCACCTCAGCATCGGCCAGCGGGTTGCCACCGGCGGTACCTTCGGTGTCTGGGCCGAGTACTTCATCGCCCCGGCGGCGGGCCTCATTCCGGTGGCTGAGGGTGCCACCGACGAGGTTGCGGCGCAGCTCGTCGCCATGCCGTTCTCTGCCCTCGCCCTGCTTGACTGGCTGGAGCTTTCCGAGGGTGACTGGATCATCCAGAATGCCGCCAACGGCGCCGTTGGAAGGCTGCTGGCGCAGCTGGCGCCCTCCCGCGGAATCAACGTCATCGGCCTGGTCCGTCGTGACGCCGGCGTCGAGGAACTCTCGGCCCAGGGCATCGAGCGCATCGTGTCCACCGAGAGCGACGGCTGGCAGGACCGCGTCGCCGAGCTGACCGGCGGCGCAAAGATCGTGGCCGGAGTGGATTCAGTCGGCGGCGACGCCAGCAACGATGTCCTCTCCCAACTCGCCGAGGATGCCACCCTGGTGATCTTCGGTGCCATGGGCGGCAGCAACCTGGCGCTGAACTCCGGGTCGATCATCTTCAAGAATCTGGTCGTCAAGGGATTCTGGGGCAGCCGGGTCATGGGATCGATGACTCCCGAGCGGCGTGGGGAGCTCCTGGGTGAACTGCTGACGCGGGTCACGGACGGCTCCATTTCGCTGCCCGTCGAGGCGGTCTACCCGTTTGACCAGGTGCAGGCTGCGGCGAAAGCGAACTTCGTCGCAGGCCGCAAGGGGAAGGTCATGCTCCGCCCGTAGGGCCACCCGCTCCCACGTCCCGTGAGAGCATTTAACGCATGCCCCGCAACGAGACACCCGGACGACGTCGGCCGTACCGGGTGCTCGTGGGCCTGCTGGTCGTCGGGGTCATCGCCGCGGCGCTGATGCTCGTGGGGCCACGCCTGGTGGGCCCTCTCGCCAGCCAGGGAGGATCACTGCTCGGCGGCCCGGAATGCACCGTTGAAACCGCCGAGGGGAACGTCGGTCTGGACCGTGAAATGGCGAAGCGGGCGACCACCGCCGCGGCGCTTCTGGCCCGCGGCGCCGAGGCCCCCGACACCACCGGCATCGACGACGCGGTCATCGAGCGCCTCGTCGACGGGCCAGCCGACGACGCTGGCCCCAGTCTCCACTGCCGCGGCTCGGCCGCCAGCGACCTTGAGGTCGAGGACATCACCGCCTCCGGTCTGACACCGCGCGCCGAGCAGGTACGGATAGCGATGGCCGAGGTGTTCGGCGACCAAAGCCTGGGCGGCTTCGCCCCGGGTGGCGTCGGCCAGGGTCACGGCGGGGAATCCACCCATTACGACGGCCGGGCGATCGACGTCTTTTTCCGCCCGGTGACCGAAGACAACCGGCGTCAGGGGTGGATTCTGTCCCACTGGCTGGTCGCCCACGCGGCAGACCTGGACATCCAGTACGTCATCTTCGACGACGAGTTCTGGAGTGCGCGCCTTGCCCGCGGAGGATGGCACTACTACGACGCTCCTGCCCCCGGAAACGAAATCCTGCGCCATTTGGACCATGTGCACGTGGACGTGATCGGCGGAGGAAACGGCTAGGTCCTGACCACACCACTGCTCCACCCCGCACCGCCGGTCAGGGTCCGGAGGAGCCGATTGCGCCCAGATTCGTCGTCCCACCTACCGACCCGACCGCCACTGTGCCGGTTGCCTCCCGCCCGAGATACCACCCTTTGGTGCGCTCAGCACCGTCGCCCGGCCTGATCTGCCAGCGGGTATCGCTCACCCGCACGAGGGGCCCCGTTGCTACGAGGTCGAGCGTTACTGGGAGAACAACGGTGTCGACGACCGTCCCACCACCCTGACATTCGTCATTGACGAATCGGTCGAACTGGATGGAACCGGATGCGGTAGCCGATCCCAGCTTGCGCGCGATGGTCAGCACACCAGGACCTGACCCGACAACGAACTGCTCGCGAAAGCCGGTGGTGCCGTCACCACAGTCGATCAGCTCAACGGTGAGGCTCGACGCACTGACGGTCGTAGCTCGCTCCGGTGGGCTGGTGGTGCTGGCCTGCACAATCGCATCCTCGAAGACCACCCCGGGATTGCCGGTGAGCTCAAATTCGGCACTGTAATCTCCCCGCGCTCCGGTGCCGCCTGACGGCGCGACCGGATCCGGCGCCACCGGGGCCTCTCCGTGGGTGCGCCGCTTTTCGACGGCGAATTTCAGGAACGCGGCGGGACTCCCGACCCCCACGATGAGCGAACCAACGCTCAGGGTGCCGGTCCCATCTCGTGAAAAATCGTAGAATCGTCCGCTGGAACGGTCCGAGCCCGACGAGGTGGTTCCACCGATGCCCGTGAAGAACCTCGGCGTCGTCCCAGTCACCGTGATCTGGACGTCCTGGGCGCGCAGCACCGTGACCGACTCAGGTTCGCCGCACCCCGGGCTGGCCGTGACTGTCAGATCAACAATTGCGTGCCCGAAAGCCTGGTCCAGGCTGTGCCCGATGTCGAGCTCCACCGGGCCGGGCGCTCGCGCCTCCCGATCTTCGGTCTGGATCGTGGTGGTAGCGAAGTCCTCGCTCAGGTCCGGGCACGTGATCGTGGCCGCCCGGGACAGGAATACGTCGACCGATGCTTCGCCCCTGAAGTCTTGCCGGAATGAGACGGCGCCAGCATAGGCTCCGTCCGTGTCCGGGATGAGGTTGACCGCCGCCTGGTAGTAGCGCAGGTCATCAGGTTTCGCACCCGCAGGCGGTGCCGCCGCTGCAGCCGGAGAGAGTGTCGGAGCAATGAGCCCCAACGCGATGACACACCCGATAAGTTGGCGCTGTATCCCCGTGCGTGGCTTCATGGCCATCTCCCTGCCCTCCCTCTGAATTTTACTCCCGGGAACGGCGTGAGTCACCGATCGCGGACAGCCAGTTTCACCGTCAGGTCAACGTCAGCTCACCCTCGGTTCAAGGTCAGGTTGACGTCGGTCCTGCGGGCCCGTTCAGCCGCCCCGCCGCACCACCGACCATTCGGTCGGTGGTGCGTGAGAGCATTAATCCATGCCCCAGACCAGCTCCCCCATGATCGATGTCACCGACATCATCCGCATGGTGGGCGGCGCCTCATTTCAGCGGGGCCAGACCTACGCGAAACAGGGTGCGGTCACCCAACTGGCCTGGGACCCGTCGGCAAACACCCTGGACGCCAGGGTGCAGGGCAACTCCCCCGGTGCCTACCGCACCCGGCTTTTCCTCAGCGCGAAGGGCGACGGGCGTTACCACCTCAGGGACAGCTTCTGCAGTTGCCCCATCAGCCTCGACTGCAAGCACGTCGCCGCCACGGCCCTGCAGAGCAACACCGAGCACCTGCTCTCCCGGCAAGAGCTCACCGCGCCGGTCCGAAAATCTGCCCCGCAGGGGTGGCAGAGCTCGCTTTCTGGACTCATCAACCCGCCGACCGATGAGGTCACAGGACCGGTCACCGCCCGCACACCGTTGGCGCTCCAGTTTGAGTTGCGCTCCGTCCAGGGCCTCCACACCGGTTGGCAGTCCACCCCGAAGACGCAGCGCCGGACGGCGAAGCCGCAGCTCGGCGTGCGGCCGGTGATCCGCAACAGCAAGGGCAACTGGGTCAAGAACAACCTGTCGTGGGGCAGCATCAGCTATCAGACCTACGGGATGCTCCTTGACCCGGACCAACACCGGTGGTTTTCCCAGTTCCCGTCCCTGCACCGGGGAACGGGTGTCAGTTACTTCGGCAACAACGACTCCTGGCTCTATCTGGAGGACTTCAGCAACCCCCTGTTGTGGCAGTTACTGAGGGAGGCGCAGCGCCTGGGTGTTGAGTTTGTTGCGTCCACGAAGGGGGTCGCAGTGGTCCTGGCCGGCAGCGCCACCCTGAAGCTCGATGCCACCACTACCGACGACCAACTGCGTCTCTGCCCGATTCTGGAAATCGACGGCCATCAGCACGCGCCGGAAACCGCGCAGCCAATCAGTACCCACGGCATCTATACGGTCCACCCGGGCAGCCCCACCCAGAGCACCATCATCACCCTGGCCCCCTCCGCCAAACGGCTCACCGACCATGACATCGGGCTGCTGCTGCAGACAGCCCCGGTGGTCATCCCCGCCGCGGAAAGGCCCCTGTTCCTCGACAGTTTCTACCCGCGGCTCCGCCAGGCCATCGAAGTCATCAGCAGCGACGACTCGGTAACCTTCCCGGACATTGCCCCGCCCCTGTTGGTCCTGACGGCCCACTACACCTCCGGAGACCGCCTGGAACTGGCCTGGGACTGGGAGTACCGGCTCGGCGAGGACACCACCCGCAAAGCCCTGCACCCCGAGCCGGGCGCCCAGGATTACCGGGACCCTGTGGTGGAGGAGGCGCTGCTCCGCACCGCGCGCGTCCACCTCGGAGCGACCCCCCTGGAGGCTCTCACCCTGGAGGACATGGGTGCCGTCGAGTTCACCGAAGACACCCTGCCGAAGCTCCTGGAACTCGACGGAATCCGCGTGGACGTCGTCGGCGAGCAGCCCAGCTATGAAGAGCTCACCGAACCTGCCCAACTGACCATCACCACTGTGGAGACGGACAACCGCGACTGGTTTGACCTCGGGGTGCTGGTGACCGTCCAGGGGCGCAAGATCCCCTTCGACCATATTTTTCGGGCGCTGGCGCAGGGCAAGAAGAAGATCAAACTGGTGGACAACAGCTACCTCTCAATGAACCAGCCGGTCTTCGAGCAGCTGCGTGAGCTGATCGAAGAAGCCCGCGCGCTCAACGAGTGGGAGCCGGGCCTGAAGATCAGCCGCTACCAGGCGGGACTCTGGGCGGAGTTCGAGGACCTGGCCGAGGAGACGGAGGAGGCCCAGGGCTGGCGGGCCGCAGTCGCCGGGCTCAATGACCTGCAGGAAATCAGCCCCACCCCCGTACCGCCCACCCTGTTCGCAACCCTTCGCCCCTATCAACAGGACGGCTTCAACTGGCTCGCGTTCCTCTACCAGCACGGGCTCGGCGGTGTCCTCGGAGATGACATGGGGCTCGGCAAAACCCTGCAGGCCCTGGCACTGCTCACCCATGCGAAGGAACAGGGTGAGTCGAAGCCTTTCCTCGTCGTCGCACCCACCTCGGTGGTCCCCAACTGGGTATCCGAGGCGCACCGTTTTGCCCCCGGGCTCGCGGTGACCGGGGTCGCAGACACCCAGGCGAAAAGCGGCGTCGACCTGGCCACGCTGACGGCGGGGGCCGACGTCGTCGTGACCTCCTACACGCTGTTCCGGCTGGACTTCGAGGGGTACCAGTCGCAGGAATGGGCGGGGCTGATCCTCGACGAGGCCCAGTTCGTGAAGAACCGGACCGCGAAGGTGCACCTGTGCGCCAAGGAGTTCTCCGCGCCCTTCAAACTCGCCATCACCGGCACCCCGATGGAGAACAACCTGATGGAGCTGTGGTCGCTGTTCTCGATCACCGCTCCCGGCCTGTTCCCTTCGGCCCGCCGGTTCACCGAGGACTACCGGAACCCGATCGAGAAGTCAGCCAACACGGAGCGGCTTGCGCGCCTGCGCCGCAGGATCCGGCCGCTGCTGATGCGGCGCACCAAGGAAGCGGTCGCCTCGGACCTGCCCCCGAAGCAGGAGCAGGTACTGGAGGTGGAACTGCATTCCCGGCACTGGAAGATCTACCAGACCCACCTGCAGCGCGAGCGGCAAAAATTGCTGGGCCTGATCGAGGACCTGGACCGCAACCGGATGATCGTCTTCAGGTCGCTGACCCTGCTGCGAATGCTCAGCCTCGACGCGTCGCTGGTGGATCAGGCGTACGACGGCGTCCCCTCCGCCAAGCTCGACGTCCTGTTCGAGCAGCTCGAGGATGTGGTGGCCGAGGGCCACCGGGCGCTGGTCTTCAGCCAGTTCACCTCCTTCCTGAAGAAAGCCGCAGAGAGGCTCGACGCCCAGGGCATCGCCTACAGCTACCTTGACGGGTCCACCCTGCGCCGCGGCGACGTCATCAACAGGTTCAAGGACGGGGAGGCGCCCGTCTTCCTGATCAGCCTCAAGGCCGGCGGGTTCGGCCTGAACCTCACCGAGGCTGATTATGTGTTCCTGCTGGACCCTTGGTGGAACCCGGCTACCGAGGCGCAGGCCGTGGATCGTACCCACCGGATCGGTCAGACCCGCAACGTCATGGTCTATCGGATGGTGGCGTCGGGAACCATCGAGGAGAAGGTGATGAAGCTCAAGGAACAGAAGGCCAAGCTCTTCAGCTCGGTGATGGACGACGACGCCGTCTTCAGCTCAGCACTGACCGCCGACGACATCAGGGGGCTGCTGGAGGGCTAGAGTCGGAGGGGTGAGTCAACAACTATCAGCCGATCTGCCCGCAACCTCCCCCCTGACCGGTTTTGTCCAGGTGAGGGGTGCCCGGGAAAACAACCTCCGCAACGTGAGCGTGGACGTCCCCCGGGACGCCATCGTGGCCTTCACCGGCGTCTCCGGCTCAGGCAAATCCTCCCTGGCCTTCGGCACCATCTACGCCGAAGCCCAGCGCCGCTACTTCGAATCGGTGGCCCCCTACGCGCGGCGTCTGATCCAGCAGGGTTCCAACCCCCGGGTCGACGAGATCACCGGCCTGCCGCCCGCCGTCGCGCTGCAGCAGCGCCGCGGCACTCCCAGTTCCCGGTCAACCGTGGGTACCGTCACCACCCTCTCCAACTCCGTCCGGATGCTGTTCTCCCGCGCCGGCACCTACCCCGAGGGTGCCGAGTCCCTGGACTCTGATTCGTTCTCCCCCAACACTGCCGCCGGCGCCTGCCCACAGTGCCACGGGTTGGGTATCGCCCACACGGTCAGCGAGGAATCCCTGGTCCCCGATACGTCGCTGACCATCCGCGATGGAGCGATCGCTGCCTGGCCCGGAGCCTGGCAGGGCAAGAATCTCCGCGATATCGTGCGTGAACTTGGTCACGACATCGACACTCCGTGGGACCAGCTCCCCAGGGAGTCCCGCGATTGGATCCTGTTCACCGAGGAACAGCCGGTGGTGGAGGTCACCCCGCAGCGGGACCGGGTCGCCAAGCCCTACAAGGGCCGATTCTGGAGCGCGAAGAGCTACGTGCTCCACACCCTCGCCGACTCGTCCAGCCAGTCGATGCGCGAACGCGTCCTGCAGTTTATGCACAGCGGCCCGTGCCCCCTCTGCGATGGCAGCGGGCTGCAGCAGGCAGCACTGGCGGTTACCTTCGCCGGCTACTCCATCGCCGAACTGACCGATGTGCCCCTCGCCGAGCTGGCAGCCATCGTCGAACCCACCGCCACCCTGCAGGGTGCAGGATCCAGCTCCCGTGCCCTGAGCTCCGGCGAGACCACGGAGGTGGCCGTCACCCTGACCAAGGACCTGCACCAGCGCGTCGGTGTCCTGCTGGATCTTGGCCTGGGCTACCTGAGCCTTCGCCGGCCCACGCCGACCCTCTCGCCCGGTGAGATGCAGCGGCTGCGCATTGCCACCCAGCTGCGGTCCGGCCTCTTCGGCGTCATCTACGTGCTCGATGAGCCATCGGCCGGGCTGCACCCCGCCGACGCCGAACCGCTGCTCGAAGTGCTGCAGCAGCTGAAGTCCTCCGGCAACTCGGTGTTTGTGGTGGAACATGACATGGACGTGGTCCGCAGCGCCGACTGGGTGGTGGATGTGGGACCCAAGGCCGGCGAAGCCGGCGGTTCGGTCCTCTACAGCGGCGCCGTGTCCGGTCTCGCGGACGTCAAGGACTCGGTCACCAGGCCGTTCCTCTTCCCCGAGCAGGCTCCCCCGGCCGCCGACGCCGCGTTGCGAAAGCCGGACCGCTGGCTGAGCATGAACAACATCAGCCGCCACAACCTGCGGGGCCTCGACGCCACCATCCCGCTGAATGTGCTGACCGCCGTCACCGGTGTCTCCGGCTCCGGCAAGTCCACGCTCGTCTCCCAGGTGCTTGCCGACGTCGTCAATGATTACCTGCACGCCGGTGTTCCGGCGGAGGACGCCGACGACGGCAGCGACCGCGACTGCGCACCGGGTGACCACATGACGGTGGGCCACGTGGAGGGCCTCGACCTGATCGACCGGCTCGTCCGGGTGGACCAGCGCCCAATCGGCAGGACCCCCCGGTCCAACCTGGCCACCTACACGGGCCTGTTCGACGCCGTCCGGAAGCTTTACGCCGGGACCGATGAGGCCAAGGCTCGCGGCTACGGGGCCGGACGGTTCTCGTTCAATGTGACCGGCGGCCGCTGTGAGACGTGCCTGGGCGAAGGGTTCGTCTCGGTGGAGCTACTATTCCTGCCCGGCAGTTACGGGCCCTGCCCCACCTGCGACGGGTCACGCTACAACCCCGAGACACTGGAGATCACCTACCGGGGCCGGACCATCGCCGAGGTCCTCAGGCTCACCGTGGACGCCGCCGCCGAGTTCCTCGCCGATGTCCCCGCTGCGGCGCGCAGCCTGACCACCCTCCGGCAGGTGGGGCTCGGCTACCTGCGGCTCGGCCAGCCAGCCACCGAGCTCTCCGGCGGCGAGGCACAGCGCATCAAGCTCGCCACCGAACTGCAGCGTGCGCGCCGCGGGCACACCCTGTATGTGCTCGACGAGCCCACCACCGGGCTGCACCCCTCCGATGTGCAGCTGCTGTTGGCTCAGCTGAACAACCTGGTCGACGCCGGCAACACAGTGGTCGTCGTGGAACACGACATGGCAGTCATCGCCGCGGCTGACTGGGTGATCGACCTGGGGCCGTCCGGCGGGGACGAGGGTGGCCGGATTGTTGCAGCGGGGACGCCGTCGTCGGTTGCAAGTACTCCGGAAAGCCGGACCGCACCGTACCTCGCCCGGCGGTTGGCGACCGCCGGGTAAGGTCTCGGGGTGAAGGCTGCGGAGAGGCGGGCCAGGTCTGGCGGGCTAGCGGCGCGGGGCGCTGTAACTCTTCCTGCCTGCGGCGCTGGCAGTCGCGCCGATGTGGTTCCCTCGGGTCTGGTCCACCACGGGACCGGTTCCAGCGATTTCGCGGATCTGTTCGATGCCAGCGATGGCCTGCGACTTGGTCGGATAATACGTGGAGACGGCGACGAGCACTCCGTCGCCGGCCATGAGTTTGATCCGGTATCCACCGTCGTGCGCATCCACTATTTTGAAGTAGCCTGACACTTTCTTACCTCCTTGTAAGGAATGTCGTTACGGGTACCTTTCATAGTAAGCATCCTTAGCGCCGGTGGATATGGTGCGGGGTGTTATTTTCGCCGCCATTTCAGGGTCTTTCGTCCTTTGTCTGGTTCTCTACCGGCGGTAAAATAGTAGTGCTGGCATGGGCAGCGATCCCATGCCAACGGCCCTGTAGAAGCTCGGCGAATAGTTCCGCAGTATTTGGGGTTATTTTCTTGTTTCAAGGGAGGGGAGATGACTACCGCATCACATCATGCACGTGACTTTCACGTGACCCACGAGCTCGTTCGTAGCGGCTCGATGGGATTGGGCGTGGTCTTTCTGCTTTTGGGCGTCCTGGCCTTCGTGCCGGGACTGACAACACAGTACGGTTCGCTGGCCCTCGCCAGCGGGTCAGAGGCATTACTCTTCGGCGTCTTCCAGGTGTCGATCCTGCTCAACATCGTCTATCTGCTGGTTGGAGCGGCCGGAATCATCATGAGTAGGGACAGTAGCGGCGCCCGCAACTTTCTGCTGGGAAGCGGCGCACTATTCCTGATCATGTGGATCTACGGCATGGTCATCGACCTGGGGTCGACGGCCAACTTTCTGTCCTTCAACGCGGCAGGCAACTGGCTGCATCTGATCCTGGCGCTGATCGCCGGGGGCATCGCCCTCACTCACCTGGCGCGGACCCGTGGAGGTGGCCGATCAACCCACACCTAACCAGCGGCCTAGGGCCCAGATCATCAATGCTGCCTTGCGCCGGTTCTCTCCGCCGCAAGGCAACTTTGTGTGGGCTTCCACCCAAAACCAATGCAACGTGAATGCAACCTTGGTGCAACCCGAATCGCGGTACGTTCACCCTGTGCCCCGTCACCGACGACAGGGCTGTTCGGAAACGGAAGGGAAGCTCATGCCTGGAAACAAAGCCGTTGCTTACAAAGGACCCGGGAAAGTGGAGGTCATCGATATCGACTACCCCACCTTCGAGCTGCAGGATGGACCAGGGGTGAACCCGGCCAATGTGGGCCGTAAGGTGCATCACGGTGTCATCCTCAAGACTGTTACGACGAATATCTGCGGCTCCGACCAACACATGGTTCGGGGCCGTACCACTGCCCCCTCCGATCTAGTGCTCGGCCATGAGATCACCGGTGAGGTGGTCGAGGTGGGCCGCGACGTCGAATTCATCAAAAAGGGCGACATTTGCTCCGTGCCCTTCAACATCGCCTGTGGGCGCTGCCGGAACTGCAAGGAACGCAAGACCGGTATCTGCCTGAACGTGAACCCCGACCGTCCCGGAAGCGCCTACGGGTACGTGGACATGGGCGGCTGGGTCGGCGGGCAGGCCGAATACGTGCTGGTGCCCTATGCCGACTGGAACCTGTTGAAGTTCCCGGACCGGGACCAGGCCCTGGAGAAAATCCTTGACCTGACCATGCTTTCGGACATCTTCCCCACGGGTTTCCACGGTGCAGTCACTTCAGGTGTGGGTGTCGGATCCACCGTCTACGTTGCAGGTGCGGGACCTGTCGGCCTGGCAGCCGCCGTATCGGCTCAGCTGCTTGGCGCCGCCGTCGTCATCGTGGGCGATCTGAATGAGGAACGGCTGGCCCAGGCCCGCAGCTTCGGCTGCGAGACGGTCGACGTGTCAAAGGGCGATCCCAAGGACCAGGTCGAGCAGATTCTCGGCATCCCTGAAGTGGATTGCGGTGTGGATGCCGTGGGCTTCGAGGCTCGCGGTCACGGTGACGGCTCCGCCAAGGAGGCACCGGCAACGGTGCTGAACTCATTGATGGGCCTCACCGCCGCCGGCGGTGCGCTGGGCATCCCGGGGCTGTATGTGACGGGCGACCCGGGAGCGGTCGACGACGCCGCGAAGGTTGGTTCCCTGTCACTCAGCCTGGGAACCGGCTGGGCCAAGTCGTTGTCCTTCACCACCGGTCAGTGTCCGGTGATGAAGTACAACCGGGGCCTGATGATGGCGATCCTGCACGACAAGGTGCAGATTGCCAAGGCCGTCAACGCCAAGGCGATCAGCCTGACTGACGCTCCTCGCGGTTACGAGGAGTTCGACGCCGGGGCAGCCACGAAGTACGTGCTCGACCCCCACGGGTACGTTGCTGCGTAGCTGACACGGATGCGGACCGCGGGCACCCCTGTGGTGCCCGCGGTTTTGCCCTGCCGCCCGGCCGGAGCACCCTCAAGCGAACAGTGGGCTGCCTTGGTAGGGGGCCAGCGCGCGCTTCTGCTCGGCGGTCAGCCGGAGCAGGCTCCCCAGGTTCGTGTCCACGAAAGCGAGGATTGTTTCGGCCTTCACGCAGACAGCGCCCGTCGCTGGGTCGTGGATCCGGTAGGCGAGAGTGAAACTGGCCGGCTTCACTGCGCTGACCCACACATCGATGCGTACCGGAACATTCCGGTAATCGAGCGTGTCCACAAACCGCACGCGATGCTCGACGACAAGGGCCTGGGTGCCCGGTTCCACTGAGGAAAACACGGCAACGGGCGGTGACTCCCCCTCGGCTCCGGTGCCCCCAGGAGGCCCAAAAGCGTGGATCCTCGCTTCCTCCAGCAGGCGTAAAACCTGTACATTGTTTATGTGCCCATAGGCGTCCATATCGGACCACCGCATCGGCACCCTGCAGGTCAGTATCTGGCCAACCAAAACCACCCGGTTCCCCCTCGTTCGTCAAGCTCCGACACGTCTCGATTTGGCAACGATTGAATTCTGTTCTACCGTAGACGATAACCCGCTCAGGGAAACCCTCCGCTATCAGGTCTTACGAGACCTCTGCGGAAATGCCCGGTGCTGCCACTCCACCCGACGTTGCTCGTCCGGCAGACACCAAAGACCTGACCACAAAAACAGTCGAGGCGAGCAACGGCGCAAAAATGTCCGGGGACGGAACTAGCGTTGGTGGCCTTTCGGAGCATCTGACCCATGAAGAACCAGAAATTCAGCACTACCGCGCGCCGCGGCGTCGCAGTCATCGCCCTCGCAGGCCTCGGCCTCGGAGCATCGGCAGGAGTTGCCAACGCAGCCCCCGCCAGCACCTGGGACGCCCTCGCTCAGTGCGAGAGTGGCGGCAACTGGGGCATCAACACCGGAAACGGCTTCTCCGGCGGCCTGCAGTTCACTCCATCCACCTGGGCCGGCTTCGGCGGTAAGGGTGCTCCCCAGGACGCCAGCCGGGAGCAGCAGATCGCTGTAGCAGAAAACGTACTGCAGGGTCAGGGCTGGGGCGCATGGCCAGCATGCTCGGCCAAGCTTGGCCTGAGCGGTGGCGCCAACCCATCAGCCCAGCCAATGCAGCAGGCACCTGTTGTCCAGGCACCGGTTCAGGCGCAGGCACAGCAGATTCAGCCTCAGGTTGTTCAGGCACCTGTCGTCCAGGCCCCAGTAGCGCAGGCACCCGTAGCCCAGGCCCCAGTAGCGCAGGCACCCGTAGCCCAGGCCCCAGTGGCTCAGGCTCCCGTTGTGCAGGCACCCGTAGCCCAGGCCCCAGTGGCTCAGGCTCCAGTAGCAGCTCCCGCACTCAGCGGTGACACCTACACGATCCAGTCCGGCGACACCCTCAGCACCATCGCCGAGAAGCTCGGCGTCGTCGGTGGCTGGCAGGCCCTGTACGAAGCCAACTCCAGCACAGTGATCCACGCTGACCTCATCTTCACCGGTGACGTCCTGCAGCTCCCGGCCAAGTAGCCCCATGCTGTAACCGGCTCTCACCAGCCGGACTCAATAACGACGACGGCGGCCGTTCGGGATATCCCGGGCGGCCGCCGTCGTCGTTATTGTGCTCTAAGGGGTTAGGCCAGACCTGCCCGTCGCAAGGCCTCGGCCATGGCGGAGTTCGCGGGCGGTGCAGGATTCCGTGCCGCCGGGGTCTTCCCCGCTGCAGGTTTTCCACCGGACCGGGGCTGATCCTTGCGGGGCTGGCTGCGCTGACCGGACCGGGGCTGCTCCTTACGGGGCTGTTCCTGCCGGGGCTGCCGTTGCCCACCACCGGCGGCGGCTGATGCCGGGTCGTCGTCGAGCCGCAGGGTCAGGGCGATCCGTTTGCGCTCAGGGTCTGCCTCGAGCACTTTCACCTTGACCACCTGGCCGGACTTCACCACCTCGTGCGGATCGCTGATGAAACGGTTCGACATGGCCGAGATGTGGACCAGACCGTCCTGATGCACTCCCACGTCCACGAACGCCCCGAACGCGGCCACGTTGGTCACCACACCGTCCAGAATCATCCCTGGTCGGAGGTCGGAGATCTTCTCGATACCCTCCGAGAAGGACGCCGTGACAAACTCGGGCCGCGGATCCCTGCCAGGCTTTTCCAGTTCCGCCACAATGTCCTTCAGGGTCGGCAACCCGAAGCTGTCATCCACGAACGCCTGCAGGTCTACGTCACGCAGCGACGCGCCACCCGCGCTCAGGATGCGGCGGGCCACCCCGTAGGCCTCCGGGTGGACGCTTGATGCGTCCAGCGGCTCGGATCCGCCGGAGACCCGCAGGAAGCCCGCGCACTGCTCGAACGCCTTCGCCCCCAGCCGTGGCACCTTCAACAGATCGGCCCGGCGGGTGAAGCGCCCGTTCGCGTTCCGGTGTGCCACGATGTTCTCGCTCAGCAGCGGGCCGACGCCGGCCACCCGGCTGAGGAGCGACGGTGACGCCGTGTTCACATCAACGCCAACGGCGTTCACGCAGTCCTCGATCACCGCGTTCAGCGACCGTTCCAGGTTGGCCGCCGTGACGTCGTGCTGGTACTGGCCCACCCCGATCGATTTGGGGTCGATCTTCACCAGTTCGGCCAGCGGGTCCTGCAACCGCCGGGCGATGGAGACGGCCCCGCGGAGCGACACATCCAGATCCGGGAGTTCGGCTGAGGCAAGCGCGGACGCCGAATAGACCGAGGCTCCAGCCTCCGAAACCACCAGCTTCTGCAGCTTGCGCTCCGGAAGCCGCTTGATCAGTTCGGTGGCCAGCTTGTCGGTCTCCCGCGACGCGGTTCCGTTCCCGATCGCGATCAGTTCAATGTCATGCCCGGTGATCAGATTGGTCAGGGCTGCCAGGGCGGCGTCCCACTTCCTGGCGGGCGCGTGCGGGTAGACGGTCTCCGTGGCGACCACCTGGCCCGTGCCGTCGACCACTGCCACCTTGACTCCGGTGCGCAGCCCAGGATCCAGCCCGACGGTGGTCCTGCCTCCCGCCGGTGCAGCGAGGAGCACGTCCCGAAGGTTGGCGGCGAAGACCCGCACCGCCTCGGTCTCGGCTGCGGCGAAGAGCCGGACCCGGAGGTCGAGGGAGAGCTTGGCCAGGACGCGCCGCCAGGCCTGGCCCACGGTCTGGGTCAGCCACGGGTCGGCGGCCCGTCCGGAGGCTGCAATTCCCAGGACCGCTGCCACGAAATTCTCATACGTGGCACGGATCTTGCGGAATTCGCTGGTGTCCGCGGGGTCAGCTTCGGTGATGGCCAGTTCCAGCACACCCTCCTTCTCTCCGCGGAACAGCGCCAGGACACGGTGGGAGGGCATGGTGGCGGGCGCCTGGGTGAACTGGAAGTAGTCGGCGAATTTCTGTCCATCCGCCTCCTTGCCCGCGCGCACCTTTGAGCGCAGCTGGCCGTGCTTCCACAGTTTCTCGCGCGCCGAGGTCAGGAGGTCAGCGTCCTGGCCGGCGCGTTCGATGAGGATTGACCGGGCCCCTGCGAGCGCCTCCTCCGCATCAGGGACAGCGTCGCTCACATACCGGGCCGCCTCGGTGGTCGGGTCAAGGGACGGGTCAGTGACCAGCGCATCGGCCAGCGGTTCCAGTCCGGCCTCGCGGGCGATCTGCGCCTTGGTGCGTCGTTTTGTTTTGAACGGCAGGTAGATGTCCTCCAGCCGCGACTTGGTGTCCGCTGCGGCGATGGCCGCCCGCAGGTCATCGGTGAGCTTCCCCTGCGCCTCGATCGCCTCGGTCACTGCCCGACGGCGGTCACGCAGCTCGCGCAGGTATCCAAGCCGTTCCTCGAGGGTCCTGAGCTGGGCGTCGTCAAGGGAGCCGGTGGCCTCCTTGCGGTACCGGGCGACGAACGGCACCGTCGAGCCGCCGTCGAGCAGGTCCACCGCGGCTTTCACCTGCCACGGTTGGACACCGAGTTCGGCGGCGAGTTGGTCAAAGATGGCAGCGTCGGAAGTCAGAGATAGCACGTAGGCCATTCTCGCCTACCGCGGGCGGGAGGTCCCAACCGGCCTGGCTCCCAGGCGGACGGCTAGGACGTAGTCCCCAGGACCCGTGCTTTCTGGGCGGCGAACTCCTCCTCGGTCAGGATGCCCTGGACTTTAAGTGCCGCGAGGTCCTTGAGTTGCTGGATCGGATCTGCAGCTGCCGGTGGCTGCGTCGCTGCCGGGGGTTGCGGCGGTGCCGGGGGTTGCGGCGGTGCGGCAGCCTGCTGATCGTAGGCCCGCTGGCGTTCCGAGATGATCGCTGCTTCACGCTCGGCGAACCGTTCGGCCTGGCGTCGCTGGACCCGGCCGCTGACGGCCGTGGCGGTTCCCGAGATGGCAGCGGTTCTGGCGATTCCGCGGAGTAATCCCATGGTGGTGCTCCTCAGGTAATGGTGGAATCCAGTGCGGCCACGAGGTCGGCCGCCGGGATCCGGGCGCTGGCGATGAGCTCACCGCCGCTGCGACGGGCAGCGCGACGAAAGGGATGGCCCAGGTGTTCTCGTAGAC
Source organism: Arthrobacter sp. CAN_A212 (assembly GCF_015752345.1). Classification (NCBI taxonomy): domain Bacteria; kingdom Bacillati; phylum Actinomycetota; class Actinomycetes; order Micrococcales; family Micrococcaceae; genus Arthrobacter; species Arthrobacter sp. CAN_A212. Next base: position 91,206 of record NZ_JADOUT010000003.1, read on the forward strand.
GATCAGTACGGCTACGGTATTGGGTTCGAGTGCGTTGGCAGCCTGGCGCAGGTCGTCGTCGTCGTCGTCAGCAGGTTGGACCGGGCGCCCGCGAAAAGGTCAAAACCGCCGGCGTCGGGCGTTGCCTGGGTGAGGTCCAGCACGGTGACTGCACCGTCCGGGTCTTTGCTGATGACCGTCAGGTCATAAAGGCGGATCACCCCGCTGTCCACGATGTTCCGGAGTGCATCGCTTGCCTCGCCGGTGAACCGGCCGTGCGGGAACTCGAGAAGGACGTAGTCGACTGGGCCAAGTACTTCGGCCGGTGCTGTGCTCACGTGGGTCCCCTATGGCAACGGACGTGTGGATGCCTATGCCGAGAGTCTTCACCCAGACGACGCGAGTCGCATCACCCGTGGAGGGTGAGCAGCTGCGCGGCAAAAGTTAATCAACAGCGGACGGCTGCGGGCATCCTAGGCGCAGGAGTCACGGTCCATGGTGATGGCGAGGGGGTGCTGGCCGCTGAAGGAGCCTTCGGCGGTGGAGTAGCCGATCTCGATAAACCCGGAGGTGCCGCGGTCCACCCCGTCGTCCAGGGAGACCGAGACCACCACGTTGAGGTACTCGAGGGTGGAGATTTCGTAGCCGATGGCCGGCACCGGCTCGGTGAAGAACACGTTCTCCGGCATGTCCTCCATGTCGGCCATTTCGCCGGCGCCGTGGGCTCCGGTGTGTTCGTCGCCGCCCATCACGGTTCCGTCGTCCATCCCGTGGGTGCCATGGCCGCCACGGTTGGCGGGGGTGACCTCGGCCGCGTTCAGGGTGACGCCGGAAGGCGATCCCAGGCTGACGTCGTCGACAGTGAATGATTCGAGGGTCTCGTTATGGATCAGCACCGTGTACTTCTGGTAGCCCAGGGCAGGTTGAACGGAGCACAACTTGGAGCCATTCGCGCCGAGCTGCAGCGGATCCTCGCCCAACGCCCCGGCGAGCACTCCGGTATCAGGCTCCCCGGCGACGTCAGCACTCTGGACTGGCTGCGGAGCACTGTTGACGTTGAGGGGATTCTCCTCCACCCCGCCGCACCCGGAGATCAGGGCTGCGGTGATCACTGAAACGCCTAGCATCGTTGCGGTTCTGCTGATCATGGTTCCTCATGCTCTCAAGGTGTCGCCGGCCGCGACCGAACTCCGGTCCGCGCTTAGCAGTCATTCGTTCCTGCCGCCCCGATGGCTTGGTGGTCCTCACAACTGCGGGCTCGTCCCACCCATGACGAACCTATTCGTACAGCACGTAGTCCGGTTTCGGGTCCAGTCCCAGTACCTCCGGCGGCAGCATCAGCGGGCCCAGCACGGTGTCTTCCTCGAAGAAGAGCTTGAAACCCGGGTTCACGGTTGGGGGTAGCTCCAGCATCAGCTGGTTGTACGTTTCGATCTTCGACCCGGGGGCACCGATCCCGTCGACGCTCTTGATCACCTCGACGCCGTCGTACTCGCCTACCGCTGCCTCGTTGGTCACCACCGAGGGCGCCACCTGGTGGAAGACCAGCGCCTTCTGGGGCAACTGATGCTCGGCGACCAGTTCGTCGAGGTAGTTCGCGATCTGGTCGATCTCCTCGCCGGAGGTTTGGCCGTAGGACACCCCGGGGAGCTGATCGCCAGTGATGTCCCACTCGGGGTCCAGCGCCAGCCCGACGTCGGGTTCCAGCAGCCATTTCTCCAGCAGCTCCACCTCGGCGGTCATGGTGGACCGGCCGGGCTGAACGTTGAGCAGCAACAGCGCGTCATGCCGGCGCGCCGCTTCCAGGTAGGAGCTGATGAAGTCATCGTTGGCGGCCGCCCGGTACAGGCCATCGGCTCCCGGGGAGGCCTGCACGACGACGGTGATCAGTTCCAGCACCGGCATCACCTTGCGTCCGTCGGCGTACTGCTCGCCGAGTAGCTCCATCTCATCCACGCGCTCGTCGATGTCGCCGATGCCGAGCCTGCCCATCCCCTCGGCGGTCGGGTGGCCACTGAACCCGACCAGCCGGTAGTCGGGGAACAGGTCGGTGCCGCCTCGGGGAAGCTCGAGGGGTTCCGCCGTCGGAGTGGGGGACACACTCGGGCTGGGGGACGCGCTCGGGCTGGCGCTGGGGGCTGCACCAGCAGCGGGTGAGGGCGACGTCGTCGTACTGGCGGCTGCCTGGCCGCTGGCCCCATCTGCTGCCGGTTCGCTGGTGACACACCCGGTGAGCAGGAGGCAAAAAGCGGCCGCCAAGGGCACCGAAATGCGGCGGACGGAGGGGCGTGGCTGGCTGGTGTGTCGCATGTCATTCCTCGGCGAGAGTATCGGTGGATCAACGCGGGTTTAACGGTACAGGTGCTGGGCTACGATTTAGCCATGACAGAGCCTGAGTTCGTGCATGAAACCGAAATTGCCACCTCCCCCCTCCGGCTGTGGGAAGCACTGACCGAAGGCGATGTGACCCGGCGCTACTGGTCCGGACGGCGTCTGGAATCCACCTGGGTCCCCGGGTCCCCCATCCGCTTCTACGACGGGAGTTCGGAGACCATCACCCACCACGGCGTGGTCCTGGAAGCCGACGAGCCCCGCCGCCTGTCCTACACGTTCCGTGAGGTCCCCGAGGGCGAGGATGGGCTCACCGACCCGCAGGAGGACGCCGCCACCCGGGTGAGCGTGGACCTGGACCAGATCAGCGGCGGCGGCATGCGATTGCGCCTCACCCATGACCGGCTGGCGTCACCATCGGAGGTCGACGCGGTAGGCGCTGAATGGGCGCCAGTGCTGACGAACCTGCAGTCGCTGCTGGAGAACGACAACGCGCAGTACCCCGCCCCCGGCAACAGCTAAGAGCTAAGGGCGAAAACCCGGGCCACATTGTCTTAACGGGCGCCCACCCCTAAGAATGAACTATGACAGTAATCATGAGGTCCCTTGAAACCGCCGTTCCAGAGACCGTCATGGTGCAGTCTGATGTGAGGGACGTCTTCGCCGCCCAACCCGGGCTGAGCCGGCTCGGCACCCGCCTGGTGGGTGCGGCGTTCGATTCGTCAGGCATTGAACGCCGGTACACGGCGGTGAAGGAAATGACGCTGGAAGCCTCCTCCGAGGACCCCGTGTTCTTCGACGCTGCTGACCGGCGTATCCTCTCCCCCAGCACGAAGGTCCGCAACGAGGTGTACGCGGAAGAGGGCACCAAGCTGTTCATCGAGGCGGCCAGCAAGGCCCTTGCCGCCGCCGACGGGATCGAAGCGGCCGACATCACCCATGTCATCACCGTGTCCTGCACCGGGTTCTTCAATCCCGGGCCGGATTACAAGGTGGTCCGCGCCCTCGGGTTGAGCCCCGCCGCGCAGCGCTACCACCTGGGTTTCATGGGCTGCTACGCGGCGTTCCCGGCCCTGCGCGCCGCGAAATCCTTCTGCGAGGCCGAGCCGGACGCCGTCGTCCTGGTGGTGGCCGCCGAACTTTGCTCTCTGCATGTCCGCTCCTCGAACAACCCGGACACCATTGTGGGATCCTCCCTGTTTGCCGACGGCGCCGCCGCTGCGGTGATCAGCGCCCGCGAGTACACGCCCACGGCACCCGCGCTGAGCCTCGACTTTTTCGAGACGGTCCTGACCCCGGTGGGCGAAGAATCAATGGCCTGGAACATCGGTGACGAGGGGTTCGAGATGGTGCTCGGAACCTACGTACCGCACATCATCGACGAGCACATCGTGGGTGCACTGGAACCCCTCCTCGCCCGCGACGAAACCCTCGCCAACCTGCAGTACAAGGACATTGAGCACTGGGCCATCCACCCGGGTGGGCGCAGCATCCTGGACAAGGTCGAGGCCAAGCTGGACCTCAAGGAGGACCAGCTGGTGCCGGCACGGGAAACGCTGCGCGACTACGGAAACATGTCCAGCGCGACCGTGATGTTCGTGTTGAAGCACATCCTTGAGCAACCCTTCGACGGCCAGGACGAGCGGATCTGCTCCATGGCGTTTGGCCCCGGCCTCACCGTGGAGACCGCCTTGCTCACCAAGGTGGGTCCCTGAGTGCAGTTCCTCGCTCACCGCGACCTGCATGCGGTGGAGGAGATGGACAAACCGGACTGCGACCCGCTGCTGCTGGATCGGACCTACGCCCAGTTTGGGCTGATCAATGCCACCGTCGCCGGCTGGCGACGCACCTGGGCGCAGCAGATCCGACCGCACCTGTCGACGTCGCGCCCCTCGACGCTGCTCGACATCGGATCCGGCGGCGGGGACATGCCGCGGGCGTTCGCCCGGTGGGCGGCACGGGATGGATTGCAGCTGTCCATCCTGGCCATTGACCCCGATGAACGGGCCCACGCTTTCGCCGTCAGGCAGCCCCCACTCCCGGGGCTTCGCTTCCGGCGGGCCTTCAGCGCCGAGCTGGTCGCGGAGGGTGAGCGGTTCGACGTCGTCACCTCCAACCACCTGCTGCACCATCTGACCCCTGAGCAGTTGACCGGGCTGCTGGCCGACTCGGAGCAGCTGACCCGGCGCGTCGCCGTGCACAACGACATTGAGCGCAGCCGGCTGGGCTACCTGCTCTTCTCCGTGGGCACCCTGCCGCTGCGCCGGTCACTGATCCGGCAGGACGGACTGACCTCGATCCGCCGCAGCTACACGTCCGCTGAACTGAAGAAAGTTGCCCCGCCCCAGTGGACGGTCACGGGAAGATTCCCCTCGCACAACCTGCTGGTCCACCGGGCGTCCGATGCATGACGTGATCCTGGTCGGAGGAGGTCCGGTGGGCCTTTACGCGGCGATCCTGCTCCGCCAGGCCGGGCTCGACGTGCTGGTCCTGGAGCAGCGGACCACGCGGAGCAACCATTCGCGGGCCATCGGCATTCACCCTCCCGCACTGCAGGCGCTGGCGGAGGCGGGAGTGGCCGACGAGCTGATGCTTCGCGGCGTCAAGATCCGCGAGGGGGTGGCACGGAGCGCAGGCCGGGAGGTGACCCGCCTGTCCTTCACCGGGCTGCCCGGCGACTACCCGTTTGTCCTCGCCGTCCCGCAGGTCCAGACGGAGCAGGTGCTTGAGGACCGGCTCGCCGAGGTCGCTCCCGGGTCCTTCCGCCGCGGTGTCGAAGTGACCGGCGTGTTTGATACCGGCCCGTCAATGCTGGTGACCACAGCCTCCGGGGAGGTGCTGCAGGCGCAGCTGGTAATCGGGGCCGACGGCGGCAAAAGCACCGTCCGTGCCAGCGCCGGTGTGACCTCGTCGATGCAGCACTACCCGGACACCTACCTGATGGGCGACTTCGCGGACACCTCGGAGGACCGGTCGTCAGCGGTGCTGTACCTGGAACCGGGCGGCATCGTCGAGTCCTTCCCGCTCCCGGACGGGGTGCGGCGCTGGGTGGTGCGGACGCCGTCGCTCATCGGCTGCCCCACCGCCGGGATGCTGGGGCAGCTGATTCTTGACCGGACCGGAGTTTCAGTGGACGTCGGCAGCACTTCGATGCTGAGCGCTTTCGGCGTACACCGGCGGCTGGCCCGGCGCTTCGTGGTGGGCCGGACCGTGCTGATCGGCGATGCTGCGCACCAGGTCAGCCCCATCGGCGGGCAGGGCATGAACCTTGGCTGGCTCGACGTTACCGCCCTGGTGCCGATCATCACCGCCTCCCTGATCGACGGAGCCGACGTGGGTCAGGCGCTGGCCGCCTTCGATGCGGGCCGTCGTGGGGCAGCCATGACCGCTGCCCGGCAGGCGCACCTGAACATGGCGTTGGGACGCCCACTCCCGGCGCCGGTCCTGACCCTTCGGAACGCGCTCTTCGGCCGGTGCAACCGGGTGCCCGCGGTCCACGACACGATTGCCCGCACCTTCACCATGCAGTAACCGGACCGCGCGGTATCGCGGCAGCTGCCCTCCCTATCCCGACGGGCTAGAGGTGGGTCGGGGCGAAGAGCCGCAGCAGGGTTTCGACGACGACGACGTTCGGCCCCTCGGCGGCGAAGCTGTCCTCCAGCGCCTGCCGCACATCGCCCGGCGCCACCTTGACCGCCGGCACGCCGAACGCCTCGGCGAGTTTGACGAAGTCGGGGCGGGTCAGCTCGGTGGCGGTGGCCTTCCCGAACGCACCCTCCATGTATTCACGGAGGATCCCATACCCGCCGTCGTCGACAATCAGCCAGGTGACCGGCAGGTTGTGCTGCTTGGCGGTGGCCAACTCGGCGATCGAGTACATCGACGAGCCGTCACCGGACACCGCGAGGACGCGTTCCCCCAGCCCGACGGCGCCACCAATGGCCCCGGGGAATCCGTAGCCCAGCCCGCCGGCACCCTGCGCCGAGTGGAACTGGCCGTCCTTGGCATCCCAGCAGCTCCAGGCCCAGTAGGCCGCGATCGTCATGTCCCAGTAGGTCTGGAGCCCGGCGGGTGCAGCGGCGCGGATGTCCGCCATGAACGTGCGCTCCATCGCGAGGTCCTGGGAGTCCAGCCGGCCCTGCACCTTGGCGAGGGTCTCGGCAACCAGCGCGACGGCGTCGTACCCGTCGGTGCGGTCACGCTCGAGCGTTGGCAGCGCCTCGTCCAGCGCGGAGAGCGCCTGGCCGGCGTCGGCGCGGATGCCCAGAGCCGGTCGGTTGGATTCCAGGACCCGGGGTTCGGCATCGATCTGGATGATGCGCCCGCGGGGTTCGAGGGTGAAGTAGTTGCTGGTCACCTCGCCGAGGGAGGAACCGACCACGAGGACGACGTCGGCGTCCTCGAGGACCTCGGTGACGTAACGGTCTTCCACCCACGCCTGCAGGGACAGCTCGTGTTCCCAGGGGAATGCACCGTTCCCGCCGGGCGAGCACAGGACGGGGGCGCCGAGCTTCTCAGCGATGGAGAGCAACCAGTGCTCGGCTTTGCCGCGACGTGTGCCGCCGCCGGCGACAATGGCGGGCATCTTGGACTCGGTCAGCCACTTCACTGCCTCACGGACCAGTTCCACCCGGGGCGGGTTGTCGAACGGCTCGGCGAGCGCGTCCTCGACCTGCGGCACCATCACCGGGTCCAGCAGGACATTCTGCGGCACCTCGATCCAGACCGGGCCCTGCGGGGAGGAGACGGCCTCGGTCCAGGCGTCCTGAATGGCTGACGGGATACCCGACGCGTGCTGGATCAGCCGCTGGCTCTTGGTGACGTTGGCGGCCGAGGCCTTCTGGTCATCGAGCTGGTGAAGCATGCCCTTGCGCCGGGCGCCGAGGCCCTCCAGCGGGATCTGGCTGGCGATGACCACCATCGGCACGCCGGTGGCGTAGGCCTCCTGCAGGCCCGCGAGCGCCGTCAGGGCGCCTGGCCCGGTGGACAGGAACAGCACTCCGACCTGTCCGGTAGCGCGGGAAAATCCGTCGGCGGCGAACGCCGAGTTGTTTTCCACCCGGGAGGATACGAAGCGCAGGTCCGAGCGCGAGAGCGCGTCAAACAGGCCCAGGGCATGCTGGCCGGGGATGCCGAACACCGTGGTGGCGCCCAGCGCGCTGAGGGTTTCGACGACGAGGTCCCCGCCGTTGCGTTCTCCGGTGAGGGGCTGCGGGGGTGCTGCTGCGACACTGTCGGTGGTGACCATTTAGCGTTCCTCTGTTGTGCTGTTCGGGGTGGCGCGGGTGGAGGTTGCCTGGTCGGCCATCAGGCTGACCAGGTCATAGGCGACGTGGGAGGCGGCAACGCCGGTGATTTCCGCGTGGTCGTAGGCCGGGGCCACCTCGACGACGTCGGCGCCGACCAGGTTCATCCCGCGCATCCCGCGGAGAATTTCCAGTAGTTCGCGGCTGGTGATGCCGCCAGCCTCGGGGGTTCCCGTGCCGGGGGCGTGAGCGGGATCCAGCACATCGATATCCACTGAGATATAGAGCGGACGGTTCCCGATCCGGTCACGCAGCTTGGCGACCACCTCGTCCACACCCTGACGGAACACGTCGGAGGAGGTGACAATGCCGAAGCCGAACCGTCGATCGTCCTCAAGGTCCTTCACCCCGTACAGCGGTCCGCGGGTACCCACGTGGGAGATGGCTTCGGTGTCGAGGATGCCCTCTTCAACGGCACGGCGGAACGGGGTGCCGTGCGTGTACTCGGCGCCGAAATAGGTATCCCAGGTGTCGAGGTGCGCGTCGAAGTGCAGCATCGCCACGGGCTGGCCTGCCCGTTCGGAGGCGGCACGCAGCAGCGGCAACGCAATGGTGTGGTCGCCACCGAGAGTCACCAGTTTGGCGCCATCGCGGGTCAGGTCCAGCGCATTCTGCTGGATGGTTTCGATCGCCTCGTTGATGTTGAACGGGTTGACCGCCATGTCGCCGGCGTCGGCAACCTGCACCCGCTCAAACGGGGAGATGTCCAGGGCCGGGTTGTACGGCCGGAGCAGGCGCGAGGACTCGCGGATGTGGTTGGACCCGAACCGCGCCCCGGGCCGGTAGGAGACACCCGAGTCGAAGGGGACACCGACGACGGCGATGTCGGCGCGTTCCACCTCATCGAGCCGTGGCAGCCGGGCATAGGTCGCGGCGCCGGCGTACCGGGGAATCCGTGAAGAGTCGATGGGGCCAATATTTCCATTGGCCGTGACGCGCGGCTGGTCCATGGGTACCTCCGGGTTGGGGCAGGGGCTGCCCGCACAAGTCTTTCGAATGGGTCAGAAGTTGCCATATAAGCATCAACTGTTTTTCATAAGGCTAATTGTGATGTCCGTCTCGGTCAACATTACCCCCGGGAAACAGGCAGGAAATTGCCCCATAAAGGATCCATAAAAACCGGCCCTTCCACCCCTGCCCCAGGCCTACAGTCAAGCAGTGACCACAACATTGACCAGTGCCATCCAGAGCATCAGGGAATCCCGCCGAGCCCGCCGGTTAGGCCACTGGCTGCTGGACGACGAGAACCAGCGCAAGCCACAACGGGCCCACCACACCGCGACCCATTCCTGGTGGAAGGTGATGTGCCTGACCGGCGTCGACTACTTCTCCACGCTCGGCTACCAGCCGGCCATCGCCGCCGTCGCCGCCGGCGTGCTCTCCCCCATCGCGACGATCGTCCTGGTCCTGGTCACCTTGCTCGGCGCCCTTCCCGTCTACAAGCGGGTCGCCGAGGAGAGCCCCCACGGCGAGGGCTCAATCGCCATGCTGGAGCGGCTCCTCCCCCGCTGGAGTGGAAAGCTGTTTGTGCTGGTCCTCCTCGGGTTCGCCGCCACCAGCTTCCTGATCACCATGACGCTGTCGGCAGCCGATGCCAGCGCCCACCTGATTGAGAACCCGTTTGCACCCGGCTGGATGCACGGGCAGGAAGTGATCATCACCCTGGTCTTCCTGGGACTGCTTTCGGTGGTGTTCCTGCGGGGATTCCGGGAGGCCGTGGGGATCGCCGTCGCACTGGTTACCGTTTTCCTGACCTTGAACCTGGTGGTCATCACCGTGGCCCTGGGCCAGGTAGTGCTTGATCCTCCCCTGGTCCAGGACTGGTGGACGGCCCTGAACACCCAGCACGGCAACCCGATGCTGATGGTGGTCGTGGCACTGCTGATCTTCCCCCGACTGGCGTTGGGCCTCTCGGGCTTCGAAACCGGCGTCGTCGTCATGCCCCTCATCAAAGGGCACCCGGGCGATGAGCACGCAGACCTCGCGGGCCGCATCGCCGGGGCCAAGAAGCTCCTCACCTCCGCAGCCCTGATCATGAGTGGCTTCCTCATCACCTCGAGCCTCGCGACCACCATCCTGATTCCCGCTGCCGAATTCCAGGAGGGCGGCGAGGCCAACGGCCGCGCCCTCGCCTACCTGGCGCATAAATACCTGGGTGACGGCTTCGGCACCGCCTATGACATCAGCACCATCGCCATCCTCTGGTTCGCTGGGGCGTCGGCCATGACCGGCCTGCTGAACCTGGTCCCCCGCTACCTACCCCGCTACGGAATGGCACCCGACTGGTCCCGGGCCGTCCGCCCACTGGTGATCGTGTTCACCGCCGTCGCTTTCCTGGTCACCATCGCATTCCGGGCCGACGTCGAGGCGCAGGGCGGCGCCTACGCCACCGGCGTCCTGGTGCTGATCACCTCCGCATCCGTCGCCGTCACCCTGTCCGCGCGACGCCGGAGGCAGCGCCTGGCAACGGTGGGCTTCGGCGCCGTGACCGCGGTCCTGTCGCTGACCACCCTCATCAACATGGTGGAACGTCCCGACGGCGTCCGGATCGCCGGACTGTTCATCCTCGGAATCATGGTGGTGTCCTTTGCATCCCGCTTCCGCCGCGCATTCGAGCTGCGCAGCACCGGGATCAGGCTCGATGACGAGGCGCTGAGGTTCGTGGCGTCCACCGACGACGGCGAGATCCTCCTCATCGCACACGAGCCGCAACGGCTCACCGCCGGGGCCTACCGCAGGAAGCTGGAACATGCGTGCACGGTCAGCCACCTGACCCCGGCTGGCAACCCGCTCTTCATCGAGGTGACTGTCGACGACTCCTCCGAGTTCGCCACCGCTCTCCAGGTGCGCGGAACCACCCGGCACGGGTACCGGATCCTCGAAGTGCACGGGTCGAATGTGCCCACCACCATTGCTGCGGTGATGCTGCATATCCGGGACATCACCGGCCTGATGCCGCACGTGTACTTCCGGTGGACCGAGGGGCACCCGCTCACCAACCTGTTCAAGTTCCTCATCACCGGTGAGGGGGAGATTGCGCCGGTGACCCGTGAGGTGCTGCGCGAGGCGGAACCCGATGTGAGCCGCAGGCCCTGGGTGCACGTCGGTTAGGGTACTACCCGCCGGATGCCGCCGGGACGAGGGTCCAGAGCACGATCGCCTCGACGCCGGTGGGGTTGAACCAGGTGTGTGGTTCGCGTCCGGGGAAGGTCACGGTGTCCCCTGCCTCCAGCTCATAGCGATCATTCGAGAAGATCAACACGAAACTTCCGGCGATGACGTGGAGGGTTTCCACCTCGCAGTCCACCGAGTAGAGCTCGGCCTCACCGCGCCCATGCGGTGCGATCACCGCGCGGATCATCTGCAGCCGGCGCTCCGAACGCGCAGTAATCAACCGCTCGTTGATGCCCTCGCCGCCGAGGCTGATGTGCGGTGCCTCCCCGAGCCGGGTGAGGTGCGTCTCAGGCACCAGAAACAGATCGCCTATCGACACCGACAGCACTTGGCAAAGAGTGACCAGGGAGGCGACCGACGGCGACGTGAGGTCACGTTCCACCCTGCTCAGAAAACCCTTGGTCAGGCCGGTCGCGGCGGCCACCTGCTCGATGGTCATGCGCTGGGACTGCCGCGCCGCACGGATCCGCGATCCGATGGCTACGGGGGCGTTACTGGGTTCTACAGGCAGAGCCTTCACTACGTACCATCTCTCCGCAATAGGTCGCTTCCCCGGGCTGACACAAGACTATGAGCATACCGAGGAATCTGTTTGTAACCTGGTGGGTCCACACTTGACGTGTTAGCAAGGTCACAACTAGCCTATAGCGAAACATAAGTTTCCTATAGGTTACTTTTTACCGCAAACCACTTCTTCAGGAGCACCATGGAATTCATCAACATTGCGATCGTGGTGGTCTACCTCGTGGGCATGCTGGCGTTCGGCTGGTGGGGCAAGTCACGCACCAAGAACACCAGCGACTATCTTGTCGCTGGCCGCCGGCTCGGCCCCCTCCTTTACACCGGGACCATGGCGGCCGTCGTTCTCGGAGGCGCCTCCACCGTCGGCGGCGTTGGCCTCGGCTACACCTACGGCATCTCCGGCATGTGGCTCGTCGTTGCCATCGGCTTTGGGGTGCTGCTGCTCAGCCTCCTCTTTGCCCCTACCCTGCAGAAGCTGAAGATCTACACGGTCTCGCAGATGCTCACCCTGCGCTACGGCGCCGAGGCCACCAAGGCCTCAGGCATCGTGATGCTGGCCTACACGCTGATGCTGTGCGCCACCTCGACCGGCGCCTACGCCACCATCTTCGTGGTGTTGTTCGGCTGGGACCGGGCCGCCTCCATCGCCGTCGGCGGCGCGATCGTCCTGATCTACTCGACGATCGGCGGCATGTGGTCCATCACCCTCGCGGACATGGCGCAGTTCATCATCAAGACCGTGGGTGTGTTTGCCCTGATGCTCCCGTTTGCGCTCATCAACGCCGGCGGATTCAGCGGCATCTCCGAGCGCGCCGGTGCCGAATTCTTCAGCATCACCGGCATCGGCCTGCAAAGCATCATCACCTACTTCGTGGTCTACACCCTGGGCCTGCTCATCGGTCAGGACATCTGGCAGCGCGTCTTCACGGCACGGACCCCCACGGTCGCCCGCTGGGGCGGCGTCACCGCTGGCGTGTACTGCATTCTCTACGGCGTAGCCGGTGCCGTCATCGGCATGTCAGCCAGCGTCATCCTGCCCAACATCGAATCCCAGGACGATGTGTACGCGGACATCGCGATCAACGTCCTGCCGATCGGCATTGGCGGACTGGTCCTCGCGGCAGCCGTCGCGGCCATGATGTCCACCGCCTCCGGTTCACTGATCGCGGCAGCAACCGTGGCGCGGGCCGACGTCGTCCCGTTTGTCAGCAGCTGGTTCGGACGCAGCGGCCAGACCAGCATCGATACCACCACCGAAGCCGACGCCGAAAATCCCGAGCACGACGTCACCGCCAACCGCTGGTGGGTGCTGGGCCTGGGCCTGGTCGCCATCGCACTGGCCGTCATCGTCCAGGACGTCGTCGCCGCGCTGACCATTGCGTACGCCATTCTGGTGGGCGGCCTCCTGGTATCCATCCTCGGTGGACTGGTGTGGAAGCGTGCCACCGGCGTCGCAGCAGCGGCCTCAATGGCCGCAGGTACGGTCTTCACCCTCGGCACCATGATCTACCTTGAGGTCAACGCCGAGAACCAGTACGACGGCATTTACGCCAATGACCCGATCTACTGGGGTCTTGGCGCGTCGGCCATCGTGTTCATCGCCGTCTCGTTCCTGACCAAGCGCACCGACCCAACGGTCATGGCCGCCTGGGAACGGCGCGTGGCAGGTGCCGCTGAAGACGAGGTTCCCGTCGCCGATACCCGGCGGGCAGCCCGCCGCTAGAGAAGGCATTCGGCATTACAAAAGGCCGGCGTCCACTGCATGTCAGTGGGCGCCGGCCTTTTGTGATGTCACCGGTTATGGCTTGGCGATCGAGGCTCCGATTTTGCGGCCTGGCCGGCTGCTGCGACCGCGGCCTACGGCGTCGGCTTTCGTATCGATTTCGGCTTGTTTGATGTCGGCAGGGGTCACGGGTCCGTCTTCTTCACCGGTCCAGGACTTGATAGCGCTCCAGGTGACGGCGGCAATCGGGACCGACAGGATCGCTCCGACGATGCCAGCCAGAATGGTGCCGGCGGTCAAGGCGACCAGGATGACCAGTGCGTGGACGCTCAGGGAGCGGCCCATCACTACCGGCTGCAGGAAGTTACCTTCGATCTGGTTCACCGCCACCACCACGATGATCACGATCAGGGCAGTGGTGGGCCCATCGGAGACGAGAGCCACCAGGGCGGCGAGCGCTCCGGCTGCTGTGGCGCCCACCAGCGGGATGAACGCACCGACAAACACAATGACTGCCAGTGGCAGTGCCAGCGGGATGCCCAGCCAGAAGAGGGCGATGCCGATGAACACCGAATCCACAAGGGCGACAATTGCCGTCCCGCGAACGTAGCCGCCGAGGGTTTCCAGCCCGTGGGTGCCGACGCGGCGCGCCTTGACCAGCCGCTCGCCCTTGAAGGGACGGAGGGCGAACGCGAAGATCCTGTCGCCGTCCTTCAGGAAGAAGAACAGAATGACGACCATCAGCACCGCACCGGTCAGGAACTCTCCGGCGGCGGTGATGCCTGATACCGCACCGGCCCCGACCGTGGCGCTGGTGGCGAAGTCAATCAACCACTCCTGGGCGTCGGCGATCTGCTGTTCGTCGATCGGTAGCGGACCGTCTCGGACGAACTCGTAGATCTGGTCGAAGCCCTGCGTAGCGCTGTCGACCAGTTCGTCGGCCTGGCTACGGACCGCGAACACAATGCCGGTAATGACCCCGCCCAGCACGCCCAGCAGGAGAAGGAAGGAAAAGGCTGTCGCAAGCACGCTCGGCCAGCCCTTCCGCCGCAACCAGTTCACCAGCGGGCCGATAGCGGCTGCCAGAATGAGCGCGATGATCAGTGGGATGACTACGAGGCGCACCTGGATCAGCCCGAAGATCACGATCACTGCCAGAACCAGGATCAGCAGCACCTGGGCCGCCCGGGTGCTGGTCCTTCCCAGGGAGTCCTTCCACGGACTTCCGGGCCCCTGCGGCGGATCGGCGCTGGCGGCTACCTCGCGGTGCTCCTCGCCGCGGGGGGCGCCCTTGGCGCGCCTGAATATGTTCAACACTTCTGGTTCTCCTTGCTTCCTCCGGTGGCGCTGTTCAGCTGTCCCCGGCAATAAGTTGGTCACGAACCTGCCGTCGCAGTACCTTGCCAATCAGCGACCTTGGCAGTTCGTCTACCTCAACAATACGACGAGGTATTTTGTAGGCAGCGAGGGCACCTCGGCAGAAGGCCTTCAGCACGTCCGCGCTGAACGGTTGCCCATCGCGGACGACGACGGCGGCGACTACCTCTTCGCCGCCGCCAGCCAGGGGCAGACCAACCACGGCCGCATCGGCGACGCTGTCATGGTCGAGTAGCACCTCCTCCACCTCGGTGGGGGTGACGTTGAACCCACCGGTGACGATCATCTCCTTGATCCGGTCGACGATGGTGACGAAGGAGTCGGCATCGACCCGGACGATATCGCCGGTCTTGAACCACCCGTCGGCGGTCAGGACGGCGCTGGTGTCTTCGTCATTCCGCCAGTACCCCTGAAACACCTGGGGTCCACGGATCAGCAGTTCGCCCGAATCACCGGGTTCCCGATCACGGTCAGGGTTCTCGGGATCGACCACCCGGATTTCAGTGTTGGGGAACGGCACGCCGACCGTCCCCGGCTTGCGGGTGGGCCCAATGGGGTTGCCAAGGGAGACGGGTGACGTTTCGGTGAGTCCGTATCCTTCGACCAGGTACCCGCCCGTCACGGACTCCCACAACTCGATGGTCTTAACGGGAAGGTTCATTGCCCCAGAAATCGCAAACCGGATACTTTTCAGGCTGACATCCCGCTCCACCGCCCGCTTGGCAAGCCGCTCGTAAATCGGGGGTACGGCAGGCAAAAAGGTTGGTGGGCTGGTCTTGACCGCGTCCAGCACCAGATCCTCGTCGAACTTCGGAAAAAGAACCAGCCTCGCCCCGATGCTCATTGCGAAGGTCAGGCACAGGGTGAGTCCGTACGCATGGAACATCGGCAGGACCGCATAGATGACCTCCTTGCCGTCCTCCAGCCCGGGAACCCAGGCGCGCCCCTGCGCCGCGTTGACGAGCAGGTTCCGGTGGGTGAGGATTGCGCCCTTCGGATGGCCGGTGGTGCCGCTGGTGTATTGCAGGGCTGCCACGTCGGTGGCCACTGGCCCGGGGTGCGTTGCGGCGAGGGGCCGGTTGCTGACCAGCTGGTCCCAGTGGGTGACGCTTCGGTTGCCGGACAGTTTGGCGGTGGTGGTCAGGGCCGCCCGAGCCTGCCTGGCCTTCCTGACGGGAAGCCGCAGCGCTGCCCGTTTGGAGAACGGCATGGCCCGCGTCAGGTCGACTGTCACGATCGAGGTGACGTGTACGTCCCCCGGCAGGTCCTGGACACGCTGCGCCGCCTTGTCCCAGACGATGGCCACGCGGGCTCCATGGTCCTCGAACTGGTGCCTCAGTTCACGGTCGGTGTAGAGCGGGTTGTGTTCGACGACGATCGCTCCGAGGCGCAACACGGCGTAGAACGCGACCACGTGCTGCGGACAGTTAGGGAGGACCAGCGCCACCCGATCGCCAGCCACAACCCCCAGACGCCGCAGTCCTTCGGCTGCCCGCTGGATTGACTCCCCGAGCTGACGGTAGGTGGTCTCGGCGCCGAAAAATTCCAGTGCGACGTTCTTGCCGTACTGGTTGGCCGCGTCCTCAACGAGGTTGACGAGGGAGCCCTCGGGTAGCGCGACGGCGGCGGGCACCCCGGCGCTGTAGTTCCGCACCCAGGGGGCGGTGGATTCAAAAGTCATCAGTCTACTTCCTGTCTCGGCCTGTTGAACTCTATCCTGCTTGGCGTCCGAAATGGATCCCATGGTCCTGGGTCCGCCGGAATTACTCGTGCAGCGAGCGGAACAGCACTGCATAAATACCAGCGGCGCCCACGGCAATCACCACGCCCGCGGTCCAGAGCACCGCTGCCACATCCGCCTTCAGCACCCCGCTGCTGATCCCGTTGAGGCTGCGGCGGTAACGGAGCTGTTGACTGACATAGATCCCTAGCGCTGCTGCGAGCGACATCGTGATCAGAGCCAGAACGAAGCCTCCATGCTGGGGCACCCAGCGGACAAACAGCACGGCGCAGATCACCAGCGCGAGCAGGGTCCGACCCCAGGCCAGTGACGTGCGCTCCGGTTGCAGGCCCGGATCGGTGGGATTCATGGGGCTGGATGGATTCGTCACGCCCACTCAGGCCGGGCGGAGGAACACGACAACGACGACGATCGCCACGACCACTGTCGCGCCAACCGACAGGACCGGAGCCAGCAGGGGCAACGGCAACGGCAATCCGTGCCGCATCGCCCGCTCGACCGTGAGCCACCGGCCACTGGCGGCAGCAGCAATGAGCATGGCCAGAAGGAGCAGCAGGATCGCGATGCCCTTGCGGAGTGCCGGATCGAAAAGATCAACAGTGAACGCCTCCACCGCAATGCCACCAGCGAGGAGGGCGAGGGCCGTGCGGATCCAGGCAAGGAAAGTCCGCTCGTTGGCCAGGGTGAACCGGGGATCCGGATCGGTCCCGCCGCGCAGCAGCCACTGGGACAGTGAACTGCGGCGGGGCGGTTTTTCGGGTGGGGCGGCCATCGTTTCATCTTAGCGACCTCCCTTCCCTCTCCCCCTTCTCTACCGGGGGCGAAGTTGCCGGGTCTTCTCTACCGGGGCGAAGTTGCCGGGTCTTCTCTACCGGGGCGAAGTTGCCGGGTCACAGAAGGGGACTGGTGCGGTCGAGTACTGGGCCGAAGTCGGGCTAAGATTGGTTCCGAGAAGGGGAGTAGCTCCTGTTCGGGTCCGGTCTTTTACGAACCCTGAACGGAGGCCTGTCGACACACTGGCTACCAATGACGCTGGCCCGGCAGTCCACCGGAGAGAGTCCGGCGAGCGAGACCTTCGGCCGCGTTAACGACGGCCGGAGCCCCGTCACGGTCCTGGTCGCTATATCCCAGGAGACCGTTGTGACAGCAACACACAGCAAACCATCCCCGGCCGATATTCGCCGGTGGCGCCAGTATCTGGCCGACGAACGCGCCGAAGCCGCAACCTACCGGTACCTGGCAAGCCGCCGCGAGGGCGAAGAACGCGAGATCCTGCTCGCCCTGGCGAAGGCTGAGGGCCGTCACGAAGCCCATTGGCTGTCCCTGCTTGGCGACCATCAGGGCAAGCCCGCCCGGCCCTCCTTCCGGAACGTGGCGCTCGGGTTCCTGGCCCGAAGGTTCGGGAGTGTCTTCGTCCTGGCCCTCGCCCAGCGCGCCGAAAGCCGGTCGCCGTACTCGTCCGATCCGATGGCAACCGATGCCATGGCAGCCGACGAGCAGATCCACGAAGAAGTCATCCGCGGCCTCGCCACCCGGGGGCGCAACCGGCTCTCCGGCAACTTCCGAGCTGCCGTGTTCGGCGCCAATGACGGGCTGGTCAGCAATTTGGCCCTCGTATTGGGTGTGGGTGCCACCGGTGTCTCCACCGGGTTTGTGTTGTTCAGCGGGATCGCTGGCCTCCTCGCCGGGGCGCTGTCCATGGGTGCCGGGGAGTATGTGTCGGTGCGGTCGCAGCGGGAACTGCTGGCGGCGTCCCGCCCCACCCAGATCACGCTCACCGCGGCGAAGGAACTGGATATCGACGCCAACGAACTGGTGTTGGTGTATCGGGCACGGGGAATGTCCAGGGACGCCGCAACTCACCGCGCCGAGGAGCGGTTAGGGGTCCGGGACTGCGACTGCGATCCGAGCCTGTCCCTCCAG
Source organism: Arthrobacter sp. CAN_A212 (assembly GCF_015752345.1). NCBI lineage: Bacteria > Bacillati > Actinomycetota > Actinomycetes > Micrococcales > Micrococcaceae > Arthrobacter > Arthrobacter sp. CAN_A212. The sequence goes on from NZ_JADOUT010000003.1 coordinate 109,282, forward strand.
CCGGAGACGGCCGGCGACCGGGACCACCACGAGCACATCGGCACCGGCCTCGGCGCCGCGGGGGCGAGTTTTTGTTTCTTCGCCTCGGGCGCCCTGATCCCGATCCTGCCCTACCTGTTCGGCCTCAGCGGGACGACGGCGGTCATCGTCGCCTGCGTCCTGGTCGGTCTGGCGCTGCTGGGAACGGGCGCCGTCGTCGGGCTGCTCTCGGGAGCCTCACCGCTGAAACTGGCGCTGCGGCAGGTGGCGATCGGACTGGGTGCGGCCGCGGCCACCTACCTGCTGGGCCTGCTGTTCGGCGTCGGACTGCTCCACTGACAGGTCCCGGCAAGACCTCGGGCGATCAGGCCTTGGTGACGTAGTCCTCGAGCTTGGCGAGCGTCTTCTCCATGGCGACGGGGTTCTTGCGGAGGAACCCCATCGGCCGGAGGACGATCTTCCCGGTCACCGCGCGGGCATCCCATTGCTCGGTAACCAGGGTGCCGCCGTCGCGGGGCTCCAGCACGTAACTCCAGGTGGCCTTCGTGAAGTGACGCCAGGTGATCCGGCGCCCCTCCTCAAACTCGACCACCTTATTGAGGATCTTGTACTTCGCCCCGATGCGCATGTCCATCCCGAACTTGGCCCCCTGATACAGGCGCTGCGGCCCGCCGGGCTGCTCGCCCTGGACGGTGTCCGAGCCGTCAATCACACTATGGAGCGCCGGGGTGGCCAGGACCTCGAAGATGTCACTGGCTGGCGCGTTGATGAATCGTTCACGGGTGATCAGGTAGGGGCTCATGCTCCTATTCTGCCTTGCTGACCTCGACCGGCACTTCAGGCTCGTCCGCGATCGACGTAGCCAACGGTGCTTCCTTGACGAAGTACAGCAGGATCGCGGCGATGATTCCCAGTGGAGCCATGTAGAGGAAGAGCGGGGTGAGCGCATCGTTGTAGGACTCGATCACCGCGTTCCTGGCGGCGTCGGGCAGCGTGTAGACCAGTTGCGGGGTCAGGGAGTTGGCGCCGCCCTCGGTGTCCACCGCTCCGCCGGGTAGCCGTTCGGTGAGCAGGTCGGCGACCCGCGCCGTGAAGAGGCTACCCACGATCGCGGAGCCCAGAGTGGCGCCGATCTGGCGGAAATAGTTGTTGGAGGCGGTGGCGGTGCCCACCATCCGGTTGGGGAAGGTGTTCTGGACAATCAGCACCAGGATTTGCATGCTCAGGCCCAGTCCCGCACCCAGCAGACCGATGTAGGTACAGATGACCCACAGCGCGGTTTCCGGCTGGATGGTGGAGAGCAGGAACAGCGCGACGGCGACCATGAGGGAGCCGGCGATCGGCATCCACTTGTAGCGGCCGGTCCGGCTGACCAGCACCCCCGATCCGGTGGAGGTGAGCAGGAGTGCCCCCATCATCGGGATCATCAGCAGGCCGGCGTTGGTGGCGCTGGCCCCGGTGACCATCTGCAGGTAGGTCGGCATGTAGCCAACGGCACCGAACATGGTGACCCCGATCAGCAGCCCCCCGGACGTGGTCAGGTTGAAGTTGCGTTCCCGGAACAGGTGCATCGGCAGAATGGGCTCGTCGGCACGCCGTTCGACCATCACGAAGGCGACACTGGTGATGATGGCAGCAGCGGCCAGGCCCAGGATGATGGCGGAGGTCCAGTCGTAACGGGTGCCGCCCCAGGTGCCGACCAGCACAATCGAGGTGGTGGCGATGGCGAGGAGTGCCATGCCCGCGACATCGGGCTTGGTCCGCTGACGCTCCTTGCCGGGCAGGTGCAGAAAGAAGACGACGACCAGGAGCGCAAGGACGCCCAGCGGCATGTTGATCCAGAACATCCACCGCCAGCCGGGGCCCTCGGTGAAGAATCCGCCGAGCAGGGGACCAGCCACTGAGGCGAAGGCGAACACGCCGCCCATGACGCCCATGTACTTGCCGCGCTCCCGGGCGGGGACGACGTCGGCGATGATGGCCTGGGCCAGGATCATCAGCCCGCCACCACCAAGGCCCTGGATCGCCCGTCCGGTGATCAGCCACGGCATGTCCGGGGCGAGCCCCCCGACGATGGAGCCGGCCATGAAGATGCTGATTGCAATGAGCAGCAGGTTCTTGCGGCCCATCAGGTCACCAAGCTTGCCGTAGATCGGCATCACGATGGTGGCGGCCAGGATATAGGCGGTGATGACCCAGAGCATCTGGTCGACGCCGTTCAGTTCGCCCACGATGGTGGGGAGGGCCGTGCTGAGGATCATCTGGCTGAGGGCGGCGAGGAGCATCGAAAGCATCAGGCCGATGAAGAGCAGCAGCATGCCAGTGGGTTTCTCGACAACGGCTTGAGGACTGGTTTTGGTAGTGGTACTCATTGGATTTCCGGGAGAACCTCTCTGAGGAGTGCGCTGGCGCTACTGAGAGCCGCGAACTGGTTGTCGAGTGTTGGCGCGTGCGCGGATTCCTGCATGGCGTACCGCATGGGCGCACCGGCGATCAGGACGATCATGCGGGAGATGTCTTCGGCGCGGTGGTGCTGTGCGACGTCGGCCCATTTGGCTGAGGAGCTAATGCCCTCGGTGACGACGTCTCGAACCAGTTGCTCTACCTTCAGGAAGTAGCCGAAGCGGCGCTGGCGGAGCTGCGGGAACCGCTGCACCACCTCCATCCGGAGGCTGTCGCCGTCAGCGCCGCCCTCGGTGGAGTGGACCACATTCACGAGCAGCCGGGAAACCTGGTCGAGGAGGTTCGTATCGACGTCGAACGCTTCCAGCCAGGCGTGGTCGATGGAGGGGTCCTGGAGACCAAGGATCGCGTCTTCCTTGGTGCTGAAGTAGTTGAAGAAGGTGCGGGCCGAGACGTTGGCCTGGGCTGCGATGGCCTCTGTGGTGACGCGGTCCGGCCCATTCTCGAGGGTGAGCCGGGCGGCGGCGTGGTGCAGGGCAGCCCAGGTCTCGGTGCGTTTGCGGTCCCGGAGGGAAAGTAGTTGACTCACCGAACTATCATGACACTCGGCGTCGTTTTACACAACTGCAAAATTGCGGCGCTGCATATTTCGGACGCCACGGCGACATGGTCCGACAGTTAAACAGCGGACGCGCCGGCCGCCGTGTGAAACACAGTTACCGACGCGTCCGTTGAGACCTAGGGCTTCAGGAGCACCTTGATGGCACGCCGCTCGTCCATGGCCTTGTACGCCTCGGCGGCGTCCTCGAGGGGCATCTCGACGTCGAACACCTTGCCCGGGTTGATCTTTCCGGCAAGAACGTCGGCAAGCAGCTCCGGAATGTAGGTGTGGGCCGGGGCCATGCCACCGCCCACGGTGATGTTCTTGGCGAACAGGAGGCCGATCGGGAGCTCTGCTCCACCAGCGGGAACACCAACGAATCCGAGGTTTCCACCGGGACGGGTGCTGGCGAGGGCCTGCTCCATCGATTCTTTGGTGCCGACACATTCCAGTACCGAATCGGCGAGCACTCCCCCGAGCAGTTCGCGGACCTTCTCGACGCCAGCGTCGCCGCGTTCGGCGACAATGTCGGTGGCGCCGAACTCGCGGGCCAGCGCCTGCCGGTCCTCGTGCCGGGACATGGCGATGATGCGCTCCGCGCCGAGGCGCTTCGCTGCCAGGACGCCGCACAGGCCGACGGCGCCGTCGCCTACCACCACGACGGTGCGGCCCGGCCCAACCTGCGCGCTGACCGCAGCGTGGTGCCCGGTGGACATGACATCGGAGAGCGTGAGCAGGCTCGCCGTCAGTTCCTTGCCGGGGTCGGTGACCCCGTCGACCCGGCGGAGGGTGCCCTCGGCCTGGGGCACGCGGACGGCTTCGCCCTGTGCGCCCTCGACGTAGTGGCCGTTTTCGTCGTCGCCGCCCCAGGAGGTGAGGTGGTCGCACGCCACCGTCACACCGTTGAGGCACTGGGGACACATGCCGCAGCTGTCGACAAAGGGGGCGATGACGAAGTCACCCACCGCCAGCCCTGTCACCTCGGAGCCGATTTCCTCGACGACGCCAACAAACTCGTGCCCGATCGCCCGGGTGCCACGGTTCTTGCTGATGCCGCGGTAGGGCCAGAGATCCGATCCGCAGACGCAGGAGGCCGTGACCTTCACGACGGCATCGGTGGGGAGTTTGATCGTGGGGTAGTCGCGGTCCTCAACCTTGATGTCGCCGGGGCCGTGGATGATGGTGGCACGCATGCGTACTCCTCCAACTGGGGTGGTGGGTGAAAACGTTAGCCTAGCGCGGTCGCCTGACAGAAGAGGCCCCGACCGCTGGACGAATCCAGCTGCCGGGGCCCCTCGGGGAGAATTACAGTCCCGCGTAGACCTCGCGGAGGAGCTTGGCGGTCTCGGACGGCGTCTTGCCGACCTTGACGCCTGCAGCCTCGAGGGCTTCCTTCTTGGCCTGGGCCGTGCCCGCTGAGCCCGACACGATGGCGCCAGCGTGGCCCATGGTCTTGCCTTCAGGGGCGGTGAAGCCTGCCACATAGCCGACAACCGGCTTGGTGACGTTGGCCTTGATGAACTCGGCGGCACGCTCTTCAGCGTCGCCGCCGATTTCGCCGATCATCACGATGGCCTTGGTTTCGGGGTCCGCCTCGAACGCAGCGAGTGCGTCGATGTGGGTGGTTCCGACGATGGGGTCACCACCGATGCCGATGGCGGTCGAGAAGCCAAGATCGCGCAGCTCGAACATCATCTGGTAGGTCAGGGTGCCGGACTTGGACACGAGGCCCACGCCGCCCTTGCCGGTGATGTTCGCCGGGGTGATGCCGACCAGCGACTCGCCCGGCGTGATGATGCCGGGGCAGTTGGGGCCGATGATCCGGGTGACCTGGTTGCCGTCGGCGTCGACCTTGGACTGGGCAAGCGCCCAGAACTCGGCCGAGTCCTGCACCGGGACGCCCTCGGTGATGATGACGACGAGTCCGATGCCGGCCTCGATGGCCTCGATAACCGCATCCTTGGTGAAGGCCGGTGGGACGAAGACGATCGACACGTCGGCGCCGGTCTCGGTCATGGCTTCGCTGACCTTGCCGAACACCGGCAGGGTGACGTCACCGTGAGTGACGGTGGTGCCGGCCTTGCGGGCGTTGACGCCGCCGACCACCTGGGTGCCAGCGGCAAGCATCAGTGCGGTGTGCTTGGTGCCTTCACCGCCGGTGATGCCCTGCACAATGACCTTGGAGTCTTTGTTGAGAAAAATTGACATACGTTATTCCTTAATCCTTTGGACCCGGCGAAACACTGGCCGGGGAGTGCAGGCTCGATCAGCGGGCGGCGTAAGCCAATTCGGCGGCCTTGTCGGCGCCTTCATCCATGGTGTCGGCGAGGGTGACCATCGGGTGGTTCGCCTCGGCGAGGATGCGGCGGCCTTCTTCGACGTTGTTGCCGTCGAGGCGGACTACCAGGGGCTTGTTTTCCTTGTCGCCCAGGATCTCCAGGGCTTCAACGATGCCGTTGGCGACCGCGTCACACGCGGTGATGCCGCCGAACACGTTGACGAACACGCTCTTGACCTGAGGGTCGTTGAGGATGACGTCGAGACCGGCAGCCATCACAGCGGCCGATGCTCCACCGCCGATGTCCAGGAAGTTCGCGGGGCGCACGTTGCCGTGGGCTTCTCCCGCATAGGCGACGACGTCGAGCGTGGACATCACCAGGCCCGCACCGTTGCCGATGATTCCCACTTCGCCGTCGAGCTTGACGTAGTTGAGGTCGTTTTCCTTGGCCTTGGCTTCGAGGGGATCGGTTGAGTCCTGATCCTCGAGCTCGGCGTGGCCCGCCTGGCGGAACGCAGCGTTCTCGTCAATAGTGACCTTGCCGTCGAGGGCGATGATGTCGCCGCTTCCGGTTTTCACCAGTGGGTTGACCTCAACGAGAGTGGCGTCTTCCTTGACGAAGACGTCCCACAGCTTGATGATCGCGTTGACGACGCCGTCGTGCAGCTCAGGGGCGAACCCTGCCGTCTCGACAATTTCCTTGGCCTTCGCCTGGTCGATCCCCACGGCGGGGTCGACGGCGATGCGTGCGAGCGCTTCGGGGCGCTCAACGGCCAGCTGCTCGATTTCCACGCCGCCTTCAACCGAGCACATGGCCAGGTAGTTGCGGTTGGACCGGTCCAGCAGTACCGAGAAGTAGTACTCCTCGGCGATGTCAGCGCCCTGCGCGATCATCACCTTGTGGACGGTGTGGCCCTTGATGTCCATGCCCAGGATGTCCGAGGCGTACTTGAACGCCTCGTCAGGGGTCTTGGCGACTTTGACGCCGCCCGCTTTGCCGCGGCCTCCAACTTTGACTTGGGCCTTGACGACGACAACGCCGCCGATCTTCTCGGCTGCCGCCTTTGCTTCCTCGGGGGTGTGCGCCACGATGCCGGCGAGCACGGGTACTCCGTGTGCCTCAAAAAGATCGCGCGCCTGATATTCGAACAGATCCACAGGCCAGTGTCCTTCTACGTCGAAGTAGGTTTACACAGGGAACTTTAGTCCCTTGGCGTTCGGCGCCTTTCACAGACTACCGGTTTAGTGACCAAGGGCACACTTTTATGGTTTGTAGAAAAGTAACGCGATGAGCTAAGGAGCTACCCGGTCTTCGTTAGCGGCGCGTACCGCAGCAGGAGGCGTTTCTCGCCGATGTCGAACGACACCTTCGCGACCGTCTTGTCCCCCGCGCCCTCGACGGCCAGGATGGTCCCGTTGCCGAAGCTGGTGTGGTTGACCCTGTCCCCCACCGCGACGGCGAGGACCTCCTTCTGTGGCTGGACGCGCCCGACGACGGTCGCCGAGCGGGTGGGCAGCCCCCGCCCGCTGTCGTCACCGCCGGCTCCGGCCCCCCAGTGCGATCCGCTGAACTTGTTGCCTCCACCGATGGCGCCACCGCCACCCCACAGTGGGCCCGAGGCGCCTTCACGCTTCCATTTGATGAGCTCACCGGGTACCTCACCGACGAACTGCGACGCCGGGTTGTACTGGCTCTGACCCCACATGCTGCGCACCTCGGAACGGGTGATGTACAGGCGCTTCCGGGCCCGGGTCAACCCGACGTAGGCGAGCCGGCGTTCCTCGGCGAGCTCCTTCGGGTCGGTGGCCGAGCGCTGGTGCGGGAAGATGCCCTGCTCCATGCCGGTCAGGAACACCACGGGGAATTCGAGGCCCTTGGCGGTGTGCAGGGTCATCAGGGTGACCACGCCCAGGCGCTTGGCCTCGGCCACGGCCTGCTCCACCTCGGCCGCCGAGCCCTCCGGGGAATCGGGGATCTGGTCGGCGTCCGCCACCAGCGAGACCTGCTCAAGGAAGTCACCGAGCGTCCCCTCGGGGTTCTCCTGCTCATACTCACGCACCACGGCGACAAGTTCGGCGAGGTTCTCCACCCGCGACTCGTCCTGCGGGTCGTTGCTCAACCTCAACTGCGCCAGGTAGCCGGTCTGCTCAAGCACCGCTTCGAGCGCCGCCGACGCGCCCGACCCGTCAGCGACGTCGGCGAGGTCGTCGATCAGTTTCACGAAACCGTTGACAGCGTTCAGCGACCGGGTGGCCAACCCGGGTGCGTCGTCTGCCCGGCGGAGTGCTGCCATGAAGGACATCCGCTCCCGTTCGGCGAGCGCCGCGACGGCGTACTCGGCGCGGTCGCCGATCCCCCGCTTCGGTTCGTTGAGGATCCGGCGAAGGTTGACGACGTCGTCTTGGTTCACCAGCACCCGCAGGTAGGCGAGGGCGTCCTTGATTTCCTTGCGCTCGTAGAACCGGGTGCCGCCCACCACCTTGTAGGGCAGGCCGACACGCATCAGGATTTCCTCGATGGAGCGGGACTGCGCGTTGGTCCGGTAGAAGATCGCGACGTCGCCGGGCCGTAGGTCCTCCTCATCCTGGAGGCGGTCGATCTCCTCGGCGATGAAGCGGGCTTCCTCGTGCTCGTTCTCCCCGACGTACCCGACGATCGGTTCGCCGTCGCCCTCGGCGGTCCACAGTTTCTTCTCGGGGCGGTCCGGATTGCGGGAGATGACCGCGTTGGCGGCGCTGAGGATGGTCTGCGTGGACCGATAGTTCTGCTCCAGCAGGATGGTGCGCGCGTTGGGATAGTCGTTTTCGAACTCGACGATGTTCCGGACGTCGGCGCCGCGGAACGCGTAAATGGACTGGTCGGAGTCGCCGACCACCGTCAGCTCGGCGTTCGGGATCAGCTCGGCGCCGTCGCTGGGGTCCTGGGTGATCCCGACAATCTCGCGCACCAGTGCGTACTGGGCGTGGTTGGTGTCCTGGTATTCGTCCACCAGGACGTGCCGGAACCGGCGGCGGTAGTAGTCAGCCACCCCGGGGAACGCCCTGAACATGTAGACGGTCTGGGCGATCAGGTCGTCGAAGTCCATCGCGTTGGCCTGGCGCATCCGCTGCGCGTAGCCCTTGTAGACCTCGGCGACCGCCTGCTCGAACGGGTCCGAGTAGTTCGCGGAGCTAGCGTAGCTTTCCTCGTCGATCAGCTCGTTCTTCAGCGCCGAGATCTTGTGCTGGATGGCCTTGGGGGTGAACCGTTTGGGGTCCAGGTCCAGGCCCTTCGCCACCAGGGTGACCAGCCTCAGCGTGTCTGCCGAATCGTAGATGGAAAAGTTGGAGTTCAACCCCACCGAGGCAGCCTCGCGCCGCAGGATCCGCACGCAGGAGGAGTGGAAGGTGGAGATCCACATGCGCTTCGCGACATCACCCACCAGGGCTTCGATGCGCTCACGCATCTCGGCGGCTGCCTTGTTGGTGAACGTGATGGCAAGGATGGCGCCGTGGTGCGCACGGCCCATCGCCATCAGGTAGGCGATCCGGTGGCTGAGGACGCGGGTCTTGCCGGAGCCGGCACCGGCCACGATGAGCAGCGGGGATCCGCTGTGGCGCACTGCCTCTTCCTGCTGCGGGTTCAGGCCGACCAGCAGTTCCTGCGCCCGTGCGTCGTCCCGGCGTCCGCCCGCGGTGCCCTGCCCCTCCGCTGACTCGGCTCCGGCAGGGCCGGGCCGGGCCGACGACGTCGACCGCTTTCCTGAGCTTGCGGGTGATGAACCGAGGTGTGGGTCGAAAAGCATATCCATGGTGCCATCAAGTCTAGGCGCTGGCTCCGACGAAACAGGTGCGGCCCTGTGCCCCGCAACGCACGACGCCCGCCGGTTCGAGTGAACCGGCGGGCGTCGTGCGCTTGATGGAGGGACTGGTGGGAACCGCTTAGGGCTTGGCTTCTTCGATATCGTCAGCATCGATACCGAGTTGCAGCAGCGTGCCGCTCTTGCGGTCGGCCAGGTAGGCCTTCATCTCCCGCTTGATAACCGGCAGCAGCAGGTACACGCCGAGCAGGTTCACAAACGCGCAGACGAACAGTGCTGCGTCGGCGAAGTTCAGGACCTGGGTGAAGGTCAGGACCGTGCCGATAACGGTGAAGAAGAGGAACACGCACTTGTAGATGATTTCCGACACCTTGCTGCGGCCGAAGAGGTATTCCCAGGCCTTGAGGCCGTAGTACGACCAGGTGATCAGGGTGGAGAAGGCGAACAGGGCAACGGCGATGGCCAGGACAATCGGGAACCACGAAATAACCGATGCGAAGGCGTCCGAGGTGAGGATCACGCCGTCGGGAGCACCGTCGCCGGCCTGGACTTGGTCGATTCCGGCCTGCAGGCTCGGTGCGCTGGCAATGACAATCGTAAGAGCGGTCATGGTGCAGATGACCACCGTGTCGATGAACGGTTCGAACATCGCGACGAACCCTTCACTGACTGGACGGCGTGTCTTGACTGCGGAGTGGGCGATCGCTGCGGAGCCGAGGCCGGCCTCGTTGGAGAACGCTGCACGCTGGAAACCGACGATCATGACACCGATGAAGCCACCGGCCATACCGGCGGGAGCGAACGCACCCTCGATGATGGAGCCGAACGCTGCGGGTACGTTGCCGATGTTGACGACGATGACGAAGAGGCAGGCGGCGATGTAGACGGCTGCCATGGCTGGGACGAGCCGGCTGGTGGTGGCACCGATGGACTTGATGCCACCGAGGATCACCGCGCCGACAAGCGCGGCGAGGACGAGGCCGAAGATGAGGGCGGCTCCTGCGCTGCCGAGGAAGCCCTCGTCACCGCCGGTCACGTTCTGAACCTGGGCGAAGGTCTGGTTGGCCTGGAACATGTTGCCACCGGCCACACCGAAGATGAGGATGGCGACGGCGAAGATGCCGGTCAGTATCTTTGCGGGGAGACGCCCGAACTTCTCGAAGGCGATGGGGAGGTATTTGAACGGCCCGCCGCTGACGGTGCCATCGGGGTGCACCTCACGGTACTTCACACCGAGGGTACATTCAGCGAATTTGGTGGCCATCCCGAGCAGGCCGGCGAGAATCATCCAGAAGGTTGCGCCAGGCCCACCGAGGGCCATCGCCGCACCCACGCCGGCAATATTGCCGAGCCCTACGGTGCCGGACAGTGCCGAGGTCAAAGCCTGGAAGTGAGGCACTTCCCCCGGGTCGTCCTTGGAGGAGTATCGCCCCCTGACTACTTCGTAGGAGACCTTGAGGTGCCGGAACTGTACAAACCCGAAGTAGATGGTGAAGATGATGCCGGCGGCGATCAACCACGCGACCACCACCGGGAAGCTGATGTCCCCTATGGTGACGGGGAAAAAGACGATGTCCGAAAACACTTTTGTCACGGGTTCGAAGACCGAATCGATCGCATCTTCGACTGCCGCAAGCCATCCGACTTCGTCCGCAACGCTTGACATAGGTAGTGCTTGGTTAATTGACATCTAATAAAATAACCGCAGAATGTGTTGTGTTCGCAATCACACACGCCAATAACAGCAAATTTGACGCCAAAATGTAACGTGGTTCACAGATATTCCTCAGATCTCCCTGTGCAGCTCGCGATCCTCCATGACGGACTGGGATAATCGGATCATGTCAAAGACCCGCGCGCAGATCGCCAGGAAACACGGAGCCGCCGCTGCTGGCGTACCGGGGCCAGCTCCCGCCGCTCCCCGCAGCAACGGGAATATGCTTCTCATTGCCGCGGCCGCCACGGCGGTGCTCTTGTTCGGGTACTACCACCTGCTTGCCCTGGGCCAGATGAGCCAGCTCGCTGACGGGTTGACCATGCCCGACATGATGTTCGGCGGCTACGGTGCGGCGCACATCGCCGACCTACAGGCGGCCATGGACGAGGACGCCCTCGGCCAACTGAGCTACCTGCACAAGACCGCAGGCACCCTGTTCCCGTTGATCTTCGGCATCGCCTGGCTGCTGCTGATCCAGCTGAACGTTGAGCGGCGTTGGCTGCGGTGGCTGCTGTGGTTGCCTCCCCTGCTCTTCGCGGCGGTCGACCTTTGGGAGAACGTCGCGATCGATGCGCTTCTTGCCAACTCAGCCCCCGACGACGGCCAGGTGGCACTGGCCTCCGCGCTCACGGTGGCCCGCTGGGTCCTGCTGGGGCTCTCCTGCATTGGTGGCCTGCTGGCCGTTCTGCTTCCCGCTGCGGTCCGCGGCAAGGTTCCCGGTCGACAGGACGGGCCGGCTGGGCCACCAGCCGAAAGCAGGTAAGCTGGTACCGCTGTACTCGCCTCTGTAGCTCAGTAGGATAGAGCGTCCCTCTCCTAAAGGGAAGGTCGTCGGTTCGATTCCGGCCAGGGGCACCACCGCACGACGGGTTACCCATGAATGAAAGTGAGCCATTCCGGCTCGGCACCGCCACCACACTCCTTGATCACCTCCGGGGGACCTGGTCAGTGGAGCGGACACTACAGGACCACGCCTCGGGGCTGACAGGCGTTTTCACCGGCACCGCCACTTTCGCAGCCGACGACGACGGTCTCCGGCACCGCGAGCGCGGCAGTCTGGCTTGGGCTGGTACTGCTCCCACGATCGCGACCCGCGAGTTGCTGTGGCGGGCAACGGTGTCCGTGCACTCCGCCGAGGTATTCTTTCCGGACGGCCGCTTCTTTCACGGCCTTGACCTCTCCGATGGCCAGGATCAACCGGAGCACCCGTGCTCGCCCGACCACTACCGTGGGTCATTTGTTCTGCAGGATCGCGCTCACTGGCGGTACACGTGGCGGGTCAGCGGACCAGCCAAGGACCTGACGCTGGATACGCACCTGACCCGCGTGACGTAGTTCGTCCCTCGGCGGTTCCGGCTACACGACGTCGGCGAGCAGCCCTGGGTCCGGAGCCAGCCTTCCCTGACCCACCCGGTCCCAGGCGCGCTGCAGCATCCCCACCGCGCTGTCGGTGTCCTCGATCGAGTAGCTGAAGGGCAGCCGCAGAAACCGCTCGAATGCTCCGTCAATCCCGAACCTCGGACCCGCTGCGATCAGCAGCCCCTCCTGCCGCGCCGCCAGGGTGAGCTGCGAGCTGACGCTACGCCCCAGGTTTGCCCACAGCGAGAGGCCACCTGCGGTGGACGGCACCGACCAGGCGGGGATCCTGTCGTGGAGGGCGGCGATCAGGTGGTCCCGACCGACCCGAAGCTGGTCCCGCCGTTCCGCAAGGATCTGGTCGTAGCTGCCCAGCAGCTCCGCAGCGATGAGTTGTTCAAGGATGGGGGTACCCAGATCGGAAGCTGAGCGCGCACGGACGAGCTGCCCGATCATCGGCTCCTCCGCCCTGATCCAGCCGATCCGTAGCCCACCCCAGATGGTCTTGCCCAGCGATCCGATCAACACCGCCGGCCCATAGGCCGCGAGCGGAAGCGGGACGTCCATGGGCTCGATCGCGAGTTCCGCCATGGTTTCATCGGCAATTACGACTGTCCCCTGGCGTTCGGCCGCGGCGAGCACCCGCCGTCGCTGGTCCTCGCCCATGACCCGGCCCGTCGGATTGTGGAAGTCCGGCATCAGGTAGGCGATGGCGGGACTGGTTCGCCGAAATGCCTGCTGCAGGGCGTCGTCGTCCCAGCCATCCTCGGTGGTGACGTTAACCGGCACCAGCCGCCGCCCCGCTGCCCGGATTGCCTCATAGGCATGCGGGTAGCTCGGCGATTCCACGATTGCGCTGTCGCTGCGATCCATCAGGTGACGGGTCAGCAGGGCAATCGCGTGCTGGGCGCCCAACGTGACCAGGATCTGTCCGGGAGCGGTCGGCAGTCCGCGGCTCTGGTAGCGGGCAGCTATCGCAACACGCAGCTGGGGAAGGCCAACCGGGTCGTACCCGGCACCGCCCAGGTACTGCTGCAGATCCTGTGCGGCTCGCACTGCGGCGCCGGCCAGCAGCGGTGAGGCTGGCATCGCGGCCTTGCTGAAGTCGAGCAGTCCGCCACCTCCGGGCTCAACGGGGGCACCCAGCGACCCGGGCAACCGGGCAACGCTGCCTGATCCCCTGACGCTGCTCAGGTAACCGGTGTCCCGCAACCGGGCGTAAGTCGACGACACGGTGGTCCTGCTGACCACCAGCCGGACCGCAAGGTCCCGTTCAGCGGGGAGACGCGCACCCACCGGGATGCGACCATCGAGGATCAGCAGTCGAATGCGGTCGGCCAACGCGGTATAGGCCGATGACCCATTCCGCCACCCCGTCAGGAGCGAGTCCAATTTAGTAGCCGAGATCACCTGCATCAGACCAGTTTAGGCAAATTGGCGCCTTGTGGGAAGGCCAATATCGGTATTGACTTGCACTATGACCCACCTCCTCGCCCGACGCGTGCCCCAGCTACTGATTGGCCTGTTCTGCTACGGCTTCGCCATCGCCATGATGATCCAGGCAGGGATTGGCGTATCGCCGTGGGACGTCCTGGGACAAGGCACTGCCCTGCAGTCCGGTTTGCCGTTCGGCGTGGCCACCAACATGATTGGCCTCCTCGTCCTGCTGCTCTGGATTCCGATCCGGCAGAAGCCCGGGATCGGCACGGTGCTCAACGTCTTGCTCGTGGGCCCCAGTGCCGAGGTGGGGTTGGCTGTCCTGCCCATGCCCACCGAGCTGTGGGCGCAGATCCTCCTCTTCGCTGGCGGTCTCACCCTCTTGGCCCTGGCGACTGGCCTGTACATCGGGGCACGGATGGGTCCCGGTCCTCGCGACGGCCTGATGACCGGCATCCACCGGAAATGGGGCTGGAAGATCTGGAAGGTCCGGACGGTCATTGAACTGACAGTCCTGACCATCGGGTGGCTGCTCGGCGGGACGGTCGGCGTCGGCACCGTGGCCTTCGCCCTCCTCATCGGCCCGATGGTCAACGCTGCCCTGCCCCTGCTGCACATCCCGGAACCGCGCCCCCGCGTCTCCAAAACCCTCTAGGCGCCACAACCCCCGAGAAGTCCGGATACCCCGAAAGGGTTGCCGGACTCCTAAAGACCTGTGGCGACGTTCTTCCTGACGGCGAACTGGGTGCGGTGCAGTTCGGCGTACCGTCCACCGCGCTCCAACAGTTCGTCGTGGGTGCCCCGTTCGGCGATCTGGCCCTCCTCGATCACGAGGATCTGGTCCGCGGAACGGATCGTCGAGAGCCGGTGCGCGATCACGATGGCGGTCCGCCCCTCAAGGGCCTCCGTGAGCGCCGCCTGGACCGCGGCCTCCGAGGTGGAGTCAAGTGCCGCCGTCGCCTCGTCCAGGATGACCACCCGCGGCTGGGCCAGCAGCAGGCGGGCGATGGTCATCCGCTGCCGCTCACCGCCGGAGAGCCGGTACCCCCGCTCCCCCACCATGGTGTCGAGCTGATCGGGCAGTGACCTCAGCAGCGGCTCGAGCCGGGCACGCCGGACGGCGTCCCAGAGCTCCTCGGTGGTTGCCCCGGGCCGGGCCAGTAGCAGGTTCGATTTGATGGTCTCGTGGAAAAGGTGGCCGTCCTGCGTGACCATGCCCATGGTGTGCCGGAGGGATTCGAAGGTCACGTCCCGCACATCGGTCCCGGCGAGGCGGACCGCACCGCTGTCGACGTCGTACAACCGCGACAGCAGTTGGGCGATGGTCGACTTTCCGGCACCCGACGATCCCACCAGGGCGATCGTCTGGCCCGGTTCCACCCGAAAGGACACCCCGTGCAGCACTTCCTCGCCGCCCCGGGTATCCAGGGTGGCGACCTCCTCCAGGGAGGCGAGGGAGACCTTGTCCGCCGAGGGGTAGGCGAACCGGACGTCGTCGAACTCCACTGAGACCGGACCGGCGGGGATGCGGCCCGCGTCGGGCTTCTCCTTGATCAACGGGTCCAGGTCGAGGACCTCGAAGACGCGCTCAAAGCTGACCAGAGCGCTCATGATTTCCACCCGGGCGTTCGCCAGGTTGGTCAGAGGTGCATAGAGGCGGGTGAGGAGCAGCGCGAGCGTGACCACCTCACCCGTGTTCAGCGCACCGTTCAGGGCCAGTGCGCCGCCGAGTCCGTACACCAGCGCGAGGGCGAGCGCGGAGACCAGCATCAGCGCGGTAACGAAGACCCACTGGAGCATCGCCATCCGCACGCCAATGTCGCGGACCCGTGCGGCGCGGACCGCGAATTCCTGCGACTCCTCGTCCGGGCGGCCGAACAGTTTGACCAAAGTGGCGCCGGGAGCGGAGAAGCGCTCGGTCATCTGCGTGCTCATCGCCGAGTTGTGGTCGGCTGCCTCACGGCGCAGGGCGGCGAGGCGGTTGCCCATCCGCCGTGCGGGCAGCAGGAAGATCGGCAGCATGAGGACGGCCAAGACGGTGACCAGGACCGACGTCGTCAGCATGACCACCAGGGTCAGGGCGAGCGCCACAATGTTGCTGACCACCCCGGAGAGGGTGCCGCTGAAAGCCTGCTGCGCACCGATCACATCGTTGTTGAGTCTGCTCACCAGCGCGCCCGTCCGGGTGCGGGTGAAAAAGGCAATCGGCATTTTCTGCACATGATCGAAAACGGTGGTGCGCAGATCCAGAATGACACCCTCTCCGATTTTCGAGGAGAACCAGCGGGTTGCCATGGACACCACGGCGTCGGCAACCGCCACCAGCGCGATGACGACGGCGAGCCACACAACAGTCTCAAGCCCGGTGCCGGCGATGATCTCGTTGACCACTTGACCGGCGAGGACCGGCGTCGCGACCGCGAGGAACGCTGACACCACCGACAGCGCGATGAAGAAGATCAGTTTGGTCCGGTACGGCACAGCAAATCTCAGGATGCGTTTCAGCGTTTCCTTCGAGAACTTGTTGTTGCTGTCCTTGGCGGTGGAAATCCGGTAAAGGGAGTTCCAGGCCGCGCCTTCCATACTCATGTACTGCCTCCATTGCTCAGGTCTTCAGCTTATGCCCGCTCAACCCGTGTCACTGGGCGAGTTGGCCGGATCACAGGGGACTCGGAACTAATTTCGCTGTGGGCTTTGTTGCACTATGTGGCTGTGCACTTTGTGCCCGCACAACCCTGCCCTGTACAACGGCAAGAGACCCCTGAACCATCCCCCAGTAATTAAGGACCCGCAAATGTTGACCCGTCGTCTTTCAATCCTTGGCGCAGCCACCGCTCTCACCCTGGCCCTGGCGGCCTGCGGCGGCGGAGAGTCCACCGGGGAGCCCGCTGACAGCAGCGCCACCGCAGGGCCCACCACGCTGCAAGACATCCAGGATGCCGGAGTCATCACCGTCGGCACCGAGGGGACCTACCGGCCGTTCAGCTTCCATGAGGGCGGCGCGGGCGATCTGACCGGGTTCGACGTCGAGGTCATCACCGCCGTCGCCGAGGAGCTCGGTGTGGAGGCGGAGTTCGAAGAAACCCAGTGGGACGCCATCTTCGCCGGACTCGATGCCGGCCGGTTCGACGTCATCGCGAACCAGGTGTCAATCACCGATGAGCGCCTCGAAACCTATGCCTTCTCCGATCCCTACACGATCAGCACCGGGGTCATCGTCACCACCTCAGACAACACCGAGATCACCTCCTTCGAAGATCTGGAAGGCAAAACCACTGCCCAGTCGCTGACCAGCAACTGGCACGCGCTGGCGCAGGAAAGCGGCGCCGAGATCGAGGCAGTGGAAGGCTGGGCGCAGTCAGTTGCACTCCTGGAGCAGGGACGGGTCGACGCCACGATCAACGACACGCTGACCTACCTGGACTACCAGCAGACCAACCCCACCGATGCGATCAAGATTGCCGCCGAGACCGATGACGAGTCGCAGAGCGCCTTCACCTTCACCCAGGGCAGTGACGACCTGATCGACGCAGTCAACGAGGCTCTTGCTAGCCTGCGCGCAGACGGTACGCTTGCCGAGATCTCGGAGAAGTACTTCGGCTCCGACGTCACCGAATAGCACCCGCCAACTCAACGGAGGATCACCATCGACTGGGAACTGTTCTGGGATTCGCTCTGGCCCCTGGTCCTGGGCGGCCTGACCGGAACCATCCCGCTGTCCCTGGCATCGTTTGTTCTCGGTCTGCTCCTGGCGCTCCTGATTGCGCTGATGAGGCTGAGCCGGAACCGGATCGCGTCGTCAGCGGCACGGGTGTACGTGTCGATCATCAGGGGAACCCCCCTCCTGGTGCAGCTGTTCGTCATCTTCTACGGACTGCCCTCGA
Source organism: Arthrobacter sp. CAN_A212 (assembly GCF_015752345.1). Taxonomy (NCBI): domain Bacteria; kingdom Bacillati; phylum Actinomycetota; class Actinomycetes; order Micrococcales; family Micrococcaceae; genus Arthrobacter; species Arthrobacter sp. CAN_A212. The sequence goes on from NZ_JADOUT010000003.1 coordinate 126,737, forward strand.
TCGGTCTGGTGATCGATCCCTGGCCCAGCGCCATCATCGCCTTCTCGCTGAACGTGGCGGGGTATGCGGCGGAAATCATCCGGGCAGCCATCCTGTCGGTACCCAAGGGTCAGTGGGAGGCGGGGCATACCATCGGCATGTCCCGCGCACGGACACTGCGCCGCATCATCCTGCCCCAGGCGGCCCGGGTGTCCGTCCCGCCGCTCTCCAATACCTTCATCAGCCTGGTCAAGGACACCTCGCTGGCGTCCCTGATCCTGGTGACCGAGATGTTCCGGCAGGCCCAGGAAATTGCGGCGTTCAGCCAGCAGTTCATGATGCTGTATCTGGAGGCCGCACTGGTCTACTGGGTGTTCTGCTTCGTGCTCTCCAGCGGGCAGTCCTCTCTGGAGAAAAGGTTGGATCGTTATGTCGCACACTAAGCCCACCCCAGCAGCCGGCAGCCAGTCGGGCGACCTGCTGACCGTGACCGGTCTCAGCAAGGCCTTCGGCGAAAATGTCGTGCTGAAGTCCATTGACCTGGCCATCCGGCCCGGACAGGTGACAGCCCTGATCGGCCCCTCCGGCTCAGGTAAAACCACGGTGCTGCGCTGCCTGAACGGGCTCGAGACGCCCGACGGCGGAACCGTCGCGGTCGCTGGCGGACCGTCAGTGGATTTCGGCGGTAGGGTCAAGGCCCGGGACCTGTCGGAACTGCGGGACCAGAGTGCGATGGTCTTCCAGCACTACAACCTTTTCCCCCATATGACGGTCCTCGAGAATGTGATCGAAGGTCCCATTCAGGTGAAGAAGATGCGCCGCGCTGACGCCATCAGGGACGCGGAGTCGTTGCTCGCCCGGGTGGGCCTGGCGGACAAGAAGGATCAGTACCCGTTCGAGCTCTCCGGCGGCCAGCAGCAGCGGGTGGGCATCGTTCGAGCGCTGGCACTGAAACCCGCGCTGCTGCTCTTCGATGAGCCCACCTCGGCGCTCGACCCGGAACTGGTGGGTGAGGTCCTGGGCGTGATCAAGGAACTCGCCGACGAACAGTGGACCATGATGATCGTCACCCATGAGCTCGCCTTCGCCCGCGAGGTCGCCGACGAGGTGGTGTTCATGGACGGCGGGGTGGTGGTGGAACGCGGTCACCCCGACACGGTGCTGCGCAATCCCCGGCAGGAGCGCACCCAACGGTTCGTCCAACGACTCCTCCACCCGTTCTGACCCGCACTGCTGATAAGCCCATCACCCTCTACTGCCCCAGTGCGCCACGTTCTCAGCCAAGGAGACCGCCCATGACCCAGTTCACCCCCGCTCAGCCGACCGAGATCGAGCAGTGGCGCGGTTTCCGCGAGCGCCGGGACGCCTCCCTCGCCGTCGGGCACGGCTGGCTGACGCTCACCTCCCTGCAGTGGTTACCGGCCGAGCCGTCGGCACTGGAACTGGTTCCCGGCCGCTGGAGCGCCAGCGGCCCCGGCGCCGGGCCTGGAGCCACGCTGACCGCCCGGGCGTCGGACGGAGTGACGCTGGTGAGCACCGGCGAACCTGTCGATGGGACCATCACGCTGTCCCTGGCCGACGGCGGCTCCGAGAACTGGGTGCGCTTTCAGGACACGGTGGTGGAACTCGCGGTCCGCGGCAACCGGTACGTGGTGCGCACCCGTGACAACTCGGCGCCCACCCTGACCGGGTTCGACGGCGTCCCCGCCTACGCCTATGATTCCAGCGCCGTGGTCCAGGCGTCGTACACCGCCTACCCAACGCCACAGGCCGTCCCGATCCGGACGGCCCACCCCGACGTTGACGACCTGGTCCACGCGACCGGGACCGTGTCCTTCACCCTCGGCGGCACCGCCCACACGTTGCGGTCCGAGCAGCAGCCAGACGGGTCCCTGAAGGTGGCGTTCCACGACGAGACGAACGGCCACTCGACCGCCGGCTGGCGGTTCCTCGTCACCGGCCAGGTGTCACCGGATGGCGCTGTCACCCTCGACTTCAACCGGTCGCTGAACTACCCGAGCGCTTTCACTCCCTTCGGCACCTGCCCCATGCCGGTGGAAGGCAACCGGGTGGGCGTCCCAGTGGAGGCCGGCGAGCGCATCCCCGCCTAGCGTCGTCACCCGAATGCCAGTCGCCGTCGTTCCCGTTTGACCGGATTCGGTGAGGAACCTGGACAAATCGGTCCAACATCTCGCTCACCGATGGCGAGGTTGACCCCGTCTGTCCAGGTTGCTCACCGTTACGGCGAATCACCGTAATGACGCATCAGCGCGACGGCGCCACCACGCCCAGTTCGCGGCGCACCAGGGGTAACACCTCGGTGCCGAGGAGTTCGATCGACTCCAGCACCTGCGCCTGCGGCACCGAGGACCAGTCGACCTGCAGGATGTGCCGGTCGTGGCGCATCTGCGAGTGGGCCAGCACAATCTTCTCCGCCACTTCCTCGGCGTTCCCCACGAAGATCGCCCCGGATCGGGCCGCCTGCATGTTGTAGGTGACTTCGCTCGGCATTGGAAAGCCCCGCTCCGACGAAATCCGCTTCATCGTGTCCAGCCAGTGCGGCTTGAAGACGGTCTGCGCGTCTTCCCTCAACACCAGCCCGACGCCGCTCAGCCCCACCTTCAGGGTGGAGGGATCATGGCCAGCCTGGGCAGCCGTCTCGCGATAGAGCTGCGCGTGCTGGGCGAAGTTCCCCACGGCTCCCCCGAGCAAGGCAAAGATCACCGGGGTCCCCAGCCGTGCCGCCCGCACTGACGACGCGGGTGTGCCGCCGGTAGCGATCCAAATGTCCAGGTGCCCTGAGGTGGGCCGCGGCAGGATCAACGCATCATGCAACGCCGGCCGGAACTTCCCGGTCCAGGTGATGCGTTCCGAGGCGTCGAGCTGCAGCAGCAACCGGATCTTCTCCTCGTACAACTCCTCATAGTCTCCGAGTTCCGCCCCGAACAGCGGGTAGGACTCGATGAAGGACCCTCGTCCGGCAGTGAGCTCCGCCCGGCCACCGGACAGGAGGTCGAGGGTGGCAAACTGCTGGTACACCCGGACCGGGTCCTCGGTACTCAGCACGGTGACCGCCGAGCCGATGTGGATGCGGGCGGTCTGCGCCGCGGCGGCCGCGAGCACGGGCACCACCGAGGACACGGCGTAGTCGGGCCGGTGATGCTCACCGATGCCGAAGTAGTCCAGGCCCACCTGGTCGGCGAGCCGGGCGCGCTCCAACAGGTCAAGCATGCGCTGCTGCGGGGAAACCCGCTCCCCCGTCACCGGGTTCGGATGGATGTCTCCGAAGCTGTAGATACCGAGTTCCATGAGCAGGCCCCCCTGGCTGGTAGGTCGGAGGCCCTAGGCCGCGATCCGCTGCGGGTGGGTGTAGCAGTTCAGGGAGGTGCCGCGGCTGAAGCCGACCAGCGTGATCCCGGTTTCCTCGGCCAGATCCGCTGCCAACGACGACGGCGCGCTGACCGCCGAGAGCACGGGGATTCCCGCGAGCTGCGCCTTCTGCACCAGCTCAAACGACGCGCGGCCGGACACCTGCAGGATGGTGCCCTTCAGTGGCAGCATTCCCTCGCGCAGCGCCCAGCCCACTACCTTGTCGACCGCGTTGTGTCGACCCACGTCCTCGCGAAGGCATAACAATTCGCCCTCTCGGGTAAACAGCCCCGCGGCGTGCACGCCACCGGTGCTGTCGAAGAGTTTCTGGGATTCGCGCAGGCGGTCGGGCAGGCCTGCGAGCGCTGGCAGAGCGACCTGGGCGTCGTCGTCGTGCACGTCGAAGCGTGAGGACTTCCGCACCGCATCGATGGACGCGGTCCCGCAGATTCCGCAGGAACTGGAGGTGTAGACGTGGCGTTCCATGGTGGTGTCCGGGAGGACCACGTCGGGCCGGAGCTGTGACTCGACCACGTTGAACGTCTGCTGGCCGGCGTCATCCACACCAGCGCAGTACCGCAGGCTGATCAGCTGCCCGCTCTCCCAGACGATGCCTTCGGACACCAGGAACCCTGCCACCAGGTCGAAGTCGTCCCCGGGGGTGCGCATGGTTACAGAGAAGGACTTTGATCCCAATCTGATCTCCAGGGGTTCCTCACCGGCCAGCACATCCTCGCGCCTGCTGGTGCCGTTGTCCGCTTCGCCTACACGGAATCGGGTGATCTGGCGGCGCTGACTCACGCGCTTCTTCAATTTCCACTCCTGCCATTGTCCTAGGATGAGACTAGTGGACTTCTGACACGAGGATGTGATGGCTATGGCGACTCGAGCGCCGAAAGACGGAATCAACGAAGCCGAAATTAAGGTCGGTAAGCCAAAGAGACAAGCGGTAGGTCTTCCTGCTGTCCTCAACTCCCTGAAAATTTCGCTGGATCAGATGGGTCCAGTGCGCAGCGCGCAGACGCTGTTGGCAGTCAACCAGGTTATGGGTTTCGACTGCATGGGCTGCGCGTGGCCCGAGGGCGACAAACGACACACGGCTGAATTCTGCGAAAACGGCGCGAAGGCTGTCGCTGAAGAGGCGACCCGCCGGATCGTGACGCCGTCGTTCTTCGAGGAGCACTCGGTCGCCGAACTCAATGAGCGCGACGAGTACTGGCTCGGCCAGCAGGGCCGCATCACCCACCCGATGCTCCTGGACGAGGGCGGCACCCATTACCGCCCGGTCACCTGGGACATGGCGTACGACATCATCGTCGAGGAACTGGCAGCGCTCGACAGCCCGGACGAGGCAGTGTTCTACACCTCGGGGCGAACCTCCAACGAGGCAGCGTTCCTGTACCAGCTGATGGTCCGCGGGATCGGCACCAACAACCTGCCGGACTGCTCCAACATGTGCCATGAATCCTCCGGCTCGGCGCTGACCCAGACCATCGGGATCGGCAAGGGTACTGTCTCCCTGGAGGACGTCGACAAGGCGCCGCTGATCCTCGTGGCCGGCCAGAACCCGGGCACCAACCACCCCCGCATGCTGACGTCGTTGGAGAAGGCGAAGAAGAACGGCGGCCAGATCGTCGCCATCAACCCGCTCCCCGAGGCCGGGCTGCTGCGGTTCGAGAACCCGCAGAAGATCTCCGGCATCCTCGGCACCAAGTTCGGCGGCGGCACCCAGCTCGCGGACGACTTCCTGCAGATCCGCCTCGGCGGGGACCAGGCCCTCTTCCAGGGCCTCGGCAAGTATCTGCTGGAGCAGGAAGAGAAGACCGGTCTGGTCTTCGACCACGAGTTCATCAAGGCCCACACGACCGGCCTGGAGGAGTACCTGCAGGAGCTGCGGGACGTCTCCTGGGACGAGATCGTCGAGGCCAGTGGTATCCCGAAGTCGCAGATCACATCGGTGGGCGACCGGATGATCGCTTCCCCCGGCACTGTCGTCTGCTGGGCAATGGGCCTGACCCAGCACAAGCACTCGGTGAAGACCCTGCGCGACGTCGTCAACGTGCTGCTGCTGCAGGGCAACATTGGCAAGCCAGGCGCGGGCGTCTGCCCTGTCCGCGGGCACTCGAACGTGCAGGGTGACCGGACCATGGGGATCTTCGAGCGGATGCCTGACGGCTTCCACGACGCCCTCGATTCCCACTTCAGCTTCGCCTCCCCCCGGAAGCACGGCTTCGACACCGTCGCAGCCATCCGGGCGATGCGCGACGGCGGCGCGAAGGTCTTCATGGCGATGGGCGGCAACTTTGTGCGCGCCACCCCGGACTCTGACGTCACCGACAAGGCGCTGCGCAACACGCGGCTCACGGTGCAGGTGTCCACCAAGATGAACCGCTCGCACCTGATCACCGGCCGCCGTGCTCTGATCCTTCCGGCCCTGGGCCGGACGGACAAGGACACCCAGGCCAGCGGTGACCAGCGGGTCACCGTCGAGGATTCCATGAGCGCCGTGCACGCGTCCCGTGGACGGCTGCGGCCCCCGGGACCGGATGTGCGCTCGGAGATCGCGATCGTGTGCGAGCTCAGCGACCGGCTGTTCGCCCGGCCGCAGAGCCCGTTCCGCGACAACGCCCCCCAGATCGACTGGGTAGCGGCGCAGGCCGACTACTCGGTGGTCCGCAACCACATTGAGGCTGTCATTCCGGGCTTCGAGAACTACAACACCCGGATTGACACCGGTGGGTTTGTGCTCCCGAACGGCCCCCGCGATGGCCGGAAGTTCACCACTCCCTCCGGTAAGGCGGTCTTCACGGGCAACGCGCTCGAGTACCCGAAGATCCCCGAGGGACGGTTGCTGCTGCAGACCCTGCGGTCGCACGACCAGTACAACACCACCATCTATGGCAAGGACGACCGCTACCGCGGTATCCATGGCGGACGACGCGTGGTGATGGTTCATGCGGATGATCTGGCGGCTGCAGGCATTGCCGACGGCGAGATCGTGAACCTGGTGTCGCAGTTCTCCGACGGGGTGGAGCGCCGGGCGGAAAACTTCCGTGCGGTCACCTATCAGACGCCCCGGGGTTGCGCCGCCGCGTACTACCCGGAGACCAATGTCCTGGTGCCACTGGATTCCACTGCCGATGTCAGTGGAACGCCGACATCCAAATCTGTGATCATCAGACTGGAAAAAATCGCGTAACCCGTTCACCCCGTAAACACCAGACGCCCCCGTTCCGAGGAACGGGGGCGTCTGGTGTTTACGGCGTGTTTCGCTACCGAAGCAGAAGTAAGACCTGGCAGAGGTACGTCAGCTGATCCAGGGCAGGCGCAGCGCTTTGAGGCGGTCCCCGGCGACGCAGCCCTCGGCTGGCACCACCATCACCCCGCCGGCCGAGGCCAGCCCACGGAGCATCCCCGAGCGCTGATGCGTTGCGGCGACGGCCCGACCATCCTGCAGTTTGTAGGGCACGAGCCGGCTGCGGCCGGGGAGCTCGTCGAAGTCCTCCCCCACGGTGGTCTCCTCGGTCTCGGGGAACGGTGCGCCCCGCAGCCCGGCGAGGAGGGGACCAACCACGGTGAACATGGCCATCATGGCCGCCAGCGGGTTGCCGGGAAGACCCACCAGGAACCGACCATCCTGCAGCCGCGCCAGCAGGGTCGGGTGACCAGGGCGCATCGCGATGCCATCAATGATGAACTCCGCCTCAAGCGTTTCCAGTGCGCGCCGGATGTGGTCGGCCGAGGAACTGCCAGTCCCACCGGTGGTGATCAGCACATCGCCGGAGGCCCGGGCGAGGGAGAGCTCGTCGAGGGCCTCAGCGCTGATGGCGGCGACGACGTCGTCGAGATCGTCCTTGGCCCGGCCGGAGGTGTCCACGTGTCCACCCATCAGCTGCACCAGCCCAGGCAGTTGCGGGCCGAAGGTGTCGCGCACCTGTCCCGGTTCGGGGAGGCCCGCTTCGATCACCTCATCGCCGGTGAGGAGGAGGGAGACGCGGGGGGCACGCAGCACGGGAAGGTTATCGTACCCACAGACTGCTGCCAGGGCGATCTGGGCGGGGTTGAGCGTCACATTCGCCGGAATGGTCAGGCTACCCTCGGGCGCTTCCTCACCTGCCGGGCGGATGTGCTCCTGGGGTCGGGGCTCGTCGGGCCGGGCGGAATCATTGCGGTCCAGCACGTCCCCGCGCACCATCCCGTGCTCGGTGCGAAGGATTCCGGTCGCGCCGTCGGGAACCACACCGCCCGTGAGGATGAAGGTCGCTTCTCCGGGCGCCAAGGGACCTGCCCCGGAGTCCCGGTGCGGGGCGGGGCGCTGCCACGGGTGTTCTTCCTTGGGTGCGTGACTGACCAGTTGCCAGGGTGGGGCGCCGTTGACCGCCCAGCCGTCCATCGCTGAGGAGGCGTAGTGCGGGATGGCCTGCAGCGCGGTGACCGGTTCCGCCAGTGTCTGGCCGAGCGCCTCGGACAAGGGAACCGTCTGGTGTGCCAGCGGACTGCCGGCGTGGAAGGCGGCCCGTCGGGCCTGCTCCCAGTCAAGGTTACGGCCACCCGGCGGCGCAACCAAGGGGGTCTCGGCCTGGTTCGCGGCGGTCTCCGCTGTCGGTGATTCGCTCACGGGGCGTCCGTCGCTGCAGGGCTTGCCTCTTGGGGCGGGCATTGACGCCGGGCCGCCTCGATGGCCGACTCCATGGCCACCGCCTCGGTGGCCTGCTGGCTGGCCACCGCGAGACCGGCCGCGTAGCCGGCGATGAAGGTGGTCAGGGGTGCTGCGGGGCGCACGATCGAATGGGCTGCATCCCCGGCGAGGGAGAGAATGGCATCGATGTCGATGGTTGTCCCCTCCAGTTCGAAGGCCTCGATAAGTTGGGCGCTCCACTCCTGGAGGATCTGATCCTGCTTTTTCATCGCTGCTCCTGCGGTCTAGGTCGGTGTGGCTGAGACACCGAGGGTTTGGGCGTCAGCCCAGGTGTCGACGTCGGCGGTGCTTCCCGGCGGAACGTCGATTGCTCTCCATTGCACCCTAGCAAGGAGTGCCTTCATCGATAGATTCTGGGCGCCGCCGCTCCGGTGGACCGCCGCCACCGCGTCACGGAGGGAATCCATTCGGTACAGCGCGGCCAGCGGCTGGTCCCGCCCGCCGTCGCGGGCCATGTACGAAGACTCGGCGTCGCCGGCCGCGGCCGCCAGCAGGGCAGGAATGGCCTGGTCGACCCGGGGCATGTCGCAGGCCATGACCAGAAGCCACGGTGCGTCGTCGTCACCCAAGTGGTCGACGGCGGCAGCCAGTGCGGCGGCGGGCCCACCAAAGGGCGGCGACTCTCGGACAAACTCACGGAGCAGCTGTCCGTCGGCGGGCGTTGTGGTTGCGCCGTCCGAGCCAAGTCCACCGGCCAGCGAATGTTCCTCGGGTCCCACTACCACCACCCGGCGCGCGTCTGCTACGGCGAGACAGGTGAGGTCGAGCAAGCTCCGCCCATCGCGTTCCAGGCGGGCCTTCGGTGTGCCTCCCAGGCGGGACGAGCGCCCCCCAGACAGCACAACGGCGTTGAAGACAACGGGTGACTGAGCACTCAAGCGGCGGTCTCCGAGCGGAGGAAAGCGCTCCACTGTGGGGCAGGCTTCTCAATCTCGCGAAGCTGCCAGGGGTTCCCGCGGGGCGGCTGCGGGGTCATCCGGAGCTGCCAGCCGAGCGAGGCGAGGGTTTTGTCGCCCTTGTCGTTGTTGCACCGCAGACAGCAGGCCACCAGGTTCTCCCAGCTCGAGTCCCCGCCGCGGGACCGGGGGAAGACGTGGTCGATGGTGGCGGCGGCTTTGCCGCAATAGGCGCACAGGTGGTTGTCACGCCGCAGGACACCCCGCCGGGTAGCAACAAGGGTGTGCCGGTAGGGAATTTTCACGTACCGGTTCAGCAGGATGACCGAGGGCCGACCGAGGATTTCGTTGGGTCCGATCACCGGTTCCTCCCCCTCCGCGACGACACTTGCCTTGCCCGCGAGCACAAGGACCAGCGCCCGGCGGAAGGTCACTACCGCCAGTGGCTCATATCCAGCATTCAGAACGAGAGTGCGCATGCACATTCCTCTTTGCCGAGAATTGCCCGCGTCCCTGTGGTCCGGGGAAACAGGACTACAACTGACTTATTTTATGTAAGGGTAGTTCGGCTGGCACCCGGTTTGCCAATTCTCACCGCTGGTGGCCGCCCGTGTCGTGCGTGTCGTACCTCTGGAGTGACGGCCCCAGACGCAGAAAGGACCCGGGGATCGAAATCCTCCGGGTCCTTTCTGGTGGTTCGTGGTGGGTTAGCCGCCGACGCGGATGTAGACCGGGCCGGAACCGAGATCGGCGGGGGCGACTACCGTCTGGTTGCCGTTGAATCCACCGTGGACGGCCTTGCCGCCGCCGATGTAGACGGCGATGTGGGCAACGCCAGCGCCACCGTCTGCGTAGTAGATGAGGTCGCCGGGGATGGCCTCGCCGCCGCTGACCGTGCGGCCCAGGGAAAGGTATCCGGCTGGCCAGCCGTGGAAGTTGATGCCTGCGGCTGCAAGGGCGTTGCTCACAAGGCGGGTGCAGTCCTGGGTGACACCGAGCTGGCCCTGGGCTGCGGCAGCAATGGTGGCGGCCACGCCTGAGGATACGGCGGGGGTCTTCTTGGCGGCTGGAGCCTTGGGAGCCGGTGCGGCTGGGGCTGCTGGGGCTGGGGCTGCTGGGGCTGGGGCTGCTGGGGCTGGGGCTGCTGGGGCTGGGGCTGCTGGGGCTGCTGGAGTGACTGCGGCTGCCGGAGCTGCCGGAACGACTACGGCAGGTGCTGCTGGCGCGACTGGTTCTGCTGCGACCGCTGGGGCTACAGTTACCGGCTCGGAGACAGCGGGCTCCGTGGCGACGGGCTCTGCTGCCGGTGCCTCGACGGGGGTTTCTTCGATCTCGGCAACCGTTTCGGCCTGAACCTTGACTGCCGGGGCTTTGACTACCGCGGGGGCTGCGACAGCCTTGACCGCTGTGCGGTTGAAGGCGATCTCGGCGTCTGCCGGAGCTTCGACAACTGCCGGTGCCGCCTGGATTTCCAGAGTGGAGGCGATGGTGGCTCGCTCGTTAGCCTGGGGGGAGAGATCAGCGGCGTTGGCTGATACTCCGCCGGTCAGTACCAGGCCGGTTGCTGCCGCGAGGACTGCGGCCTGACGACCGACCGAACCAGCGTTGGAGGACACGGCATCTGAGATGGCGGTCAAGGGGTTGGTGCGGACGGCACGGTGGCGGCCCAGAGCAGAGTTACATGACACGTTCGATTGCCTCTCCCAATTGCCTGCGAGGTGAGCTGTCGGATTCGGATGGGAGTCACCCGGCCGCGCGGTTCCTTTTCGGAATGGCACGACTTAACCCCAGGATTTCTTGCGAAACCCACTAATGTGGTTCCCCCGCCTCTGCCATGCGAATTGTGCGAACGGATCTCGGGCAGTGGCAGAGCTAGGCGATCTGCTCGAGAGTGACCAACCTAGAAGAATTGGGCACGAGATCGACGGTACATCAGATCAAACCTAATGTCACATTCCGGTCACGGAATGGTATGGAGATGGTTACGGCCATCACATCGGTCCTTCACAGCTACCGGCTTCTAGATGATGAGGTTCACTCGAAAGATATTCGTTCGTTACCCCAAAGGAGGGCAACTTGTCTGGACCATCCGCGGTTCAGAGCCACGCGGCTGCCCTTCGGCGCTAGCCGGCGGCTGGGGAAACAGACACGAACACGTGGGCTGCCACCTCGTGTGGGAGCTCCAGCGCACCCTCGATACCGTCCACTCGGACCGAGACGTAGTCCCCGACCGACTGCACAGAGATGGCAGTTCCGGGACGCAATCCACCCTCGTCCAGTTGGGAAAGCAGCTCCGGGTCCACCTGGATGGGTTCCGCAAGCCGGACCAGGGTAATCACAGATCCGGCCGGGGAAGTGCCGATCACCGATGAAAGGCTGCGCACCCCAACCGAGAACCCTTCGGCGGGCGGGCCGCCCAACGCTTCCAGCCCGGGGATGGGGTTGCCGTAGGGAGACTCGGTCGGCTTGCCGAGCAGCTCGTAGAGGCGTTGCTCAACCCGTTCGCTCATGACGTGCTCCCAGCGGCAGGCTTCCTCGTGGACGTAGGCCCAGTCGAGGCCGATCACATCCGACAGCAGCCGTTCAGCAAGGCGGTGCTTCCGCATTACACCGATCGCGCGGCGCCGTCCCAGGTCAGTGAATTCGAGGTGACGGTCGCCGGACACCACCACCAGTCCGTCGCGCTCCATCCGTCCGATGGTCTGCGAGACGGTGGGGCCTGAATGGCGGAGGCGTTCAGCGATCCGGGCGCGGAGGGCAACAATGTTCTCCTCCTCCAGTTCCAGGATGGTCCGCAGATACATCTCAGTGGTATCGATGAGGTCCGTCATGCGGTTCAGCTCCTAGGCACTGGTGCGGGATGGAACAGCGGGCGGCTTTCGCGGTGCAAGCGCGGCGCCTGATGCCAGCGCCGAACACAAGTTCTACGCCTCCCAAGGTTAACCCATTTCCTGCTGGCCACGGCAATTGGCTGCCCTACGAGGGGCGCGGCGTAGGGCTGTTCATAATTGCGGGGGCTAGGCCGCCGTGCGGCAGAATGTATCCCGACGACGTCCCGCGCCAACCGCTTGGAGAGACCATGAGCATTTCCCCGGACCAAAAGATCCCCGCGGGGCTCCTCCCCGCCGACGGGCGCTTTGGTGCTGGCCCGTCGAAGGTTCGCGACGCCCAGTTGGAGGCGTTGACGCAGGCTGGCCGAACGCTGCTGGGAACCTCCCACCGTCAGGCACCGGTGCGGAACCTTGTCGGTTCCGTCCGCGAGGGCCTCAGCCAGCTGTTTTCTGCGCCGGCCGGCTATGAAGTGGTCCTGGGCGTCGGCGGGTCGACCGCTTTCTGGGACGTAGCGTCCTTCGGGCTGGTGCAGGACAAGGCCCAGCATCTGTCGTTCGGGGAATTCGGTTCCAAGTTCGCGTCCGCGACCAACCGGGCGCCCTTCCTGCAGGCGTCCTCGGTCATCACCTCCCCTCCCGGGACGCGCCCCACCCCCGAGGCTGAGGGGGGCGTCGACGTCTACGCCTGGCCGCAGAACGAAACCTCCACCGGCGTTGCCGCGCCGGTCCACCGGGTGGACGGCGCCGCACCCGACGCGCTGGTCCTCATTGACGCCACCTCGGCGGCCGGTGGCCTCGATGTCGACGTCAGCGCCTCCGATGTCTACTACTTTGCCCCGCAGAAAAACTTCGCGTCCGACGGCGGACTCTGGCTGGGCCTGTTTTCCCCCGCCGCGCTGGAACGCGCTGAGCGAATCGCCGCCACGGACCGTTGGATTCCCGACTTCCTGAGCCTCAAGACCGCCATCGACAATTCGCTGCTGAACCAGACCTACAACACTCCCGCCCTGGCCACCCTGGTCACGCTGAACGCCCAGGTCGAATGGTTGAACCAGAGCGGCGGGCTGGGGTTCGCTGCCGCCCGCACGGCCGACTCGGCGGGCAGGATCTATGAGTGGGCTGAGGCGTCCGACGTCGCCACCCCCTTCGTGGCCCGCCCGGAGGACCGCTCCAACGTCATTACGACCATCGACTTCGACGAATCCATCGACGCCGCACTGGTGGCGAAGGTGCTGCGCGCCAACGGAATTGTCGACGTCGAGCCCTACCGGAAGCTGGGCCGCAACCAACTGCGTATCGCGACGTTCGTCTCGATTGAGCCGGACGACGTGTCGGCGCTGCTGGCGTGCATCGACTTCGTGATCGGGCAGGCTTCGTAACCGGGAGGAACCGTCCTGTCAGGGGTCGGTGGCCGGCTTCCCGAAGTCGGTCTCAATCCGGAACCGTCGCCGCGGGGCGGATTCGTACCGCAGCCTGAGGTGGTGGGCGCGCCAGGCCCAGATCATCCCGGCCATTGCCGCGATAATACCTGCGGCTGCGGCGACGGCGAGGCTCCAGCGTGGCCCGAACGCGTTGGAGACCAGACCGACGATCGGTGCACCAATTGGGGTGCCACCCAGGAAAATAGCGAAGTACAGCGCCATCACCCGACCCCTCATCACCTGCTCGGTGGTGGTCTGGACATAGGCGTTGGCACTGGTCATCAGGGTGAGGGCGAACAGGCCAACCAGGACCAGCGTGATCCCGAAGAGCCAGACGGTGGGGGCCAACGCGGCGGCCCCGCACGCCACCCCGAAGGCGGCCGCCGCGCCGTAGATGTACCTCAGGCGCGGCTTGCTGCGCCGGGCGGAGAGCAGTGCGCCGGCCACCGATCCGACGGCCATCACCGATGACAGCACACCAAACACGCCGGCGCCGCTGTTGAACTCGGTGCGGGCCATCGCCGCGATGTAGATTGCGAAATTCAGCCCGAAGGTCCCGACGATGAAGATCGCGAGCATCACCATCATCAGGTCCGGGCGGTTGCGCACATAGCGGAAACCCTCACGGATCCGGCCCTTGCCGGGCGGTGATTTCTCCAGGACCCGCAGCTCGGAGCGCCTGATGGTCATGAGGACGAAGATCATGGCGCCGAAGGTCAGAGCGTTGATCATGAAGACCCAGCCGGCGCCGACCGCCACCGTCAGCAGTCCCGCCACCGCCGGGCCAACCATCCGGGCACCGTTGAAGGATGCACTGTTCAGGGCCACCGCGTTGGGCAGGTAGTCGTCCCGGACCAGTTCGGAGACGAAGGTCTGGCGAGCCGGGGCATCAACGGCCGAGACGAAACCAAGCGCCAGGGCAAACGCGTACACGTGCCACAGCTCGGCGACCCCGAGGATCACCATCAGACCCAGACCGACCCCGAGTGCAGCCATTGAGAGCTGCGTGAGGATCAGCAGTTTGCGCCGGTCGACGGAGTCGGCGATCAATCCGGCCCAGGGTGCGATGAATAGCTGGGGGCCCAGTTGGAGGGCCATCACGATGCCCATGGCCGCAGCGTCCTGGTCGGTGAGGATGTCGTACACCAGCCAGTCCTGGGCGGTGCGCTGCATCCAGGTCCCGATATTGGAGACCAGCGCGCCGATGAACCAGACCCGGTAGTTGTGGATATGCAGCGAACGGAACATCCCCATCAGGTGACTTCCGCTCGGCGCACTCCACGTCTACCGTGAGTCAACTGGTTATTCGCCTCCGGGTGCCGCGTCGGAGGGTGCTGCGTCGGAGGGTGTTTCGTCGGAGGAGGGTGTTTCGCCGCTGGCAGGCTTTTCCCTGGCGGATACTTCCCGGGAGTTGGGCCCACTGGACGAGGCGTCGGTGGACGAATCTTCGCCGGCGGAACTTTCACCGGGAGTGTCTTCGCCAGCGGTGTCTTGTCCAGCGGAGTCTTCGGGGCGCACCCGTTCGGCCCAAGGAACCCAGGGTGGGGAGAGGAGAGAGGTTTCCGACGGCAGGAGTCCCACCTCGGAAATGGTCGGTTCCTTGCCGCGGGGCACCCGCGCCAGGGTGGCGAACCAGTGCCAGCCGCCGTAGCCGGGCAGGTGTGCGACGAAACGGTGGGTGACCACCCGTTCGGCGTCGGGATAGGAACCCACGTGGTCGCCGACCTGCCCGGGTTCGGCTACCTGCAGCACGCCGTTCCGTGCGAACTCCACGGCGTCGGCCAGCACCGAGTCGGGTTTCGACGGTTTGCGCGGTGCCCTGCGCTTTGGCGGGACGGCGGCGGTCCCGGCAACACCGGGGTCAGCGTCGGGGGACGCGCTGGCGTCCGGGTGGGCGACAATCTCAAGGTCGGAGTCCATGGAGGTCTACGCGTCCAGGTCGTCGGCAACGGCGCGCAGCACCGCTGCCACCTTGCCGGCGTGCGACTTGTCCGGGTATCGGCCGCGGCGCAGCCCGTTGGAGACGTCGTCGAGCAGCCTGATGAGGTCTTCGGTAATGACTGCCATGTCATCGGCGCTCTTGCGGGACGCCTTCGCCACTGATGGCGGCGCCTCAAGGATGCGCGCGGACAGGGCCTGCAGCCCCTTGCGGCCGTCGGCGACGCCGAACTCCAGCTTGGTGCCCACCTTCACCTCGGTCACACCGGCCGGCAGCGCCGAGGCATGGAGGAAGACCTCCTGGCCGTCGTCGGTAGCCAGGAAACCAAAACCCTTTTCAGCGTCAAACCACTTGACCTTGCCAATAGGCACGTCGTTACCTCGTTCTTTAGGTTCTGCGTCGGACGCTGCGATTACCGTGCCGATCCCCTGGTAAGGATTCGGTGCCTAAGGTTCTGCGGCGGGTCAGCGTCTCGTCGGGAAAGTCTCTATCCTCCAGAATATCCCCTACACCGGGGTGCTCTGTGAAGGGGACACACTGTGTACGCTGTTAGCGTTATGTCAAATACTTCCCCCAGCCCCACCCCTGACCACGGTTCCCGCGAACCCGCACCGGGTAAGCCCCGACTGGTGCTGATGGTGGCAGCAGTGCTACTGGCCGCTGTCGGCCTTCTCTGCCTGACGGCTGTGCTGGTCACCGCCTTCCTGCAGGGCGAAGTCTGGCCGGGCTTCATGGCCGGGGCCTACTTCTTTCTTCCGATCGCTTTCGTCCTCATGATGGGCCTGGTGATTTCGGGCGTCCGGGCCCGACGGCGGCTCTAGCCCTTTCAGCCGGCCCCTCGACCGTCAGCCCTTCGAGGGAGGGCCCGCCGCAGGTAGACGGGGTAACGTTGTCATAATGTCCGCTATCCGCGATTTGGCCTCCGATTTGGCTGCACGGAGCGACGCCCAGCTCCGTGACCTTCTCGCAGCGCGCCCGGATCTGATCCTTCCCTCGGTGCCCGACTTCGCGGCGCTTGCTGCCAGGGCATCCACCCGGGTCAGCGTCCAGCGGGCACTGGAAAACCTCACCGAACCCGAACTCGACGTTCTGACGGTCGTGCAGCTGACCACCCACGGCGACATCGGGCAGAGCACCACCGCCGCCTGGTTGCGCACGGAAATCAGCGGGGCCACGGTGAAGGTGCTGGACGGCCTGCTCGCCCACCTGCATGCTCTCGCCCTGGTCCGCCGAACCCCGACACCCGCAGACGCCTCCGATGCGGACCGGAACCGCCGGTTCTACCTGCCGGTGCAATCACTCGGCGAGGCGCTGGGCCCCTACCCCGCCGGGCTCGGTCGCGAGCTGCAGCAGCTGGCCCGGCTCCTGCCCAGTTACGCCCAGCGGCTTCCGGCCGCCGTCGAGCTGCTGCGAGGCCTGGGCCTCGAGATTCCCGCCGCCGGCACCACCGACGACGCCGCGGCGGTCGTGCAGCGCGCAGTATCCTCCCCCGCCAGCTGGGAAGCCCTCCTGGCGACGGCACCTGAGCGGACCGACGAACTCCTCGGCAGGCTTAGCACCTCGGCGGTGGGCACCTCACCGGCCGCCACCGGCGACGATTCCTCGCCTATCCAATGGTTGATCCGGCACGGGCTGCTGGCCCGGCTGGACGCGAGCCACGTGGAACTGCCGCGCGTGGTGGGCCATGCCGCGCGCGGGCATGTGATCGTCGGGCGCCTTCGGCCTGACCCGCCGAGCCCGGATCTGGGTGCCATTCGCACCAGCCTTCGGGATAACGCGGCGCACGGCGCCGTCGCCGAGACCCTCCGCCTGGTCACCGAGCTGGTGGCCGTCGTCGACGAGCATCCCATCACCACCCTGCGGTCCGGCGGAGTGGGGGTCAGGGAGATCCGGCGCGTCGCCGATGCCCTGCGGGTGGACACTGACCAGACCTCCTGGCTGGTGGAGCTCGGCGCCATTGCGGGTCTGTTGAACCTCGACGTGGACACCTCCCGTTGGCGGGTCGAACCGAAGATGCCCTGGCTCACCCAGGACCGGGTGGAGCAATGGCAGCTGCTGGTGGCAGCGTGGCAGGACGCGCAGCGTGCACCGGCCCTCGTCGGATCCCAGCTGACCGCCGGCACCACCATCAACGCACTGGCCGCCGAGGCGGGCCGGCCGGATGCACCCCACATCAGGTCCCGGATGCTGACCGTGCTGGCGGCGCTGAGCACCGCTGCCGGGAGTGAGCCCGGCGCCAGTGGGCGGGCGCCGGTCCTCACCGAGAGCGCGGTGGTCGAGCGGCTCACCTGGAGCCAGCCCCGGTTGCAGCGGCGCTTTGCCCGCCTCGTCCCGGGCATGATGGCCGAGGCAACACGGCTGGGCCTCCTCGGATCCGGCGCGCTCACCGAACTGGGTGCACTGACCGCGGAGGGGAGGCTCGACGACGCCGCCGCCGTCCTGCGCTCGGCCCTTCCCGCGCCGTTGCGGCACTTCATGCTCCAGGCCGACCTGACCGCCGTCGCCCCCGGCTACCTGGAACCGGAGGTCACAGCCGAGCTGGCGCTCCTCTCGACCCCCGAGGGGCAGGGGCCGGCCAGCATCTACCGGTTCTCGGCTGACTCCCTGCGGCGGGCCTTCGACGCCGGACAGGACGCCTCGTCCATTCTGGCGTTCCTGGCCCGACACTCGGCCACTGACGTCCCCCAGCCGCTGAAGTATCTGGTGGATGACACCGCGTCCAGGTACGGCAGGCTTCGAGTGGGGCGGGCCCACAGCTACGTCCGTAGCGACGACGACGCCGCACTGTCGGCGCTCCTCATCGATCCGAGGGCGGCCGCCCTGGGCCTGGTGCAGCTCGCGCCCACGGTGGTCGTGTCGCAGGCATCCGGCCCCGAACTCGCGGCGGTCCTCCGCGACCTCGGTTACGCTCCCGCACTCGAGGGGGCACCCCTGCAGCCCCCAGCCGGGCGGTCCACCTCGGCGGGCGGCTCGGGGTCGCCGTCGTCGTCGCGGGTGACCCTGAACCCGTGGACGCTCTCCACAGAGGACATCGCGCAACAGATCGAGGTGCTGCGCGGTGCCGGCACTTCGCCGGCCAGCGGGATGACCACTGCCGAGAGCGATACCCTGCTGGGGCTGGAAACCCTCCGCAAGGCCATCCGGCTGCGCAGCCCGGTACGGCTCGGCTTTGCCGACAGCCAGGGGAATTCCACCCGCCAGATCCTTGTTCCACTATCGGTGTCCGGCGGCAGGGTGCGGGTCATCGACCCGGACAACGAGGTGGAGAAAGTTGTCTCGATCCATCGGATCATGGACGTTGAATTATTGACACTCGATGAAGGGGCAGCAACCGATGCCTGACGGTCCACTGATTGTCCAGAGCGACAAAACCATCCTGCTTGAGGTGGACCACGAACAGTCCACCGAGGCGCGGCATGCGATTGCTGCCTTCGCCGAGCTGGAGCGTGCCCCGGAACATGTCCACAGCTACCGGCTGACGCCGTTGGGTCTGTGGAACGCGCGGGCAGCCGGCCTGGATGCCGAACACGTGCTCGACACCCTCCTGAAGTACTCCCGGTTCCCGGTGCCGCACGCCTTGCTCGTCGACATCGAGGAGACCATGTCGCGGTACGGCCGGCTGCGGCTGGAGAAGGACGACCAGCACGGGCTGGTCCTACGCACCAACGACTACCCGGTGCTTGAAGAGGTGCTGCATGCCAAGAAGATCCAGCCCCTGCTGGGCCCGCGGATTGACGGCGAGACCGTGGTGGTGCACTCCTCCCAGCGCGGGCAGCTCAAACAGCTGCTTCTGAAGCTGGGCTGGCCAGCCGAGGATTTCGCCGGCTACGTGGACGGCACCCCCCACCCCATCGCCCTGCTGGAAGACGGTTGGACGCTGCGCCCGTACCAGAAGCTGGCGATGGAGAACTTCTGGGCGGGCGGCTCCGGCGTCGTCGTCCTGCCCTGCGGTGCGGGGAAAACGCTGGTGGGCGCGGCGGCGATGGCCACCTCCCAGACCACTACCCTGATCCTGGTGACCAATACGGTATCCGCCCGGCAATGGAAGGATGAGCTGCTGAAGCGCACCTCCCTCACCGAGGACGAGATCGGAGAGTATTCGGGTGCCGTCAAGGAGATCCGTCCGGTCACCATCGCCACCTACCAGGTGCTCACCCTCCGTCGCGGCGGCCTGTACCCGCATCTGGAACTGCTCGATGCCAACGACTGGGGTCTGATCGTCTACGACGAGGTGCATCTGCTGCCCGCCCCCATCTTCCGGATGACCGCCGACCTGCAGGCGCGGCGCCGGCTTGGCCTGACCGCCACCCTGGTGCGCGAGGACGGCAGGGAAGGCGAAGTGTTCTCGCTGATCGGACCCAAACGCTATGACGCGCCGTGGAAGGACATCGAGGCGCAGGGGTACATTGCCCCCGCGGACTGCGTCGAGGTGCGGGTGGACCTGCCACGGGACGAACGGGTGGCCTACGCGATGGCCGAGGACGGCGACAAGTACCGTCTCTGTGCGACGTCGGAAACCAAGACCGGCGTCGTCGAAAAGCTCGTCGCAGCTCATCAGGGCGAGCAGCTGCTGGTGATCGGGCAGTACATCGACCAGCTGGATGAGCTCGGTGAGCGTCTGAATGCACCGGTCATCAAGGGCGACACCTCGGTGAAGGAACGGCAGCGACTCTTCGGTGAATTCCGGAACGGGGAAATCCACACGCTGGTGGTCTCCAAGGTTGCGAACTTCTCCATTGACCTACCCGAGGCGTCGGTTGCCATTCAGGTGTCAGGGTCGTTTGGTTCCCGCCAGGAGGAGGCCCAGCGGCTGGGGCGCCTGTTGCGTCCCAAGGCCGACGGCCGGGCGGCCCGGTTCTACACGGTGGTGGCACGCGACACGATCGACCAGGATTTTGCGGCCAAGCGCCAGCGTTTCCTGGCCGAGCAGGGCTACGCGTACCGGATCATGGATGCGACCGATATTCCTCAGGGCTGACATACGGGAAGCTCCCACTCACCATCCAGAGAACTCTCAGAGTCTGGGAGGATACTGGGAACTGTGAAAAAGACTGGACCCGAAGCGAAACTTCTTGTTGTCGATGACGAGCCGAACATCCGCGAGCTTCTTTCCACCTCGCTGCGGTTCGCCGGTTTCGACGTCGTCGCGGCCGCCAATGGCCGGGAGGCGCTTGCCGCCGCAGAAACCCACAACCCTGATCTGGCGGTCCTGGACGTCATGCTGCCGGACATGGACGGGTTCACTGTGACCCGCAGGCTCCGCGCCGCTGGACGCCACTTCCCGGTGGTGTTCCTCACCGCCCGCGACGACACGGACGACAAGGTCACCGGCCTCACCGTGGGCGGCGACGACTACGTCACGAAACCCTTCAGCCTCGACGAGGTGGTGGCCAGGATCCGCGCCGTCCTTCGCCGCACCCAGCCGATGGACGACGACGACGCGGTGATCCGCGTGGACGACCTCGAGCTCGACGACGACGCCCACGAGGTGCGCCGCGCCGGCGAGGTCATCGACCTCTCCCCCACCGAGTTCAAACTCCTGCGCTACCTGATGATGAACCCCAACCGGGTGCTCTCGAAGGCGCAGATCCTCGACCACGTGTGGGAATACGACTTCAACGGTGATGCGTCGATCGTCGAGTCCTACATCTCCTATCTGCGGCGCAAGATTGACAAGAACCCCGACGCCACGGCATTGATCCAGACCAAGCGGGGCGTCGGGTATCTGCTGCGCACCGCCGACAAGCGGTAGCCCTTCACGTGATCGATCGGTGGAAAGCGGCATCACTGCGCACCCAACTGGTGGCCATCATGACCTTGCTCATGGTGGTCACTGTTGCGATCACCGGAATCGTCACCGTGTCGCTGCTACGCACCAACCTCATCGAGCAGATGGACTCGGACATTCTCGTCAATGCACCCAATGTGGCGCAGAACATCCTCCCCGACGGCTCAGCCGACGGCTCGCTGCTCAGGTTCTACGGGGAGCTGAGGAACGAGGACGGGCAATTGCTCCGCGCGACCGTCTCCCAGGGGTCGACCGATGTTCCGGACATCCCAGTGCTCAATGTCGAGCAGGTACAGGCGCGGGGGCAGGACGGGTTTACTGTCCCGGGAAGCGTCAGTGGCAGCCCGGGATGGCGGGTGGTGCTCTTCGCGCTGCGGAACGAGCAGGGCAGCGTGGCAGTGGCGTCCAGCCTCTCGACGGTCAACCGGTCGTTGGAGGAGGTGGGACAGATCATTTTCGGTGTCGGGCTCGGGGCCACCATGGTCGCCAGCGGCATTGCCTTCATTGCGGTCACCCGACAGTTCCGGCCGCTGGGCCGGGTGGAACGAACGGCCGCCGCCATCGCTGCCGGAGACCTGTCTCGACGCGTCGAGGTGGAGCGGCCCGCCACCGAGGTGGGCCGGCTGTCACGCTCACTGAACGCGATGCTCGCGCATATTGAGGCAGCGTTCTCCGCCCGCACCGAATCCGAACGCAAGATGCGCCGGTTCGTCGCCGATGCGTCGCATGAGCTGCGGACCCCCCTGGTGACCATCCGGGGGTTCTCGGAGCTGTACCGCCACGGCGCCCTGCAGAACGACGACGACGTCGGCGCGGCAATGGGCCGGATCGAAAGCGAAGCGAAGCGGATGGGCGAACTGGTGGAGGATCTGCTGACGCTGGCCCGGATCGACGAACAGCGGCCGCTGAAATCGGAGCCGCTGGACCTGGTCATCCTGGGAAACGACGCTGCCCTTGACGCCCGGGCCATCGCCCCTGACCGGCAGATCACCGTGATCGGCCTCGACGGCGGGCCCGCACAGCCGGCACCAACGGTCGGGGACGAGGCGCGGCTGCGGCAGGTGGTGGCCAACCTGATGACCAATGCGCTCCGCTACACACCCGACGGGACGCCCATCGAGATCGCCGTGGGTGTGGCTCCGGTGATTCATGGTCGGATGGACTCAGTTATTGAGGTGCGCGATCACGGTCCCGGGATCTCGGAGGAAGACGCGGCCCGGGTCTTCGAACGGTTCTACCGCGCCGACTCGTCCAGGTATCGGGAGACCGGTGGTACCGGCCTGGGTCTGGCCATCGTGGCGGCGCTGGTGGCGCAGCATGATGGTTCGGTGCGTCTGGAGGAGACGGTCGGCGGCGGTGCCACCCTGTCCATCAGGCTGCCCTACACGGCCGTCGAAGCAGACTCGTCCTCCACAACGTCCTGAGTTTGGTGGGGTTTGCCCACACTTCACCACCGGCCCATTCGCGGCGCCCTTCCCCGGCCTAGGGTCGAGGGGAAAGGAGGACAACAATGACAAACTTCCAGGTCGACACTGACGCCCTCGTGGCCAAGAACAACGAGGTGCAGGGAACGATCAGCCGACTGCAAGCCGAGGTCAACACCATGCAGGCGGGTTTGCAGGACCTTGAGCAGTTGTGGCGTGGCCAGGCCGCGGCGAACTTCCAGCAGCTGGTCATCCAGTGGCGGGCCACCCAGGCGCGGGTCGAGGAGTCGCTGGCCGAAATCAACCATTCGCTTTCGGTCGCAACCCAGCAGTACGTCGACGCCGAGCTGAGTAACGCACGGATGTTCCAGTACTAGCCGCTTAACGCCGGAAGGACGGCATCCCCTATCGGGGATGCCGTCCTTCCGGTTACAGCCAGGTGAGGTGCGAGACCTCGTGGGTGGGGACTAGAAGCCGCCCATACCGCCCATGCCGCCCATTTCGTCGCCGCCGCCGCCGCCAGCTGGAGCCTTCTCAGGCTTGTCAGCTACAACGGCTTCGGTGGTGAGGAACAGGCCAGCAATGGATGCCGCGTTCTGCAGGGCAGAGCGGGTCACCTTTACGGGGTCGTTGACCCCGGCGGCCAGCAGGTCTTCGTAGACCCCGGTTGCTGCGTTCAGGCCGTGACCTGCAGGCAGTCCGCGGACCTTGTCGACAACAACGCCTGGCTCAAGGCCAGCGTTGAAGGCGATCTGCTTCAGGGGGGCGTCGATGGCAACGCGCACGATGTTCGCGCCGGTTGCCTCGTCGCCTTCGAGCTGCAGCGATGCGAAAGCCTTCGCGCCAGCCTGAATCAGGGCTACGCCGCCACCGGCGACGATTCCTTCTTCGACTGCAGCCTTGGCGTTGCGGACTGCGTCCTCAATGCGGTGCTTGCGTTCCTTGAGCTCAACCTCGGTCGCGGCTCCGGCCTTGATGACTGCAACGCCGCCGGCCAGCTTGGCCAGGCGCTCCTGCAGCTTCTCGCGGTCGTAGTCGGAATCGGAGTTCTCGATCTCGGCGCGGATCTGGCTGACGCGTCCGGCGATCTCGTCGGCGTTGCCTGCACCCTCGACGATGGTGGTCTCGTCCTTGGTGACAACAACCTTGCGTGCGCTGCCCAGGAGGTCCAGGGTGGCGTTCTCAAGCTTGAGGCCAACTTCTTCGGCGATAACCTGGCCACCGGTGAGGATGGCGATGTCGGCCAGCTGGGCCTTGCGGCGGTCGCCGAAGCCTGGAGCCTTGACGGCAACTGACTTGAAGGTGCCACGGATCTTGTTGACCACCAGGGTGGCCAGCGCTTCGCCTTCGATGTCTTCGGCGATGATCAGCAGCGGCTTGCCGGACTGCATGACCTTCTCGAGGACAGCAACCAGGTCCTTGACGTTGGAGATCTTCGAGTTGACGATCAGGATGTACGGATCTTCGAGGACCGTTTCCTGGCGCTCGGCGTCGGTGACGAAGTAGCCGGAGATGTAGCCCTTGTCGAACCGCATGCCCTCGGTGAGCTCAAGCTCCAGGCCGAAGGTGTTGGATTCCTCGACGGTGATGACGCCTTCTTTGCCAACCTTGTCCAGCGCTTCGGCGATGAGATCGCCGATCTGCTGGTCGCCGGCCGAGATGGACGCGGTCGCGGCGATCTCTTCCTTGGTTTCGATTTCCTTGGCGGAGGCGAGGAGCTCACGAGTGACGGCTTCGACAGCCTTCTCGATGCCGCGCTTCAGGCTCAGCGGGTCGGCGCCGGCGGCAACGTTCCGCAGGCCTTCCTTGACCAGTGCCTGTGCCAGCACGGTGGCGGTGGTGGTACCGTCGCCGGCGACGTCGTCAGTCTTCTTGGCGACTTCCTTAACCAGCTCGGCGCCGATCTTCTCGAACGGGTCGTCCAGCTCGATCTCCTTGGCGATGGAAACGCCATCGTTGGTGATCGTGGGAGCGCCCCACTTCTTTTCAAGGACTACGTTGCGGCCGCGTGGGCCCAGCGTTACCTTGACGGCGTCGGCGAGGATGTTGAGTCCTCGCTCGAGGCCGCGGCGTGCCTCTTCATCAAAAGAAATGATCTTGGCCATAGTGGCTTAGGTCCTTTCGGGGACAGTCCTGCTTATCAGCAAACTTATGCTCACCTGCTGCGGTGCCCGCGACGGACGGGCAACATCCGGACGATCTCTTTACGTCCCGACACGGCCCTCACCACAGTGGTGTGCGATTCACTCGCCAGCCGCGGACGGTTAGCAGTCAGCGGCTTAGAGTGCTAACTCAATAATTAGCACTCTGGCTGCTTGAGTGCAAGCGGAGCTCGGCCCATTGAGCACGCGTCACACCGTAGACAACCGAGTCGTACACGGCCCCGCGCACCACCCGGGCGTCACGAAATCTGGCCTCCTCGGTCCACCCGAGTTTCCGCCCAACATTGCACATCGCGAGGTTTCCGGACCAGGTGGAAAAGTCGAGGCGGCGGAAGCCGGTGGCGGCGAAAAGGTAGTCCGCCCACAGGGTGAGTGCCTCGCTTCCGACTCCGCGCCCGCGCTGGGACGGGTCGTAGACGGTGATTCCGGCTCGGGGCCATTCGGTCTCCTCCGACTCCCAGTGCCAGGAAACGGTCCCAACGAGGTGGTCGGTCAGAGCGTCGGCGATCACCATCCGGCGTCGGACCTCGGGGCTTTCTCCCGTCGAAAGCTGCTCCGCAAGACGCGCGAGCGCGGCGTCGGCCTCCTGCGTGGTGAGAGGCGGAAAGTACGGCCCATCCCACTGGTGCCACTCCTGATGGGGGCGAAGCCATTCGCGGTAAGCGGAAAGATCGGCGATGTGCCAGTCGCGTAGCCGGACCTTCGTCCCCTCGAGTGTCAGCATGGATGCGCCGTCGGTCCCTACTGGAAACCGGGCCCGATCACTACCGTGACATCCGGTGAAACCTCGGTGGTCTCGATCAGGGTCGGAATCCCGAGCACACCGCTCAGCTCCTGCGCCGTTTCGAGCTGGGAGGGGTCGTTGTAGAAGATCACCGAGTTCTGCAGGGGCGCTCCACCCCAGTCGGCGATCTCTCCCACGGTCCACCCGTCGGCGGTCACTCGACCGGCGGCCAGCGTGGCCTGTCCCCCGATTCCGCTGGCGTTGTAGACATTCACTGGCTCGCTGCGGTCGATGCCGTCCGGGTCCGCGGTGAGAGTCGGGTCGCTGCCCTCAGTCCCTCCCCCGGCCGGCCCATCGGTGGCGGGGTCGGACGGGGCTGGTTCGGACGAGTCGGCGCCGGCCGCGGGGCTGGGTGATGCGTCGGCGGTCGCGGTCGCCGTGGACTGGCCGGATGTCGGTTCCGCCCCGCTGCCAAAGCCCAGCCGCGGAAGGATGAAGAAGGCGGCGAGCCCGACGGCGAGCGCCAGCACTCCGACCAGGATCTTCAACGCGAGCCCACTGGAGCCCGGCGGCACCAGCCTTTCCCGGTGGACGCCCTGCCGCGAGGCGGATTCAGGGATCTTGTCGAACTCGTCCCGGGGGTATTGGCTCATGTGCTGCGTTGTCCTTGGTTTGGGTGCCCGTTTTGGCTCACGAGAGGCGTTAGATCTCAGCGCCGAGGCGGCGGGCTGAGCGGGCACGCTGACGGGATGTACGTAGTCTACGCAGGCGCTTCACCAGCATGGGGTCGTGGGCGAGGGCCACCTCGGTATCGATCAGGGCGTTGAGGATCTGGTAGTAGTGGGTGGCCGACAGGTCGAACAGTTCCCGGATCGCCTGTTCCTTGGCGCCCGAATACTTCCACCACTGGCGTTCCAGGGCAAGCATCTGCTGCTCCCGGTCGCCCAGATCCCCTGCCCGGGGGTGCTTGTCCGGGGATGCCTGCACCGCGTTATCCGCGCCCGCTGCTTCCGTCACTCTCCACCGCCCCTTAGCAAAATGCAGCCCGCTTTCACGCTGCCCGATTGCTCCCCATGGTAATTGGAAATAACAAGGTTGTCATTTGGGACTGCGGAGCCGCAGGATGGGATGATGTCGGATCATCAGGCTGCCCTCTTCCCGGAACCCGTGGCTGCTGCCACCACGTCCCAGCGCGCATCGTCCGCGGAGGGTCGGGACAGCGAACCGTTTCCGTTCGCCGCGCCCAGTACGGTGGCCGACGTCGTCCACCCCAGCTGGGCAGCAGCCCTGGCCGCGGTGGAACCTCACCTGCACCACCTGGCGCGCGACCTGCAGGCCGAGGTCGACGCCGGTCACCAGATTCTGCCCGAGCCCGGGAACATCCTGCGTGCCTTCAGCTACCCCCTGGAGGAGGTCAAGGTGCTCCTGATCGGCCAGGACCCGTATCCAACGCCCGGTCACGCCGTCGGGCTGTCGTTCTCTGTGTCGGAGCGCACCCGGCCGCTGCCGAGGAGCCTCGCGAACATCTACCGCGAGCTTGCCACTGACACATCGGTGGCGGTCCCCGCCCACGGGGACCTGACCGGCTGGGCCGAGCAGGGAGTGCTGCTGCTGAACCGGGTACTGACGGTGCGCGCTGGCGACGCCGCCTCGCACCGGCGTCTGGGCTGGGAGGCGGTGACCAGTGCAGCCGTCGAGGCGCTGGTGGCGAGGAACGCCCCCCTGGTCGCCGTCTTGTGGGGGCGGGACGCCCAACAGGTGAAGCCGTTGCTCGGCTCCACCCCCACCGTCGAGTCGGTCCACCCCAGTCCGCTCTCGGCGTCACGCGGATTCTTCGGGAGCCGCCCCTTCAGCCGGACCAACGCGCTCCTCGCTGACCAAGGCGCCAGCCCGGTGGACTGGCAGTTGCGCTAGGAGTTACCGTCGCCGGTTGCGGCGTTCGTTGCTGCTGGCACCCTTGGTGAGCGGGCGGGCCAGATTGTCGCCCAGCACCACGCCTCCCGCGACGGCCAGGATAATGGTCAGCGCGTTGAACAGGGAGTTGGTGCCGGTGCCGATCAGTTCGGTCTCGATGGTCAGTCCGTACATCGACCGGAAGACCATCAGCCCCGGGTACAGGAACATGACGGCGGGGACAGCCACCACCAGCTGGGGGGCACCCATCCGCAAGGCCACCACCCGGGCCAGCATCCCAATCATCACGGCTGCGACCGCCGGGGCCAACCGGTAGCCGACGCCGAGGAAGACCACCAGCGAATAGAGCAGGAACCCGGTCACGCCGATCAGTGATGTGGGAATCACCAGCTTCATGTCGGTCTGCTCCGCCACACAGATCATCCCGACGGCGATGAAGACCAGGACCGCGACAACCGGTACCGGGTAGAGGGACCCCACCGACGTGGTCAGTTCCAGCTCCGGAACGCCGATCAGGGCACCGAACACCAGCGCGACAGCGAGACCCGAGATGATTGCGGCGAACACCAGGAACGCGGACAAATATCGCCCAGCCGCTGTAACGGGGAAACCATTGATCGCGTCCTGGGTGGCCGAGACCAGCCGCCCGGTCGGCAGCAGCAGCAAAATCCCGCCCACCACCACGAACGAGGGCCTGATACCGATATCAAGCCACCAGAAGAACATGGCGATGATGGTGACCATCCCGGCGGAAGTGGCCACCGAGAAGAACTCGGGGACGCGCCACTTCCCCAGCTGCCGCAGCATCAGATCCACGCCGATGCAGCTGACGAAACTAATCAGCGATTCCAGCGGGGTGCCGCCGAGGAAGCCAACGATGGCGGCGCCGAAGATGCCGAACGCGGCCGTCACCATCCAGCGCGGGAACGGTTTCGGCCTGTGGGTGATCTCATCGAGCCGCGCCGCGGCTTCGATCCGGGTGGTGCTGCCGCCGACAATATCGGTCACCAGCTGGTGCACCTTCAGGAGTCCGGCGTAGTTGTTGGTCCACGACCGGACGACGCGCAGAACGGTGACGGGCGTCTGGTCCTTGGCCGAATAGTTGAGGATGACCGACTGGTTGGTGATATCCACTTCAATGTTATCCAGCCCAAACGCGGCGGTGACCGCGATGATGCTGGTCTCGACCTCGAGCGCACCGGCGCCGTACCTGAACATCGTCTCGGCGAGGCTCAGTGCGAAGTCAAGGGTCCGCCGGGCGTTGATGTCCGGCCCGGATGCCTGGATGGTGGGATTGGCATAGGGGCTTCCCGCGAGCCGCTCCACGATACTCATTGCCTGGGTGGGCGGGGTCTCCCCTTGGACCAGCCTGCGGAGGACCTTGCGGGCAGCGGCATTGGACCGGTCGGGGCGGACCGAACGCGGGGTGGTCGGCAGTGCGTCGGTGGGTGTCGAGTAGGTCCGGCGATCAGGCTTGGCGGCCGTCGGACGCGGCTTGGCCTTTCCTTTCGCCGACGGGACCCTAGCCGGCTTGCCGGGGCGTCCCACGGACCCCGGCGCGTCGGGGGTTCCCGGCAGCGAGTGAACCGGCCGTGACACGGGTGCCACCACACTGGCGGGCGTCTCCGCGGTGGGGATGATGGGCAGCTGCTCGGCTACCGGCGCCGGGTTGGTGTTGGGGTTGCGGCCATCGTCTGACTCGGTCTTTTCACCCATGGGCAAAACCTTTCATCAGGTAGGCCGCGCGCGGCGGGAACGGTGGTTAGTAGAACGGCTGGTGGTGTCGGCGCCAGTAGATTTGCCGGGCAACTCGTTCCCCGATGGCATTCCACAGTCGATACTTCCATGCGCTGAGCGGTAGGTCATAACAGCCGACAAAGTCCGTCACAGTCTTGGTGAAACTGGTCTTGAACAACCCCAGCCCGTGGTGCGGATGGGAGCTGTCATTGAGCCGGTCGCTGGGCGGCGTGCCGCAGAAATCGTACTCGATGATGCCGAACTCTTCCTTGAGGTCGGTGATCGCCTGCCACTGCACCAAATGGGAATCACCGTACTGGGACCGCTTGGGCCGGGAGCCGCCGTCCTTGTAGGTGCCCTTCAGCCCGTAGTTGATCACAAACGCGCCCACCGACGGTTCGCCGTCCTCATAAACGAAGTACAGGCGGCCCTGACCGGCGTCGGCGAAGTTCTTCCAAAACCGGCTGTAGTACTCATAGGAGCGCAGCTTCGCGGCTGACCGGTCCTCAATGTGGGCCATCAGCGCGTACATGGTGCGGAAGTTCTCGTCGGTGGAATCCATCCGGCGCACCTCAACACCCTCCCGGATGGCGCGCCGCACCGCGTTGCGCCCCCGTGAATGCAGATTGCGCAACAACTGGTTGGGCTCAGGGGTGGTGTCCAGGAGCGCCGTGTGGTCGTTCGGCTGCAGGTCGAAGGTCTTGATCAGGCCCGCCGCCCGGAACTGCCGGTCGACGTCGTCGTTAGCGAAGATGTCCGGCTCCACCTTGACGGCGAACACGTTGTGGCGTCCGGTGCGGACGAGTTCCCGGCAGGCGTCGAGGATTTCGGGCACATGGGCCGGCTCGGCGACATCGGGTCCCTTGATGAGGTACCAGAGAGCACCCAGGACGGGGAGCCGCTTTTCGATCACCAGGTTGTAGGTGGTGTAGTCGGGGCACTCGAAGACCAGGAAACGAGGCGTCCAGCCGTGCTGGGACTTCACCTCGGCGAAGGATGCCGACTGGAGTATGTTTCCGCCGTTGGGGTTCGCCGTCACCAGCGCATCCCAGTTATCCCGCTCCTCGGCCGTGGCTAGACGCGCGGTGAACTTAACCAAAATTCCTCAATCAGTGGTGGTGACACAAAGACAATTCAGTGTAACGGCTGACCCGCTTTGCATCGGTCAGCCGGCGGGCGGCGCCGGGGCCACCGGCCCCGGGCGACAATCGAGGATGGGAAAACTTGTCACCTTAGGCAACCGACACCGCGATGTGATCCTCCTCATTGGGCAGCGGGTGCCCTAGCATCGAAAGCATGGACTATCGATACCTCGGAAACAGCGGACTCAAGATTTCAGAAATCACCTACGGCAACTGGCTGACCCACGGATCGCAGGTGGAGAACGACGTCGCCACCCAGTGCGTGCGGGCCGCCCTGGACATGGGTATCACCAGCTTTGACACCGCCGACGTATATGCGAACACGGCGGCTGAAACCGTGCTCGGTGAAGCGCTGAAGGGCGAGCGGCGGCAGTCGCTGGAAATCTTCACCAAGGTCTGGGGCCCCACCGGGCCCAAGGGGCCCAACGACTGCGGCCTCTCCCGCAAACACATCATGGAGTCGATCAACGGATCCCTGGAACGGTTGCAGACCGATTATGTGGATCTTTACCAGGCGCACCGTTACGACCACGAGACGCCGCTGGAGGAGACCATGCAGGCGTTTGCCGACGTCGTCCGCCAGGGCAAGGCCCTGTACATCGGGGTCAGCGAATGGGACGCGCGGCAGATCCGAGCAGGCCACGAACTGGCCAAGGAGCTCGGCTTCCAGCTCATCTCCAACCAGCCGCAGTACTCGATGCTGTGGCGGGTCATTGAAGGCGAGGTGGTGCCGGTATCCGAGGAACTGGGACTGTCCCAGATTGTGTGGTCCCCG
Organism: Arthrobacter sp. CAN_A212; assembly: GCF_015752345.1. Lineage (NCBI taxonomy): Bacteria > Bacillati > Actinomycetota > Actinomycetes > Micrococcales > Micrococcaceae > Arthrobacter > Arthrobacter sp. CAN_A212. Next base: position 157,537 of record NZ_JADOUT010000003.1, read on the forward strand.
GTGGCCCAGGGTGTGCTGACCGGGAAGTACCAGCCGGGTGGCACACCCGAGCAGGGTTCACGGGCGGCGGACGACAAGGGCGGCTCGAACATGATCAAGCGGTGGATGTCAGATGAGACCCTCACCGGCGTGCAGAAACTTCAGCCGGTCGCCGACGAGGTGGGCCTGACCATGGCCCAACTGGCCGTCGCCTGGGTCCTGCAGAACAAGAATGTGGCAGCCGCCATCATTGGCGCGTCCAAGCCGGAGCAGGTGAAGTCCAACGCCGTCGCCTCGGGCGTGACCCTGGAAGCCGACGTGATGGCGAAGATCGACGCTGCCATTGGCTCGATGGCCGAGACCGACCCCGCCCAGACCGTCTCTCCTGAGCAGCGCCCCGCATGAGGCTCGCCGTAACCGGTGCCAGCGGAAAACTGGGCAAGACGGTGGTGACGGTCCTACGGGCTGCCGGGCACGACGTCATCGGGATGGATGTGCTCGGCGAACGCGGACCCGGTTTCGTGAAGGTCGACCTGACCAACTACGGGCATGTCATTGACGCGTTCTCGGGTGTAGACGACAGGCACCAGGGCTTCGACGCAGTCGTTCATCTGGCCGCCATTCCGGCTCCGGGCATCTACTCGGATGCCGCCACCTTCCACAACAACATGCCGTCCACCTATAACGTGTTCCAGGCGTGCCGGCGGATTGGGATCAAGAAGATCGTCTACGCCTCCAGCGAGACGGTGCTGGGGTTGCCGTTCGATCAGGATCCGCCGTACATCCCCGTCGACGAGGAGTACACGGCACGCCCGGAAAGCACCTACTCCCTGGTGAAGCACCTGGAAGAGCAGATGGCGATCCAGCTGACCCGTTGGGACTCCGAGCTGAGCATCACGGCCCTGAGGTTCTCGAACGTCATGGACCCGGAGGACTACGCGACGTTCCCCTCGTTCGACGAGGACGCCATGGCCCGGAAGTGGAACCTGTGGGGATACATCGACGGCCGCGACGGCGCGCAGGCAGTGCAGCGCGCGTTGGAGAACGCCGGCCCCGGTTTCGACCGGTTCATCATTGCTGCGGCTGACACGGTGATGAGCCGGTCCAGCACTTCACTGGCAGCCGAGGTGTTTCCCGACGTCGAGGTGGTGAAGGACGTGGGCGAGCACGAGACGCTGCTCTCCATTGACCACGCTCGCCGCGTTCTGGGCTTCGATCCGCAGTACAGCTGGCGGGATCACGTGTAGCTGGCCCTTCCGGCACACCCCTCCCGCCGAGCGGTAAGATCACCGCCCGGCGGGAGGGGTGTTGTCTCAGGCCGTGCGCGGCTCAGCTTCGGAACGGCGCCCCGAACGCACCCTGATGGCGATGGTGGCGAGCACGATGACCGCGGCGACGACGGCGGCCGTGATCGACGTGGTCATCGACTCCATCTGGCCGCTGGTGCGTCCGACGGCGATCCAGGTGAGGCCCCAGCCAATTGCCGCGGCTACCGCGAGCCGGCCGTTACCCTTCACCGCCAAGCCGACCCCGACCACCGCAACGACGAGTAGCACGCCAACGGCCCAGAGGTCGGGGCTGAGGCCGAAACCGTCGAACCCCGCTGCGGACAGCGCCGCTGCAATGTTGGCGCACACGGCGACCGACACCCAGCCCAGGTAGAGGCCGAGAGTGCCGTCGACGATCGCTGCCTCCACCCACGAGCCGGCGGGACGCGAACTGTAGCGGACAAACACCACGGTAAGAACTGCCAGCAGCACCAGGATCACCAGCACACTGGCGTTCAACCAGCCGGCCTGGATGCTCAGGATCCAGGCGGCGTTCAACAGCATGGAAGCCGCTACCAGCCAGCCGAACGCCCGTTGACGCGGACTCGCCTTCTGAGCCGGCAGCCACTGCCACACGGTACAAGCGACCAGCCCGAGGTACACAACGCTCCAGATGGAAAAGGCGGCGCTGGCGGGGGCGAGCAGCGTGGCGTCCGAGCCCAGGGCGCCACCGGCGGCCTCCGCGATGGGAGTGCCGCCAAAGACGCCGACGCCGATCATGGATCCGACAACACAGATGATGATGCTCAGCGTGACTGCAATCTGTCGGTATAGGTCGGAGCGGGTAGTCGTCCTGGGTAATATTTCGGAAGTCATGTCTCCATTCAACCTGAGCCACGCTAGGGAAACTATCTCTTTGATCAACTGATCAGTAGGCTGGGTAGTTCACGTGTTTACTCGAAAGGGGCATGTCTTGACTGAGGAAACGAATCGTCCCGAAGAGGACCTGAGCATCACCGACGGAATCGACCCGGCGGGTCCGGAAGAACTGGATCCCGTGACCGAGGGGCAGCCCGACAGCTACCCCGGCGCGGCTGAAGACAACCCCGACCAGTGGCGCAACGACCCGCTGCTGCAGGAGGAGCCGGCCGCGACAGCGACCGAAGAAGACATCATGAGCGAGCAGGCGCTCCGCGACGGCGCTGACGGAGCGCTGGCACCCGATGTCCCGACGCTGGGCGAAGCTGTCGCGGACGTGGATTTCGAGGATCCGGCCGATGAATCGGAGATTGATGCCAGCGACGACAGCGCCCACCTGGGCGGCTTGCCGCTCGATCAGGAAGCGCAGGATCTGCTCGACCAGTAGGACGCACCCGCCCTTCTGGGGCCGCGCCTGACGCCGCTGCGTCGTCGACACCCCGATCGGGGACCACCGACGGCGCAGTGGCTCGTCCGTTAAGACCCCCGATCCGGTGTTAGCCTTCGCACTCCCGGCAGAACAGAAGGTCGCCCTTTTGGCGGGCTACCTGGCTGCGGTGCCGGACCAGGAAGCAGGAGGAGCAGGTGAATTCGTCCTCCTGCGGTGGGATAACCCGGATCAGCAGTTCTTCACCGGACAGGTCGGCCCCGGGAAGGTCAATGCCCTCGGCGGTATCTGCGTCCTCGACATCAACCGAAGCCGACTGGGACTTGCTGCCGCGGTTGGCCTGAAGGGCTTCGAGGGACTCGGCTTCCTTGTCCTCATCGTTGTTGCGCGGTGCGTCGTAATCCGTTGCCATGCCGGTGCCATTCTCTTGAATTCGTTAGTGCCCTCGGGGGCAATGCAGCCACCGAGTCTAACCGGTTTATCCCGGCCAACGTGCCGGGGATATTCTCGCACGATTGCGTGACTAAGACGCCGTATTTCGGGCCTCCCGGAAGGACTCACCCGATGACACCTGTGTAAGGGAAACCGAAGCCCAAATATTCCCCTGAAGCACCGGTTCCGGTCCCCCTTCGGAGATGCTGCGGAATACGCCATCCGTGGGCGTGGTTGCTCACTGCAGAACCTACTTCCAACGGAAAGTGCAGCCTGTGACTCTCTTCACCCCGCTCAGCATTGGTGACATTGAACTGTCCAACCGTCTCGTGATGGCGCCCCTCACCCGGGTCCGGTCGAGCCGGGAGGGCATTCCCGGCCCCATGGTGGTTGAGCACTACCGCCAGCGAGCCTCACTGGGCCTGATCGTCACTGAGGGCACCTACCCCTGTGACTCTGGCCGCGGCTTCCCCGGCCAGCCCGGATTGGTCACCCCGGAACAGGTGGCAGCGTGGCGCCAGGTGACTGATGCGGTGCACGAGGACGGCGGCTTGATTTACGCACAGGTCATGCATGCGGGCCGGGTGACGCACGAGGCCACGACCGGTGGGCACGCCGTCGTCGCACCGAGCGCCGTCGCCATCGACGGCGAAACCCGTACCTACGACGGGAAGCAGCCCTACCCAATCCCCCACGCGTTGACCACCGAGGAGCTGCCCGGCGTCATCGAGGAATTTGTGCAGGCCTCGAAGAACGCGATTGAGGCTGGCATGGACGGGGTGGAGTTGCACGGGGCCAACGGCTACCTGCTGCACCAGTTCATGTTCACCGAGACCAACCAGCGCGAGGACGGCTACGGCGGAAGCCCCGAGAACCGCGCCCGGTTCATGATCGAGGTGGTGCAGGCTGTCGCTGCGGCTATCGGAGCCGAGCGCGTGGGCTTGCGCATCTCCCCCGCACCGAGCGGCCGGGATGTCCTTCCCGCCGACCCGGAGGACATTCTCGCTACCTACGGCGCCGTGGCCGACGCCCTCGCCCCGTTGCACCTCGCCTACCTGAGTGTGCTGCATGAAGACCCTGCCGGTGCCTTGATCCAGGAGATCCGCGGACGCTTCAAGGGGCCCTTCCTCGTGAACAGCGGCTTCGGCGTCATCACCGACCTGGACGAAGCCGAAGACATCCTGGCGTCGAACCTGGGCGACGCCGTCGTCGTCGGCCGTCAGGCCATCGCGAACCCGGACCTGGCACGCCGCTGGCAGGAGGGCCTGCCCCTGAACGAGCCGGACCCGCTGACCTACTACTCACACGGCGCCGAGGGCTACACCGACTATCCGTTCTATCAGGACCCGGAGGCGGCCGCTCCCGTCTCCTAGCATCCAGGCTGGTTGGAAGGCGCGGGGAACAAACAAACACCCAAGCAGGCCCATCACCATGCAAGCTATCAGCGCGCAGTCGAGGATAGAATCGCCCGGTGAAACAACGTCTTGCCGTCCTTACCCTCATCCCTGCCGCCTTCGTGCTCTCGAGTTGCGCCCAGCTTGAAGAAAGCGCCTCGGGAATAGCCAGCGACGCTGCATCACAGTTTGCTGAGGCCACCGCAGACGAACTCCGTGGCCAGGCCTGCCGCCTCGTCGAGGACGGAACAGTCAGCCTGGCGGATCAGCAGTTCCTTTCAGAAATGGTCGAATCAGCCGCAACAGCCGGGTTGCCGGCCGAGTTCACGGAGCCGTTGAGTGAGATCGCGGCTGCTGGCGACGACGTCCCCAGGGACTCGGTCGAGTCCCTGCAGAACTCCTGCGCAAAAACTTAGCAAGTCCGTTGCCCCAACCCGTTGCGCATCGGTGCGGCTTGCGTCACGCTGAGTGAGTACATATGAAGTTCCCCGTACAGGGGTGAGGTGGTGGGGGCCAGATCGCTTTCCGCTTGACGGGTTTTTACTTGCCAATCAGCTCACTCAGCGGGGATATGCCTGGAGCTGAACGTGACACCTGCCCGACCGATCGCCGACCCGAAGATGCTGGGACTGAGAAAGTCCGCAACGCGGACCACACTCGCAGTTTGCATCGCTGTCGCGGCGGTGTGTGGCTCCGGCTACCAGAGCTCGTTCAGCGGCGCCCCCGGCCAGCTGGTGGCCTCGGCGGCGGACCGCGCGTCAGCGTCTTCGACTCTCCCCACCGGGTGGGTCGGCCGGGATCTCCTGGCACTCCCGGTCCCCGCAGCACAAAACTTCCTCACTCCGGTAGATCCCTTCAGGGGGTTCCCGTCAGCGACCGGAAAGGCAGCCGACGAGCCGGACGAGTTCACGGTCACCAGCGTCCAGTCCGATGACCCGGCCCGCCCCGCACCCGGTACCCTGATGGCTCCCCTCGCGCTCCTCAGCCCGAGCTCCCCGTTCGGCGAGCGCATCAACCCCATCACCGGCGAGGCGGGCGAATTCCACTATGGACTCGATTTCGCGGCCCCGTGCGGTACACCCGTCCACGCCGCCGACGCCGGCACCGTCCGCGCCGTCGGCTGGCACCCCTGGGGTGGCGGCAACCGGGTGGAGATCGACCACGGCAACGGTCTGATCACCACCTACAACCACCTGGAAGGCATCTCCGTGAAGGCTGGCGACACCGTTGCCGTCAGCCAGGTGGTTGCGGCCATCGGGTCGACCGGCTCGTCGACCGGCTGCCACCTGCACTTCGAGACCATCCGCGACGGCTCCCATGTGGACCCGGAAGGCTGGACGCTCACCCCGCTAGGCCAGGCAACAAGTTTCCAGACACCCGCGATGACGTCCTACGAGCCCGGCGAGTCGGGGGCCAGCGGACCCGTCCCGTGGGTGATCGCCATGCCACACGAGGTTTCCCACAACCATGCTGCCAACCAGGGATCCGGCAACTTTGGTGCAGGGCTGGTTATCGGCGCTGCACCCTCCCCGGGCACACCGTCGGCGAGTACCCCTGTACCCCGGACGGACACGCCCGCGCCCGCCGCCACCTCGAAGCCGACACGACCGTCGTCCGCTCCAAGCGCTGATCCATCAGCCAAACCCGGACCAGCGAAACCAGTAAAGGCTCAGCCTGCCCCTTCGGCCTCGCCACCAGAGCCCACTCTAAAGCCCTCACCCAGCACCCCGGATCCGGCCGAAGCTGGTAAACCCGACCCGACCACCAAGCCCACACCAATCCCCAAGCCGTCGCCGTCGCCATCACCCGCACCAACCTCCGAGCCTTCGCCCGCACCAACCCCCGAGCCTTCGCCCACACCGGACCCCGAGCCCACTCCGGACCCCGACCCCGAACCGACCTGTGACCCCGAGCCGGCACCGGACCCAGAAGGTGCAGGGGGCCTCGAAGCTGGTGGCGAGTCCAATCTGGAGCCCGCCCTTGTACCAATCCCATCCCCGCAGCCAACCCCGGCGCCAGAACCAGTCGTGGAAGCAAACCCCGAAGATGGTGCCCCCGAGGGGGAAGAGCCCATTGACCCCGCCTCGGGATGCGAGGCCGAGGATGAATCTGGCCAGTCACCGCACCCCGAGGAAACAGCGACGGACTCCGCCGCAGCTGGCGCAGCAGATGCAACCGAGGGTCCCAGCAACCCGGCCCCGGAGTCGGCTCCAGCAGCACCCTGACCCGCAAGGCTTGGAACCACGACAAGCGAGTAATTACCTACCTCGCCGGTGGTGTTGAGTCGAGTACCCTCTACTCGTGACGCAGCACCGGCGTCCCCGTACTCTCGGCTCATGACAAACACGGATCATAGGTGCCAATGTTGCGGCGAACTCGTTCAAGCAGTGTTCTGCGAGGACTGCTGCCTCGCAGAGGCCGCCTAAACAGTTCACCCCCTCTTTCCCGCTGCATTGACTCAACGATGAGCCGCAGCGGAAAGCCAGTTAGCTCTGCCGCGTGCAGACCGTCTGGAGCGAAAGCCCTCCCGCCAGGACGGCCAGCTACTTCAAGACCACTGTCCTGTTTCCGTGGAGGAAGACACGCCCCTCGCAGTGCCAGCGGACTGCGTTGGACAGGGCCTTCCGCTCCGTGTCCCGCCCCGCGGTCACCAGATCGTCAGCGCTGTAGGTGTGATCCACTTCGACCACCTGCTGGGAGATGATCGGGCCCTCGTCCAGCTCTGCGTTGACGTAGTGTGCGGTGGCACCAACAGTCTTCACACCCCGCGCATGAGCCTGGTGGTAGGGCTTCGCACCCTTGAAGCTGGGCAGGAAAGAGTGGTGGATGTTGATGGCGCGGCCATTGAGACGGCGGGTCAGCTCATCGCTCAGCACCTGCATGTAGCGCGCCAACACCACCAGTTCGACGTCGAGCTGGTCCACGAGCTCCATGAGGCGTTCTTCCGCGGCCGGTTTGGTGTCGGCGGTGACGGGTACGTGGAAGAACGGGATGTTGTGCCACTCGACCAGGTCCTGGTGGTCCGGATGGTTGGACATCACTGCAACGATGTCGATCGGGAGTTCACCCATCCGTGACCGGTAGAGCAGGTCGTTCAGGCAATGCCCAAACTTCGAGACCATGATCAGGACCCTGCGCCTGGTGCCCAGGGGCTCCAGTCGCCACGTCAGGTCGAGCTCCTCGGCGATCGGGCTGAACGCGGCCTGCATCGATTCGGTCAGTCCGTCGACGTCGGGCCCGGCCACGTGAACACGCATGAAGAAGTGTCCCGACTGCCGGTCCCCGAACTGCTTGAGTTCAACAATGTCCCGCTCCTGCTCCAGGAGGAAGCCGGAAACCGCGTGGACAATCCCCGGGCGTTCCGGACAGTGAAGTGCCAGGATGTGTTCAACCTCGTTGTTCGGTTCCATTGTTCGTTCAGCACTTTCGTTGCGTTGACATTGCGCTTGGGTTCATCGCGTTATCCAGGTTCGTCGCGCGCTCACGGCTGCGACGCTGTGGCGCACAGCCCTAGCTGAATATACAGCTGCGCTGATGAGGCCCTGCTCCTGCGGGTCAGCCGGAAGCTTCGTTCGGGCTGAGGGGTCGAGCCACACCTGGGCGTCAGGGTGCAGGGGCAAGACACGGAGGATCAGCTCGCGGGGGGCTTCCTCAGCTGGCCCCAGATCGACCGTCCACGAAGTGCCGTCCCAGAACCGGTCGGCAATCACCCGCCCGTCGGCTTCGAGCACCGCGACATCGCCCACCCAGTCGATCTCCAGTTCCAGTGCGGACTCCGCGATAGCCTCCGAAGGGAGCTGAAGCCGATAGGCGGTACCCTCGTTCACCAGCATCTCGTGACCCGGCGCGCTGGCCCTCCCCTGATGTGAGCCGTACCCGGGTGCTGGCGGTTTGGCTGTCTGGAGTTGTTCGGCCGTAACCGGCCGCCGTCCGGGGTGAGACCGGACCGTCGGTTCAGTCGGCGTCAGGGAGACGAATGCGAGCGAGTCGGTATCGAAGATCTGCGGCGGAGGTCCTGGCGTCCGCACCCAGGTGACGACGTCGTCGTCGGCGGCATCCAGTTCGTCTGCGGAGAGGTAGAGGGTGCCGTCCACCACCCACGCCAGATCCGCGGTTGCGGATGGAAGGACGACGACGGCGTCGTCACCTACCGCGTGGACGAACACCTGGTCATTCGGTGGGCGGAGCACCGTCCCATCCTCCAAAGCGACAGCCACCGAGGCCCCTGGTTCCGCCGTCAACACCGCCACGGTGCCCCCGACCGGCCGGTCAAGGAGCGTGTGGAGGCTGGCCGTCGCCCACTGGATGGTCAGTTTCCCCACTTCGAGCCTGAACGGCCACCGTGCAACAGTTCCAGGGAAGATGGTGATCGGCTGGTCGGGGAAGCTCAGCGATTCCTTGCCGAGCTGCAGGTCGAACGTGGCCCCGGGCAGTGGGCTGAGTGGGTCGTGCGGCTGGTGACAGTTGATGAAGACAAACCCGCTGGTGCCATCGCTGCGGACCGCCCACCGGAGCACCTCCTTGTCCTGCACTCCCCCCGGCATTCGGTCCGGCAGGGAGGAAGGCATCGTCGCCAACCGGCTTCCGACCGCTGCGAGGAACGCATGCTGCCGTCGCAGCATGGCGTGGGTTTCGTTGAGTCGGCCCGAGGCGCCGACCGGGGCGTGGAAGTCGTAGTCGAACTCCGGCATGTCATTGGGGTAGCCGGTGGATTGTGATTCCTGGAGTCCGGGACCCGGGTTGGTTCCCCCGACGTACATGTAGTATCCCTGCCAGGCCGACCCGTTGCCGATCTTTGCGTTGGCGACGGCAGCGATATCGGCGCCGGAGAGCAGTGGACGGCGGTGATAGGCCGTGGCCATTCCGCCGCCAAGCTCACAGGTCACCGGCGGGAACTGGGGCGAGACGGTCCCGCGGCTGTCTGGCCGCTGGCCACCGTTCATCAGGAGGATGTCCGCGCCGATTCCGGGATCGTCCCACACATGGGAGAAGAAGTAGTGTTCACGGAACGTCGGGTCCCAGTCGGCGTCGGCGTCAACCCAGAATCCGTCCGCGTACCCTCCGTACATGGGCAGCACCTCGTCCGGCGGCAGTTCCGCGCTGCCCCAGCCCGTCGCCATCCACAGCGGGGCGGACATCCCACAGTCGCGTGCCATCCGCTTCAGGGTGAGGATGTGCTGGGGCTGGTCATAGATCTCAATTTCCAGCTGGATCCCGATGATGCGCGAGGTGTCACCGAAACGCCCGGGAAGCTGCGCCGCGATCGCCGTGAACCACCCGCGGACCAGCTCCAGGTACGGTGGGTCATCCGTCCGATGCTGGACCGGCGCATGCTGGACCCAGTCGGGGAACCCACCGTTGCGGACCTCGCCGTGGCACCACGGTCCGATCCGGAGCACCACGTCCAGATCGTGGGCGGCGCACAGCTCGACAAACGCTGCGAGGTCGAGGTGGCCGGCGAAGTCCGGCGGCTGCTCCCTCTGCGGTTGGTGGTGGATCCAGAACACATAGGTGGCGACGGTGGTGATGCCACCGGCCCGCATTGCCTGCAGTCGGCGGGCCCAGTCCCGGTGTGGAACACGGCTGAAGTGAAACTCGCCCGACACCGGGATGTAGGGGGCGCCGTCGCGTTCCAGATAGCGGGTGGTCAGGCCAATCCGGGTGTGTTGATCGTGAAGGTTCGCCATCGTCGGCCTCGTCAGCGCGGCTGTCCAGGGCCGATGGGTCAGGGACAGTGGGGACGTCGTTGGCGGGTTCACCCTGACACCCTATCCCGGAGCGCGTCCGTGGGGACGGACCTCAGCCCGGGCGGTGAGGTCCGTCCCAACAGGGGCCAGTGCCCTTTTTATACCCCTAGATCAGCCAGAGGAACTGCTGCGCGATCGGGATTACTGGAAGTCGGCGAGCCAAAGGTCGGGGCCGAAGACCTCGTACTGGATGTCTTTCGCGGGGATACCGCGCAGGATGAGTGAACTGCGCACCGATTGCATGAAGGCCAGGGGTCCGCACAGGTAGTACTCGGCGTCGTCGGGCAGCGCCAGGGTGCTCAGATCCATAAAGCCTGCGAGTTCGCCCGGCGGGGTCTCGTCTTGTGACGGTTCAAGCAACCAGGTGGTGAGCGACGCGTCAGCAAGGCCCGCCAGGTCCGCGCTCACCTGGTCCTTCAGGGCAAAGGAAGCGTTTGAATTGTCTGCGTGCAGCAGAGTCACGCTGCGGGTGGACTCGGACTGGGCGAGGTGGGAGATCATCCCTGCCATCGGTGTGATGCCGATCCCCGCGCTGGCGAATACCACCGGCCTGCCGCCGGCAGCGAGCACCACGTCGCCGAAAGGGGCCGAGAGCACCACCTCATCCCCCACCTCGACGCTCGAGCACAACAGGTTGGACACCTCACCGTCGGGGGTGGGAAGGCCATGAACCCGTTTGACGGAGAACTGCCGGTGCAGACCGTCATCAGCCTGGGTGAGGCTGTACTGCCGCGGCTGGTGGATGCCGTCGGGCATCAGGGCCTTCAACGTTACGTATTGGCCGGGCAACGACGGTTTCACCTCACGGGCGTCGATGCGCTCCACGACAAAAGTGACGACGTCGTCGGTTTCCTGAATCTTCTCGGTGACCCGCCAGGTGCGCCAGACGGATTCCGGTGTCAGGTTTACGGCGGCGTACATGGTGCGTTCCTGGTTGATCAGCATGTTGGCCATCAGCCAGTACACCTCGTCCCAGGCAGCTGCCACCACCGCTGTCACAGCATCTCCAAGAACGTCGACGATTGCCCACATGAGATGTTCGTGCACCACCTGGTACTGATCTGCTTGAAGCCCCAGTGAGACATGCTTGTGGGAAATCCGCGACATCAGGTGATCCGGCATTTCGTCGGGCTGATTCACCAGCATGCCGGCGAAGGCAGCAACGGATCCAGCCAGCGCCTGCTGCTGTCGTCCATCCGCCTGGTTTCCGCGGTTGAAGAGCCCGTCCAGCAACTCCGGCCGGTCCTCGAACATGTGGACATAGAACCGCTTAGCGATTTCGCCGATATTCTCGCCAACAACCGGAAGCGTCGCTGCGATGACCGGCCGGGATGTATCAGAAAGCATTTGGGTCCTTAGTTTGGTGGTGACGAGAGTCTTGATGTGGTGGCGAGCGCCCGAGAGCGTCCGCGGTCCCCTGCTGGGAGCACTTTTTACTGGTGTTTGGCGACGGTCAGGAGCACTACCGAGTCTTCAATTGCCTCCAGGGCGTGCCGTGAATCGGGAACAACAAGGAGATCGCCGGGTAACCCGTTCCAGGTATCCTGCCCAGCGGTCAATTCCACGCGACCGTGGAGCACTTGCACGGTCGCTTCACCCGGATTCTCGTGTTCGCTCAGTCGGCTGCCGCCCCGGAGCGCGATCACGGTTTGGCGCATGACCTTCTCAGGCCCACCGACTATGGTGTGCGCGCTGCGGCCACTCGGTGCGTGCACAGCGATCTCCAGTTGATGGCTCTGCAGCGCGGTCAGGGACGTTTTACTCAATTGACTTGACCAGCGGAGGCTCCCACGCCGGGCAGGGTGCCGGAGCCAGCTGTTGCTGTCTCCAGGCCACCATGTGAGACGAGGACGGGGCAATGGGCCCGCTCGGCGACCGTTGAACTCACCGATCCCAGCAGCAGGCCTGCAAATCCACCGTGTCCCCGTGAGCCGACGACCACCATCGAGGCACGCTCGCTCTCGTCAATGAGCACTTTCGCAGCGTTTCCTTGACGAATACGGCGGTCAACCACGGCGGGAATTCCTTCGGGGAACGCATCAATCAGCGCCTGGTCGAGTGCCTTCCCCGCTACTTCCTCATAGTTCCAATCCAGGGGCGTGTACACGCTGAGGGCAACGGGGTGGTGCCAGGCTGCAACGGCATGAACCACGTCGCCCGCGAGCGGAACCAGACTCATCGCCAGCTGCAGGGCGGCAACGGACGACGGTGACCCATCCACGCCGACCACAATGGCACGTTGGTGGGCGTCGGATGGTGTTTCCAATGGGTGATCCTTTTTTCTTGGGGATGCTGCTCCTTCAATGGTGTTCCCCGCGGGCGTGGAGCGGTAGGGCCGAAGTGCCCCCTTGTGGTTTGGCGTGAAGCACGGCATGCAGGCAGCAAAGGCGGAGGAAATCCGGAGCCGGGGCAGCCAGGGGCTCCGCTAAAAGCTTGTTGGACGGTGGCAACGAATCACTCGAACCCGAGGGCTCAGGAGCATGACTCTTCGCCATGGTCATCTTGACCCGGGTATCAGTGACGTTGATGTTGGGCTGCTGTTCGTAGCGCACGTCTATCCCGGAGGCCGTTCCCTGGCGAACCTCGGCGGGGATGGACACGGCTACCACGATGTTGACCTGCTCTCCAGGATCAATGACGTACCCCTCAGCAGGTAGGGCCTGATCCAATCGGGCCCGAATCTCCGGGTCTTTGGTCAGTGTCGAGCTCGCGCCGATGGCGGTGCCCGGACCAGGTTCCATGGGAATGATGTAGGCGTCCTCGATCAGGATGTCCCTGGCATCCAGCAGGGTCACAGCCATGATGGTTACCGGCTGGTCGCCGTTGTTGTTGATTACTTCACCGACGACGGCCGTTCCCTCACTGGGTGGGACATCCAAAAAGCATATTTCATCAAGGCCTTCATCCGTGAGGATGCTGGAGTGCCCCGGGCTGAGGGAACAACCAGCCCCGGCGATCAGGAAGCCCAAGGCCAGAGAGGTGGCTGCGCTCTGTCGCATCGAATACATCAGATTCCCTCCAACATTTGTTGAGAGGCTTCAGTATTTCCGCCGACCCAGATTGATCGACGTCGATTTTGGCCCCCGGCCCAGACGCGCCGTTTCACGAAGCTAAGCAGTCCGGAACGGTTGGCACAAGAGGCGCAGCGGAGAAATTGGTGGAGCCTCCTGCCGGATTCGAACCGGCGACCCCCTGTTTACAAGACAGCGCGGGTCAGGCGACTAGGGCCGAAAACATGGTTCCTGTCGTGTGGATCATGCAGACATCGGCATCAATTGCATAGGTTGCAGAGAACTTGGTCACGATGTTGGTCACGGGATAGCTATGAGCCAAACCACGAGGTTCTCCGACACTTCCGGTTCTAACACCACCAATGAGCTTCATACAGATCATGCGAATCCAGCCGCGCCACGCAGCGAAGCGGAAGTGGTGCGCCTGGATTCATCCCTCAACACGCCATCGGTCGACGGGCTTGTTATATGTCCTATAACCAGCCGGAAGAGGGAAACCACAGCCTCTATCTCCCCTCCCGCGTTCGGGGGAGGATTTCCAGGCGCAGACGCCGTAACCGCCGCTGCGAATCTCCTTCCCATGCGTACGGCTTGGTCCGGGGGTGAAAATGATGCTAAGCGCTGGCGGATATCTGTCGCACCCGGAGTCATTCAGGTGTCACACACAGATCTTAATCGTCGAGAAAAGCTGGACCATTCTTCCAACCATCGGGGCATAGGCGTGGGTGATGAGACAAGAGCATCGCCCAATAAAAGGGAAATTATGGAGTGGAGCCGTCAGTCTCGATCTAGCATGATTAGGGTTCTTGCCCAGCTCGACTATGAGCCCCTCTTCAACGCCGGGGGGACTCCCGCAATGGTTACCCTCACCCTTCCGGGCGCATGGTTGGAAGTCGCACCAGATGGTAAGACCTTCAAGACTCTGCTCGACAAGTTTCGAAAGCGATGGGGCAGAGCTTGGGGGATGCCACCTAGATGGGTTTGGAAAATGGAGTTTCAAAGACGAGGCGCCCCACACTTTCACCTCTTCACGGCTGTTCCGAACTCGCTTTCGAAGAATGGCATCTCATTCAGCGAATGGGTTTCCCGGACCTGGGCTGATGTGGTCAATCACCCAGATAAGGAGCAGTATCGGCGTCACCTACTGGCCGGAACCGGAGTCGATTATGCCGAAGGGCTTAAGGCAATGGACCCACAACGCTTGGCAGTTTACTTCTCAAAGCATGGGTCTGCTGGAGCGGCAGGCTCGAAAGAGTATCAGAACAGACCGCCATCCGAATGGTCAGGTTCCAGCGTCGGGCGATTCTGGGGGTATGTGGGACTCGAGAAGCTAATTGCAATCGCCGATGTGACCGAAGAAAATGCTCTTCGAGTCTCGCGAACCCTACGCCGGTGGCATCGTTCCAAAGGACTGACGAAGAAGTGTTCAGTTTGGCGATCAGTAGGCGTCGACCGGGTGACTGGAGAGGTTAAGTATCGGAAGCGAACGGTGACTCGAAGGACAGAAAGATTCCCTACCGCCAGCGGATTCATCACTGCGAACGATGGCCCCTCGTTATTGACTGTCGTCAGTAAAATTCTGGAATAGTCCATCTCACAACAGACCGTCTATTGGCTTCAAGTCTCCTCTATGACGCCTCCAACAGATCCTATGTGAGCTGCATGAGGAACGACCTCAGAAGAGCCTCTGAGCAGGATAGGTTCAGGGCACCGGTCCGGTCGAGCGACGGTAGAGTCAATGCAAGTACTAGCCTTCAATAAGAAGTTGGGGAACCCTTGAGTAAGTCACTACTGGAACAACTGCCTGGAATCGTTGCCGATGGGAAGCGAAGGGCCGCGCAGATCTTGGAGGGCCTTGAGGGTCGCAATCGGGTGACTCTACAGACACGCGAACTTGTGATCCCCAGCAAGGACACGGCCATAGCGGACGCACTTAGGATGCTGCCACAGGAGCATATTGATGAGGAGCTTCCTAATCGATTGATCTACGGAGATAACCTACTTGCAATGGCTGCACTGTTGGCCGGTGACTCGGAGCGACCGTCGATGCGAGGCAAGATCGATCTGATCTACATTGATCCGCCTTTTGACTCGAAGGCCGACTACAGATCAAAAATCAAGCTTCCAGGGACAACGATCGATCAGCGGCCCACAGTTCTGGAACAGTTCTCGTACTCGGACACCTGGTCTGACGGCACGGCATCTTATTTAGCCATGCTAACGCCACGCCTGATCCTAATGCGTGAGATGCTGTCGCAAAAGGGATCGATATTCGTCCATCTCGACTGGCATGTAGGCCACTACGTGAAAATAATCCTGGACGAAATCTTTGGTAAAGAGAACTTACGAAATGAGATTGTGTGGGCCTACCACGGTCCCGGCTCACCAGGGATGAAGCAATATAATCGCAAGCACGACACCATATATTGGTATTCGAAGGACCGTTCCGATTGGATCTTCAATGATGATCAAATACGGGAAAAGCACAGCACTAAGACGCAAGGTAACTTTAAAGTCGGGCTGGCTGGCTCTGGTTTCATTGCCGATACCTATGCATTGGATCAGCAAGGAAAAATTCCGGAATCTTGGTGGGTTATGGCCATTGCGGGTCGATACCCCGTCGATGGTGTAAAACGTGTTGGCTATGCGACCGAAAAACCCTGGCCACTAATCGAACGAATCCTGAAGGGAGCATCGAATAAAGATAGTGTAGTGGCTGATTTCTTCGCCGGTTCCGGGATAGTTGCAAGCGTTGCCGAATCACTAGGTAGACGATGGATCGCCACCGATATTGGGAAGACATCCACAATGTTGACTCGAAAGCGACTGATCGACCAGAGCGCCAAGCCCTTCTTGTTTGAGGCGATCGGTGATTACCAGGTAGAACAAGCCAAGTCCGTTCTCGGTCGAAAATTCAAAGTTGGAGAGCTTGCCCAGGTCGTACTTCGGCTATTCGGCGCTGTACCGCTGCCACTTGAAGTCAACCAAGGAGGGGCTCTTGGACGTGTCCCCGACGAGAAGGCTTTGGTCATTGCTACAAGTCCAAACGCATTGGTTACGGGAGCGACCTTGCGGCGTGCTCAACAGGCGCGAGTTTCGGTGATGGGTGGCTTTGACAAGGTAGTCGTCCTCGGTTGGAACTTCGCTGATTCGATAGGACAGGACATAGAAGCGCTAAAAGATGATCGGTTGGAGGTTCTCGTGATTCCCCCCGACCTACTCGACCGCCTGAAGAAGAAGGGCTCCGTGGCGAAGCTCGCCGATGAAGTGAAATTCTCCACGCTGCAGTATGTTCAAGCGTCCGTCCACAGCCGGAAGCGACAGGGTGAAACGGAGATGCTTGCAGTCAATCTGGAGAACTATGTCCTCCTCTCCCCTGACGCGCTAAATCTTGATGATGCGAACAGGGCGAAGCTCCTAGAAGTCATGAATAATGAGCCCCTTGCACTGATTGAATATTGGGCTGTGGATCCTGAGTATGACGGTCAAGTGTTTCGATCAGTGTGGCAAGACTACCGAGGTAACACTGAAAATGATGGTGACAGCCTGCGCGTCACCGCTAGGGCCTATGTCGAGATTCCTTTCAAACCAACCTCCCGTCGGGTATGCGTCCGTGCTGTTGACGTCTTCGGCTACGAATCTGAGGTCATAATCGAGAACGTTGAGGTCGAGGCATGAGTAAAGAAGCCGATAATTTTCCCCTGGCTACTGCTCTCGAAAGGATCATTAGCGAACAAATTCCGGATATCGTAAAGGGTCAGCCTACGGCCCTAATGAGCGAAGTCACACCAGTGACCGCTGAATTGCTCAAGTACTGGTTCCAGGATGACTATGTACAGCTGCGATCAATGAACTTTCATGAGGGGCAGCGAGCGGCTATCCTGCACATCATTTACGCTCACGAAGTAGCGAACGCACCAAATCTTGAACATCTCTATCGTACGTTCGCGTCCGAGGCGCTACTTGGTGGAGGAACGCTCGGCGAGGTCACCCGCCCCCAAAACGATCACCCTAAATATGCCGCAAAGATGGCGACCGGAACTGGGAAAACCTGGGTGCTAAATGCTTTACTAATATGGCAATACCTGAATAGACGGGAATACCCGGAAGATCAGCGATTCACTTCCAATTTCCTTCTTGTGGCTCCTGGGCTCATTGTTTATGACCGCCTACTTGACTCGTTCCTTGGTAAGGAGCGTGAAGGAAAACGTGATTTCGAATCTTCGGATATTTACTTAAACCAAGAGATTTTTATACCCGACAACTATCGTGATCAAATATTCAGTTTCGTCCAGTCGTCCGTGATCGTCAAAACAGACATCGGTAAGAAAGTGACTGGGAGCGGCTTGATCGCCATCACAAACTGGCATCTGCTTGCCGGTGTGGAGGATCCGGACTTCGTCCCCGAAACTGATGCGCCCGGAGCAGACATTGATGCGAAAGCCGCGATCGAGAGCTTTTTTCCGGTCACCCCTGGGGTAAACGCAGGAAACAGCCTGGATGCTTTAGATCGAAAGCATCTGCGAGGCGGGCCCCTCGATTGGTTGAAGGCCCTTCCGTCGCTACTCGTTTTCAATGACGAAGCGCACCATATCCACTCAATCAAGAACGGTCAACAGGTTGACGAGGTTGAGTGGCAGAAAAGTTTGACCGAAATTGCTTCCACAAAAGGGCACCAGTTTGTTCAGATCGATTTTTCGGCGACTCCATACAAGGAAGTTGGAACGGGAGCAAAGAAGGGGCCAAAGTTCTTCCCGCACATAGTCGTGGACTTCGATTTGAAGAAAGCCATGCGCGCGGGACTAGTCAAGTCATTGGCCCTGGACAGGCGCAAGGAAATCGCAGACTTGCCGCTTGACTTCAACGCCGAACGCGACGCGGGGGGAAAGGTCACCGGGCTATCTTCCGGGCAACGTACGATGCTTCGCGCCGGACTAACGAAGCTTTCGATGCTCGAGAAAAGTTTCGCTCACGTCGACTCGTCCAAACACCCAAAGCTCATGATCGTTTGCGAGGACACTTCGGTAACTGGCCACGTCGAGGCGTTTCTCCATTCAGAGGGCTTGGCCAAGGAAGATGTTCTCACGGTTGATTCGGTACGCAAAGGTGAAATGTCGAAGGCAGAGTGGGACGTCACGCGCGAGCGTCTGTTCGATGTGGATCGGCACGAAACGCCAAAAGTTATTGTCAGCGTGTTGATGCTCCGTGAGGGGTTCGATGTGAACAATATAGCCGTCATTGTACCTCTGCGCTCAAGCCAAGCACCGATCCTTTTAGAACAGTTGATTGGTCGGGGCCTCCGGCTCATGTGGCGCGGCGATGAACAAATAGACGAGATGAAACGAGAAACACGAAGGCGTATTGCCAGCAAGCTCGAACCGGAAAACTACTTTGACGTTCTGTTCATTGTCGAGCATCCGGCATTCTCCAAGTTCTATGGCGAGCTGATGGCAGCAGGGTTGGCTGGCGAAGTTGGGGATGAGACCGATGACACTCCGCCCCCTACCGGGGACCTCGAACTGGTGGAGCTTCGAAGCGGATTCGAGAAGTTCGACTTCCATGTCCCAATGA
The DNA here is from genome assembly GCF_015752345.1 of Arthrobacter sp. CAN_A212. Classification (NCBI taxonomy): domain Bacteria; kingdom Bacillati; phylum Actinomycetota; class Actinomycetes; order Micrococcales; family Micrococcaceae; genus Arthrobacter; species Arthrobacter sp. CAN_A212. Next base: position 176,305 of record NZ_JADOUT010000003.1, read on the forward strand.
TGGTCAGAGATAGAGAAGAGGAACTGAAGACCCCAATACTTGATCCTTTCCAACTGCCTCGTTGCCGATTCCCCTTCGCGGATGCAAAGAGGTTTGTTGGGAAAGGCGATCGGTTCATCTCGGTTGATGCACAGACCAAAACTCAGTTCGGCGACTACCGGGTAAACGGTGGCGTCATGACAGCAACGGGATACAACGATTACCTAGCGAGGCTTACTGTTCGCATAACAGAGGCTTTGGGTGGGTCACGTGCTGAGATAACTTCAAGTGCGAAAAAGTACAACTCCCTCGCCGCGTTTCCTATGCTTCAAAGCTTCAGGCCTCAACTTCTTGGGTGGATAGATTCCTACATCCGCAACCGGTTCTTTGGAGAGGTAATCGATCCCTTAGCGGATGAAAACTGGCGAGTGTTGGTAACCGACATGATCACGAACGAGCTTGCAGGGAACATATCCTCAGCCCTAGTTCGTTCTTTGACTCAAGAAGTCGTCTCTATCGCTGAAGTCAGCTTCCGCAGCCTGTCCGAGATTCCGGTGCTGAGCGTAAGAGCTTCGTCTAGCGTTGAAGTAGCAAAGTGCATCTACCCGAAGCTTCCAATCCCCGCACACAGCGGTGGACTGGAACGGAAGTTCCTCGAATGGTCGAACAACGACACCAAAGTTGAAGCGCTTTGCAAGATTAGCGAGTACAAACATACGTTCGTCCAGCGCCCCTATCTGAAAGCGGACGGAATGCCGGCACGATACTCACCTGACTTTTTATTCCGCACAGAGGAAACGATCTACGTCGTAGAGACCAAAGCGGATTCAGCTCTCTCTGACATCAACGTTCAGCGAAAACAATCCGCTGCAATCGCTTGGTGTGAACAGATAAACGAGCTTGAACCTGCACAACGAAGCCACCGACGGTGGGCTTACGTCCTCCTTGGTGAACAGGCGGTCGAAAACTCGATCAAGGGGAATGAGCGTGCTTCCGACCTTCTTGACCGAACTAGGTTGCGCTCGAAAGCAGAGGAAGATCTTGAACAGCAGATTTGGTAGAGCTGGGTTCTATAAGTCTTCTGACCCGGTTGTCGCACTAACCACCTGCTGCGTTCCTTTGCGCAGAGCAAACCAAGTGGAGGTCATAGACGGTCAGTTCTCGTTCGGTTCCTGACCTGGATGGATTTAGAAGAGTGCTGCAACCGGTCGAAAACGTCTCCCGTGATTTTCCTTCAGCCTATGTCGCGCTCTTTAGGGCGGTACGTCCGACCTGCAACCAGGCGGTCCACCATAAGCTACCCAAAGATCCTGCGGGTCGTCACATCCTGCCATCGTCAGCTCTAACACAGACCGACTTACTCGCCTGCTCTCCGGGGGCAGTGCCTCCACTTTCGTAAAGCGCCCATAAAACTGCGTTACGCAGCTGAGGTGTTTTCACTTCGGCTGGATCTGCAGGCTTGCCGCCGGTACCCTAACTTGCAGTCGGATCAATGGGAGACATAGTTATGTTCCATCCATCGATTTGGAAGGTCTGAGGCTTACCAGACTCCTGAATTTGTTGTCTCGATTTGGCTATCTGGTCCAAAGCAGGGAAGACACGTTTTATGTTCCCGGTACCCCCGCGATAATCAAGGGGCTCGGCAATAGCTGACTGGGGGAAGGCCTCGGCAGCTACCTCGCCGGCTTTCCAATGCCGCAATGCTCCTGCCGCTTTCAGAAGCAGGCCGACTAGGTAGAGCTCAGCTACGGCATAGGGGATGTCGTACTCCTCGCTCAGTTCTCTCGACTTCTTCCCGATCTGTACCAGAACCTCATTCATCACGTCCAGCGTTAGCCAGTCACGTAGGCCAGCCACTACCTCGTCATTTGAAGTGAGCCGCCGTAGGGGCAATGGGTCATATCTCGAAGCCATACGTGCGACTATACCGCCTCCATAAATAAACGGCGTCGCCGTATTGCACTCCATAAAAACATGGCGTAAGTTTATGGAAGAGCAACCCCGCTCTTTCAACGAAAGACACATCCATGAAGTTCATTCCGGTTGATCAGGCAGGCCTCGGAAGCATGGTGGCGATTGATGTCACCCCGAAGGTCTACGACGGAGCCCAAACCACAAACAGCGACGGCACGCCCTTCTGGGTCGTCCAAGTACTGCACGCACCGCTGCCGACGGCCTCTGGGGTGAAACCCAAGGCGCAGTTGGAGGAGATCCGCATTCCGCTGAAGCAGTCCCCCACGTTCGCCCCGATGACCCCAGTCCACTTCACCAACCTCGTGGCATCTCACTGGGAGGTCTCTGGTCGTTCGGGAATCTCGTTGTCAGCAACGGCCGTCAACGCAGTCCCATCGAAGGCTGATCACGCATGAACCCGCGCGTGAAGTCTTCGACGGTGATCTTCGGTGTGATGACCGTGCTTGCCTGGTTGGTCGCCCCAGCCTCCTGGGACCCACGTGAGATTGTTGTCGCCGGATTGGCGATCGCATTCGTGCTCACCTTCGTTCCGCGTTCTGCAATCTTCCGCGGGTCATCCTCGGCCAAGTCGTCATTCAAGGAATACCCCAAACCCCAGCGACGGTGGCTGCGTGGAGTCATCAGGCAGTGGGAGACGACGATGGACGACAGCGGACTAAGTCGTCCGCGGGGAATCCCTCCAAAGCAACGGAAGGTGACCCCTACCCTTATGTGTCATACGCCAGTACCGCTGGGAATCGAGCTGGAGATCGCTGTCATCCCTGGTCTTCAGAACGTACGGACCTTGGTGAACGCTAAGGGCAATCTGGAAAGTGCTTGGGGTCGCAACCTTCGAATCGAGCAAGTCTCACCAGGTTCCGCCAAAGTGACGGTTGAGTTCAAAAGCCCACTGAACGAGACTCGCTACTCCGCTGATCAATCGATCCATCACCGCACCGATGACTGACCTGTCAGTTGTTGTTGGCCGCACCGAAACCGGTCGAAACTTGTCGATCGATTTCGGTGCGGCATGGCATACCGCGATTCAAGGTCAGACGAGATCGGGAAAATCGGTCCTCACCTACGTATGCCTTTCTCAGTTGTCCAGATCTGCGAGGGTGGTTATCGCGGGGTGCGATCCGACCGGAATCCTCCTGAACCCCTTTAGCGGGGCAAGTCATAAAACTTGGCGGTCTCTTGGCAACTCAGACATGGCGGCACACCGAACAGCACTTCACCGGATCGTTGATGAAATGGACCTGCGGATAGCTCGGCTCAGAGAGCAGAATCTGGACAAAATGATCGCTTTCACGCCGTCGCTGCCTCTCGTGGTCGTGGTCATGGAGGAGTATCCAGGCCTACTTGCATCCGCACGTGCATGGGACCTTTTACACGGGCTGAAGCCGGGAGAGCGGGTTGAGCCAGCCATCTCGCACGCTGTCGGTCGCCTCGTTCGAGAATCAGCGAAGGCTGGAATGCGTGTCCTGCTCCTCGCTCAGAGAATGAGCGCTCAATCTGTGGACACCGAATCTCGGTCTCAATTCGGATGCCGTATATCGCTGCGGCTGGACAACTCGGACGCTGTGAAAATGCTTCACGACAACCTACCAGCGAACCTTTTGGATCAATTTTCGACGTTTGATCCGGGTGTGGGAGTGATCGACGCCCCAGGAATCCCTCGTGAACGGTTCAGAACGGACATGCTCGAGTACGCCGATTACGTCGTTCGAGTACACCGACATTATCCGCCCACCTCTTCACCCCTTGAAAGGGGCTCTTCACAATGGAGGGTGTAGTCGGGGTTGGCGCGTCGGTCCAGTGATTGGGGTCGGGATCTTCAGATGATGGAAGTTCTCACACAACCCAT
>NZ_JADOUT010000004.1:0-179525 GCF_015752345.1 Arthrobacter sp. CAN_A212
AATCCGAGCCCACTGAGCATCCGACAAAACAGCAGTACGTGACATACCACCAGCATCCCAAAGACCTCACCGAACAATAAGGAGACACGCCCTAGTGCCTGACAGGACGACGGGGGCCGCAGGGGGATCAGTCCTTGCGACGCTTCTTGAGGTACCGCTCGAACTCGCGGGCGATCGATTCACCGCTGGCCTCGGGAAGCTCGGCGGTGTCTTTCGCCTCTTCCAGCTGGCGCACGTAGGCGGCCACCTCGGGGTCCTCGATGGCCAACTCGTCGACGCCGCGCTCCCACGCCTCCGACTCCTCCACCAGAAGGTGCATGTCCAGTGAAAGGTGGAGCATCTCCTCGAGCCGGTTCAACAGGGCAAGCTGTGCCTTGGGCGAGGGTGACTGTCCCACATAATGGGGGACCGCTGCCCAGAGGGACAGGGTCGGAATGTCGGCGAGCAACCCCACCTCGCTGAGTACCCCGACAATCCCGATGGGGCCCTCGTAGGTTGAGGGCTCGACGTTGAGGTTTTCCCGGACCAGCTCGTCGTCCGAGGTGACGGTGACGGGGATGGGGCGGGTGTGCGGCACATCGGCCAGGAGCGCACCCACGAGGATGATGCAGTCAACGTCCAGTTCCTTGGCTGAGGCAATCAGCTCTGCTGTGTAAGCCCGCCACTTGTAGGACGGTTCCACCCCGTGCACCAGGATCAGGTCCACGTTGGTATCCGGAACCGATGCCTTCGTGATCCGCGTGGTGGGCCACTTGATCTTGCGCTGGCCCTTGGAGTTCCGTGACACCACGGGGCGGGTGAACTGGAAGTCGTAGAACTCGTCGGCGTCGATCGTCGCAACCTTTTCGCTGCCCCAGTACCTGCCCATGAACTTCAGGGCGTCGCTGGCCGCTTCGCCGGCGTCGTTCCACCCCTCGAACGCGGCGAGCATGATCGTGACCCTGCGATCGGGAACAGCACTATCCTCGAAAAGGCCACGGACTCCGGGCTGGACGCTCTCATCAAAGGTACTCACCACTTCACCCTAAACCTCAGCGCGTGCTGTTGGCAGGTATTGACTGGCGCTTCGCGCAGAGCCAAAGGGGCCGTTGCCGCGCTGGCAAGCCCCGTAGACTGGAGATATGGCTACCTCCGATCCCAGTACAGCTGCGCCGATTTCCGGACAGGCAACCCGTGAGAACGCAGGGGAACTGCACGACGGGATTCTGCCGGAGGGACTGCTTCAGGCGGTCCTCTGGGACATGGACGGCACCATTGTCGACACCGAGCCTTACTGGATCCAGGCCGAGAAGGATCTGGTCGCGGCGCACGGCGGCAGCTGGTCCACCACCCAGGCGGAGGCCCTGGTGGGCCAGGCACTGTCCTTCTCGGCTGGCGCCCTGCAGGAAGCCGGTGTCGCCCTGTCCATCCGCGACATCATCGATCACCTCATCGCCGAGGTGCAGGCCCGGGTGGCCGAGTCTGCCCCGTGGCGCCCGGGAGCACGCGAACTGTTGGCGGAACTCGTGGCGCACGGCATCCCCTGCGCCATGGTCACCATGTCCGAGAAGCTGCTGGCCGACGAGGTGGTACGGCAGCTCCCACCGGGCACCTTCGATTTCCTGGTCACCGGGGATATGGTGCAGCGCGGGAAGCCTGACCCCGAGCCCTACCAGCTGGCTTTCGACGCCCTCGGCGGGGCTGACGGAGCCCTCCTCAAGCACCGCGTGGTCGCCATCGAAGACTCCCTGCCGGGCGCCACCTCCGCTGAAGCCGCCGGGCTGGTAGCCCTCGCGGTGCCACACATGGGACCCCTGCCGACGGATCGCGGCTGGTACGAGTGGCCCACCCTGGCGGACCGGTCGGTCGCCGACCTCACGCGGCTGGTCCACGGCCACCGCGGAGCACCGGTGGAGCAGGCCGCCCTGTGACCTCACCCGAGCCCGAGGCGCTGCGACGGCGCGAGGGCCTCTCGCTGGGTCGGTTGTGGGGGATACCCATTGTGCTCGCCTGGTCCTGGTTCATCATCGCCATCTTCGTGGTGCTGGTGTTCGGTCCCCAGGTGGAACGCGCGTTCCCCGGTATCGGGCTCGGCGCCTACGGGGTGGCGCTGAGCTACGCGCTGCTGCTCGCCGCCTCCGTTCTGGTCCACGAGTTGGCCCACGCCCTGTCGGCACGCGTCTTCGGCTGGCCGACCGCCCGCATCGTGCTGAACCTCTGGGGCGGACACACCCAGTTTGAACACTTCAACGCCAGTCCTGGGCGGTCCCTCATTGTCGCGCTGGCCGGTCCTGCCGCGAACTTCCTCCTGGCGCTCGGCGGCTGGCTTGCCCTCCCACTGTTCGAACCTCAGTCGGTGGGGCGACTGCTCGCCGACATCTTCATCTGGGCGAACCTCCTGGTCGCCGTGTTCAATGTGCTGCCCGGGCTTCCCCTCGACGGCGGAAGGATCGTTGAATCGGCCGTCTGGAAAGCCACCGGCAACCAGGACAAGGGAACTGTCGCAGCGGGCTGGGCTGGCCGGATCATCGTGATCCTCCTCGTCGCGGCCGTGCTCGGACTTCCCCTGCTGGTGGGCGGCACGCCCGACCTGACGGTCGTCATCATCGCCGCCGTGATGGGCGCGTTCCTGTGGATGGGGGCGACGGCGGCCATCCGCAACGCACAGATGCGGCTTCGCCTGCCCGCGGTCAGCGCGGGACGGCTGAAGCAGCCCGCCCTGAGTATCGCCGCCGGAACCACGGTGCAGACCGTCCGGCGGCTCGTCAGGGACAACCCGGGAGCCGCGGTTGTCCTCACCGGCGCCACCGGGGTGCCTGAGGCCGTGGTGGACACCGGCGCGCTGGTCAGCGTGCCCGACGACGCCGCGGACAGCACCCCAATCAATGCCGTGGCGCGGGCGCTTGCCCCCGGAGCCTATGTGCCCGAGTCCGCGCAGGGCCAGGAACTGGTCCAGTTCCTGGCAAAACTCCCCGGCACCGAATACGCGGTGATCGACCGTCAGGGCCGCGTCACCGGGCTACTCCAGCAGGCGACCGTCATCTCCGCGATTACCGGCAAGCCCCATCCCGGCCAGCACTCCTAAACGCCGCCAGCGGCGCGCACTCACCACCCCACTAGCTAAGGACCTTCGAAAGATGAACACCCCCGGAACTACCCCCGCGGACCACCCACCCCACGGGGCCGCCGCCCGCCGGGGCCCTTTCCGCCCGGGTGAGCGCGTGCAGCTGACCGACGAGAAGGGCAGGATGAACACCATCACCCTGACCCCCGGCGGCGCGTTTCACACCCATAAAGGGTTCCTGCTTCACGACGGGGTGATCGGTTCCCATGAGGGCACCGTCCTGGAAAACACCAGCGGCCAGCTCTACCAGGCACTGCGCCCGTTGCTCTCCGACTTTGTCCTTTCAATGCCCCGCGGGGCGGCAGTGGTCTATCCCAAGGACGCCGGCCAGATCATCACCATGGCCGACATCTATCCGGGGGCGCGCGTGGTCGAGGCCGGTGTCGGTTCGGGAGCGCTGTCCATCTCCCTCCTCCGGGCCGTTGGCGACGCCGGCTACCTCCACTCCTTTGAACGCCGCTCCGAATTCGCAGACATCGCGCAGGGCAACGTCGAAACAATCTTCGGTGGGCCCCACCCGGCATGGAAGATCAGCCTGGGTGACTTCCAGGAACAGGTGGTGGAGCAGGAGGAACCGGGCAGCGTCGACCGCGTGGTCCTCGACATGCTCGCGCCGTGGGAATGCCTGGACGCTGTGGCCACGGTGCTTGCCCCCGGCGGTGTCTGGATCAGCTACGTGGCCACCGTGACCCAGCTGTCCCGGACAGCTGAAGCAATCCGGGCCGACGGACGGTTCACCGAACCGGATGGCTGGGAGTCGATGGTGCGCGGCTGGCACCTGGAAGGACTCGCGGTGCGACCCGACCACCGGATGGTGGCACACACGGGCTTCCTGCTGATCACCCGCCGCCTGGCGCACGGGGTCACCGGGCTGACCACGAAGCGGCGCCCCTCGAAGACCGATTTCAGCGCCGAGGACCTGAACGCGTGGACCCCCCAGGCGGTGGGCGAGCGTGAGGTCTCCGACAAGCGACTGAGGAGGGTCGCGCGCGATGCCAGCTCCACCATCCAGCGCGGCGCCTTGCCGGCCGACGAAGCCCAGGCCCGCCGTGACCAGGTTGCTGCCGATACCCTTCGTGCGTCGGACGAGTCCTCCGACCAGTAGCCCTGAACCTCACACCGGCGACTTTCAGGAATTACCCGGCGCTCTGCGCTATGGTCGAAGGAGAGCAATAACCAAGCACTGAAGGTGGCGACACGCATGGCTGACTTCGAGCACGTTGATCCAACGGAACCATCGGCTGGCGAAGCGCATCAGGCCGGTGCGGCGGCCAGCCAGTTGGCTGCAACCCAGCGGCAGTTGAACGTCCTGCGGGACCGGCTGCGTAACATCGACCGGCAGCTCGCGTCCGCAGCCCAGAACAACACCAAACTGGTTTCGGCACTCGAAACCGCCCGGGCCGAGATCGTCCGGCTCAAGGGCGCCCTCGAAAATGAGGGTGCCACCCCGTTCAGCTTCGGCACGATCATCCAGATCAACGCCCAGCGGGCTGCGGAGCCCGGTTCGACGGCGGCCGCCACCTCGCAGGAGACCGCTGACATCCTGCAGTCCGGCAGGAAACTCCGGGTCTCAGTGAGCCCGCTGATCAACCTGGCGCAGCTGATGCCCGGCCAGGAGGTGCTGCTCAACGAATCCCTGACCATCGTCGCGGGCCTGGCCTTCGAACGCGCCGGCGACCTGGTGACGGTCAAGGAACTGCTGGGATCCGACCGAGCCCTCGTGATCGGCCGCGCCGACGAGGAGCGGGTGGTCCGGCTCAACGGGCCCCTCCAGGCCGAGCGGATCCGCGTCGGGGACGCCCTCTCGGTCGACAACCGGTCCGGGTACGCGCTGGAGAAAATCCCCCGCAGCGAGGTGGAAAACCTGGTCCTGGAGGAGGTTCCGGACATCGCGTACGAGGACATTGGCGGCCTCGGACCCCAGATTGAACAGATCCGCGACGCCGTTGAGCTGCCGTTCCTGCACCCGGACCTGTACCGCGAGCACGGACTGAAAGCCCCGAAGGGGATCCTGCTCTACGGTCCGCCCGGCTGCGGCAAGACCCTCATCGCCAAGGCGGTGGCGAACTCGCTGGCTGCACGGGTGATGGAACGGACCGGCTCCAACGAAACCAGAAGCTACTTCCTGAACATCAAGGGCCCGGAGCTGTTGGACAAGTACGTCGGCGAAACGGAGCGTCACATCCGGCTGATCTTCGCCCGGGCCCGTGAAAAAGCGTCGGACGGCAGCCCTGTCGTGGTTTTCTTCGACGAGATGGACTCCCTCTTCAGGACCCGCGGCACCGGGGTGTCCTCCGACGTCGAGACCACCATCGTCCCGCAGCTCCTCAGCGAGATCGACGGCGTCGAGAAGCTGGAGAACGTCATTGTGATTGGTGCGTCCAACCGGGAGGACATGATCGACCCGGCCATCCTCCGGCCCGGCCGACTGGACGTGAAAATCAAGATCCACCGCCCCGACGCGGAGGGTGCCGCGGAGATTTTCGGGAAGTACATCACCGAGAACCTGCCCCTGCACGCCGAGGACCTGGGCGAGCACGGCGGCAGCCGCTCCGCCACTGTGCAGGCGATCATTCGGCGCACTGTCGAGAAGATGTACTCCACCGAAAAGTCGAACGAATACCTGGAGGTGACCTACGCCAACGGGGACACCGAGATGCTCTACTTCAAGGATTTCAACTCCGGCGCGGTCATCCAAAATGTGGTTGACCGGGCGAAAAAGTACGCGATCAAGGATCTGTTGCTCGATAACCAGAAGGGTCTGCGAATAGAGCATTTCCTGCGTGCCGTCGTCGACGAGTTCCGCGAGCACGAGGACCTTCCCAACACCACCAACCCCGACGACTGGGCGCGTATTTCCGGGAAGAAGGGGGAGCGGATCACCTATATCCGCACCATCGTGCAGGGTAAGGCCGGCCAGGAACCCGGGAAGACCATCGAAACCACAGCCAATACCGGACAGTATCTGTGACGCGAGCCGGACCGCCAACCGATCCCTCAGTTCTCGACCCAGCCCGGTTCTCCGCCCACCGCGTGATGGGCACCGAAACCGAGTACGGCATCATCGCTCCATCCATCCCGGACGCGAACGCGACGGTCCTGTCCTCGCAGGTGGTCAACGCGTACGCTGCGACCCTCCGGGAAGGGCTCGGCAATCTGGCGGGCACCCGGTGGGATTACACCGACGAGGCACCGCTGGCCGACGCGCGGGGTTGGCACCAGACCCGGCATGCCGCGGACCCATCCCAGCTGACCGACGCCCCACCGGTCCTGACCGCCGAAGAGATCGCCATGGTGGACTCGCCGCTTGACGACGTCGGCCCGCTGGACTCCACGGTGCTCATGAACCTGGTCCTGAACAACGGTGCCCGGCTCTACGTCGATCACGCCCACCCCGAGTATTCGTCCCCGGAGGTCACCAACCCCCTGGATGCTGTGCTGTGGGACCGTGCCGGCGACGCCGTCGCACTGGCAGCGATGCGGCGCATCGCCGCCACACCGGGCTTCGCACCCGTCCACCTGTACAAGAACAACACCGACAACAAGAGCGTGTCCTACGGCTCACACGAGAACTACCTGGTGCCCCGCAGCGTCCCGTTCCATCACCTTGCCGCCGTGCTGACCCCGTTCTTCGTCACCCGCCAGACCCTCTGCGGGTCCGGCCGGGTGGGTATCGGCGCGTTGAACCAGGCGCCCGGTTTCCAGCTCAGCCAGCGGGCCGACTTTTTCGAGAACGAGATCGGACTGGAAACCACCGTCCGCCGTCCCATCATCAATACCCGGGATGAGCCGCACGCGGTCGCCGAAAAATACCGCCGCCTGCACGTGATCATCGGCGACGCGAACCTGAGCGAGACGTCCAACTACCTCAAAGTGGGGACCACGTCCCTGGTGTTGTCCCTGATTGACCGGAAGAGGGCCCCGGTCCCGGAAATCCACGATCCGGTCCGCGAACTGCAGGCCATCAGCCACGACCCCACCCTGAAGCACCGCGTCAGGCTGGTGGATGGCCGATCGGTCACGGCACTGGACGTGCAGGAAATGTACCTGGAAGCCTGCCTCAGCGAATCAGCACGGCAGGGCGGTACCGACCAGCAGAGCGCTGACCTGTTGCACCGGTGGGGGGCCCTGATCGACGTCCTGCGACGGAATCCCCTCGACGCGGCACGCCAGCTCGACTGGGTGGCCAAGCTCAAGGTCCTCGAGGCGTACCGGAGTCGCGACGGGATGGCGTGGGACGATCCCCGGCTGGCCCTGGTCGACCTGCAGTACTCGGATCTGCGACCGGAGAAGAGCATTTACCACCGGCTGGCGGCCAGGGGAGAAATCGACCGGTTGGTCACCGACGAGCAGGTCACCGCTGCCGTGTCGAACCCGCCGGAGGACACCAGGGCCTACTTCCGGGGGCACTGCATCAGCAGCTTCCCCCGTGAGGTGGTGGGTGCCAGCTGGGATTCGATCATCTTCGAACTGCCCTCCCAGCGCCGGCTGCAACGGATCCAGACCCGGGAACCGCTCCGGGGTACCGCCGCGCTGACCAGGGAATTGTTCGCCGCGTCGGCGGACGCGGAAGAATTTGTTTCGCGGCTATTGAGCAGGCCACAATCCAACATGGCACCATAGAGATCACTAGGTAGTGCGCATCACATCCGCAGCAATGAAAGGTGCCAGCCATGGCTACACAGGACCGCAGAAACACCGGGTCACGTCCCGCGGAACAGGACGAGGAACAGCACACCGAAGTTCCCGACGCCGGGGGGGCACCTGAGGGCGGAGCACCCACGGTACAGACCCAGGGCGTCGACGACCTGCTGGATGAGATCGACGGGGTGCTCGAATCCAACGCCGAAGAATTTGTTCGCGGATTCGTCCAGAAGGGCGGGCAGTAACCTCCATGAAGTTAGAGGACGCTACCGCGTCGATCGGCCGTGCAGCCTCCACCTCGTTCAGCGGGTATCTCGGGGCAAACCATCCGGAACTGCTGCCCTCCAGCCGCTCCGCCGGGGGACTGACCCCGGCCAGCGCCCCCACCCTCGCGCCGCATGCCACCACGATCGTCTCGATGACCTACGCCGGCGGCGTCCTCATGGCCGGCGACCGGCGGGCGACGATGGGCAACGTCATCGCCAGCCGGCACATCGAAAAGGTCTTCCCGGCCGACATGTACTCGGTGCTGGGGATCGCCGGGAGCGCCGGAATAGCCCTCGACATCATGCGCCTCTTCCAGGTGGAGCTGGAACACTACGAGAAGATCGAGGGCGATCTGATGAGCCTGGACGGCAAGGCCAACCGGTTGGCCGCGATGATCCGGGCCAACCTGCCCCTGGCCTTGCAGGGCCTCTCCGTGGTCCCCCTGTTCGCCGGATTCGACACCGTCCAACGGGTCGGCCGGCTGTTCTCCTTCGACGTGACCGGGGGCCGCTACGAGGAACAGGAACACCACAGCGTCGGATCCGGTGCCGCCTTCGCCCGCGGTGCCCTGAAGAAGCTCTGGAAACCGAACCTTGACGAGGACCGCGCGGTCCGGGTGGCCGTGGAATCGCTCTACGACGCGGCCGACGACGATTCCGCGACGGGCGGCCCCGATGTGGTCCGCCAGCTGTGGCCCGTGGTCTACACGGCCAACAGCGCGGGCGCCCGCAGGGTGCCGGAGCGCGAACTTGCCCTGGCCGCCGCCCAGGTGATCGATTCACGGTCTGTGGCGGGCCGGGAGGCATGAGCGTGACCCAACAGTTCTATGTGTCCCCGGAGCAGCTCACCCGGGACCGCGCCGACTTTGCCCGGAAGGGAATCGCCCGGGGCCGGTCGGTCGTGGTGCTCAGCTGCCGGGACGGGATCGCCCTGGTCGCCGAGAATCCTTCGCCGTCCCTGCACAAGGTCGGCGAGATCTACGACCGGATCGCTTTCGCCGCCGTCGGGAAGTACAACGAGTTCGAGAGCCTGCGGCAGGCGGGGGTTCGCTACGCCGATGTGAGGGGCTACTCCTACGACCGCGGTGACGTGACCGCCCGCGGGCTGGCCAGTGTCTACGCACAGAGCCTCGGCGCCGTCTTTACCGCCGACAGCAAGCCCTTCGAAGTTGAACTGGCCGTCGCCGAGGTGGGTACCCGCACCGACACCGACCATCTGTACCGGCTGACCTTTGACGGGTCAATCGCCGACGAACAACGGTTCATCGTGATGGGTGGGCAGGCCGACGCCGTGGTGGACGCACTCTCCAGCCGCTGGGACGCCGACCACGACTTCGGCGAAGCGGTGCGGACCGCCGTCGACGCCCTCCGCTATGGCGGCGGGAGCGTCGTCGGCGGGGTCAGCGAACCCCGGGTCCGCCTGGACCCCGGCGCCCTGGAGGTCGCGGCCCTGGACCGTGACCCGCTGACCACCCGCGGAGCGCGTCGCGCGTTCCGACGGTTCCTGCCCGCGGAAGTGGCAGCCATGCTCGAAGGGGCGCAGCACTGATGGACCGCAGGATCTTTGGCATCGAGACCGAGTTCGGGATCGCCTATTCCGGGCCGAACTCCCGTCCACTCTCACCCGAGGAGGTGGCCCGCTACCTGTTCCGGAAAGTGGTTAGTTGGGGGAGGTCCTCCAACGTCTTCCTCACCAACGGGTCCCGGCTGTACCTCGACGTCGGCTCACATCCCGAGTACGCGACGGCCGAATGCGACGACGTCGCCCAGCTGATTGCCCATGACCGGGCGGGGGAGCTGATCCTCGAGGACCTCGTTGCCGAGGCACAACGGCGGCTCGCCCACGAGGGGTACGACGGGCGGGTGTACCTGTTCAAGAACAACACCGACTCCGCGGGGAACTCCTACGGCAGCCATGAGAACTACCTCATTCCCCGGAAGCTCGAGTTCAGCCGCCTGGCCGACATCCTGATTCCGTTCCTGGTCACCCGGCAGCTGCTGGTCGGCGCCGGGAAGGTCCTCAAGACGCAGACCGGTTCCATCTACGCCTTCTCACAGCGCGCCGACCACATCTGGGAAGGTGTCTCCTCCGCGACCACCCGGTCACGGCCCATCATCAACACCCGGGACGAGCCCCACGCCGACGCCGAGTACTACCGCAGGCTCCACGTGATCGCCGGGGACTCCAACATGTCCGAGACCACCGCCATGCTCAAGGTGGGGTCGGTCGACCTGATCCTGCGGATGATCGAGGCGGGCGTCATCATGAAAGACTTCCGGCTGGAAAACCCGATCCGCAGCATCAGGGAAATCTCCCACGACCTCACCGGCAGGCAGCCCCTCAAACTGGCCAACGGCCGTCGCATCTCCGCGCTTGAAATGCAGCGGGAGTATCTGGCCCGGGTCCGCCAGTTTGTCGACACGAACGGCGCCCACACCCCGCACGTCGAGCGGATCCTGGAACTGTGGGGCCGCACGCTGGACGCCGTCGACACCGGTGACCACTGGCTTATCGACCGGGAGATCGACTGGGCCATCAAGAAGAAGCTGATCGACCGCTACCGGGTCCGCCACGGGCTGGGGCTCGAATCGGCGCGGGTGGCGCAACTCGACCTCACCTACCACGACATTTCCCGGGAACGTGGACTGTACTTCCTGCTCCAGCAGCGTGGCGAAACCGAGCGGGTGGTGGACGACGTCGACATCAAGAACGCCGTGGACATTCCACCTCAGACCACCCGCGCGCGCCTGAGGGGCGAGTTTGTGCGGCGCGCCAAGGAGGCCAACCGGGACTTCACCGTCGACTGGGTGCACCTCAAACTCAACGACCGCGCCCAGCAGACCATCCTGTGCAAGGACCCGTTCCAGTCGGTCGACGAACGGGTTGAAGCGCTGCTGGCGCAACTGTGAATCCGCCGGGAAACTCCCGGGAAAACGAATGTGCGGGAGAAACTTCAGTCCCCAAACCGTTAGGCTGGTGAGGTTCATTCACCAGTTACGGCCCGTACGTCGCGGCCGGACGGCACGCACCACCGATCAACCGCGAAAGAAGTACCGTGCGAAAAGCTCTCACCATGACTCTGCCCCTTCTGCTTGCGCTGACTGCCTGTGGCGGTGATGCCGGCAGCGATGGCCCGGAGGGGAAGACCGCCGGGGACGCCGCGATTCTCGAATCCGTCCGCATTGAGGGCGGCACCGATGAGGAAGCCCCCGAGGTGACGTTCGAGTCGCCGCTGGAGGTCACCGGCCCCGCAGCCGCGGCCATCACCGCTGGCGACGGCGATCCCATTGCCGACGGCGACCGCGTCTCATTCCACCTGGTGGGGCTCAACGCCGAGGATGGCTCAGTGCTCGGAGACACCTACTCCGCCGGGCAGCCACAGACCCTTGACCTGACCGAGCAGCTGCAGGAGGTCGACCCTGAACTCTACGAGGTGCTGCTGGGCACCACCATCGGCTCCCAGATCGCGTACACCACGGTCCTCGAGGGCCAGGACCCGCAGCAGCTCATCGTCATGCGCGTGCTGAGCGCCGAGGATGCACCCCCAGTGCCCGAGGTCCTCAGCCCCGAGGCGGTCGAGGAACTCGACGCCGACGGCCAGCTGCCCACGTTCACCTTCGACGACGACGACGCGCCGGTCATTGAGATCCCCGACAACGAGCCCTCCGATGACCTGGTCATCAAGGTCCTCGAGGCCGGCGACGGCGATGTCCTCACCGAGGCCGACACCATCACCGCCAACTACGCCGGCTGGCGGTGGGAGGACGGCGAGCAGTTCGACTCCAGCTACCCCGGCGGTGAGCCGGTCGAGTTCCCCCTGACCGGCGTCATCGAAGGCTGGACCAAGGGCCTCGCTGGCCAGACCGTGGGCAGCAAGGTGCTGCTGGTCATCCCTGCGCCCATGGGCTACGGCGACCCGGCACCCGAGGGACGCCCGTCCGGCACCCTCGCGTTCTACGTAGAAATCGTCGAGAAGGTCGCCGCCGAATAGTTTCGGCGACACCGATTCACCACCATTTAAAGGAGAAATATGTCCATCGGATCAAACGGAACCGACCGCACCAAGCCCGAGATCGAATTCCCCGGCACCGAAGTCCCCACCGAACTGGTCATCTCTGACCTGATCGAGGGCTCCGGCGACGAGGCAAAGGCCGGCGACACCGTCTCCGCCCACTACGTGGGTGTCGCATTCTCCACCGGCGAAGAGTTCGACTCCTCCTGGAACCGCGGCGCACCACTCGACTTCAAGGTCGGCATCGGCCAGGTCATCCAGGGTTGGGACCAGGGTCTGCTCGGCATGAAGGTCGGCGGACGACGCCGGCTGGAAATCCCGGCGAACCTCGCCTACGGTGACCGCGGCGCGGGTGGGGCTATTGCTCCCGGCGAATCGCTGATCTTCGTCGTCGACCTGATGGGCCTGCGCTAACCGCAGCATTGTTCGACCGATGGCCGGGGCACAGTGTGCCCCGGCCATCGTCTTGCAGGTACTCTTGCCAACGTGTCAGCTAAACGAACGGAACGCCTCCTCACCCTGGTCATGCTGCTGCTCTCCACGCAGCGCGGCTACACCAAGGAGGAGCTGTTCAGGGAAATAGAACTGTACGGTGGGGCACCCACCCCTTCGGCCCGGGAAAAACTCTTCGACCGGGATAAGGCGATGCTCCGCGAACAGGGCATCCCCGTCCAGTCCTTCAGCGATGATCCCGCCTTCGATCACGACAACTCCATCCGCCGCTACCGGATCGACGCCGCCGAGTACCGGCTGCCCGCCGTGACCTTCAGCGCCGAGGAGTCCGCTGCTCTGACCCTCGCGGCCGGGATGTGGGACGTTGCCACCCTCGACTCCGCGGCCGCCCGGGCCCTGCGTAAGCTGCAGGACCGCGGCGCGGCCGACGGCGGTGCCGCACCACTTCCGGTGGAACCCCGGATCAGGACCAACGAACCCCACTGGGACGAGGTCTGGCGTGCCACCACCTCCCGCCGCCCGATCGCCTTCGGCTACGGTGCGGCGAGCACCGGCCGGGAAGAACCAAGGACCCTTCAGCCCTGGGGGATGGGCAGCCGCTTCGGGCATTGGTACGTGGTCGGCCTGGACCTGGACCGCGGCGAGGAACGGTACTTCAGGCTTTCCCGGATGACCACCGCCCCGCGGCTCCTGGAGGGTACCTACGACGTACCCGAACACTTCGCCATGCTCGATTCCCTCGCCTCCCTCGACCGTGCCGACGAACCCTTTGAAGCACTCGTTGCTGTTCAGCCCGACACCTGCCACCTGCTGCGGACCCGCCGCGGTGCGGTCCTGGACGGCGCCGACGGCGGCTGGGACCTGCTGCGCTTTCCGTACGGCGATCCGGGTGACACCGCAGCCGACATCGCAGCCTTCGGCCCCCGTGCCCGGGCCATCTCCCCGGCCGATCTGGTGGCCCAGGTGCGCAACCGGCTGACCCGCGCGTCCGCCGCCCAGGAGGGGCATCTCCCGGTGGTTGGGTTCACCGGCCCGGCACCACGACCGGCCCGCCGCAAGGCCTCCGCCGACGCCCGGCTGCGGAGGCTCCTCGACCTGGTGCCCTACCTCCTGGACCATCCGGGAGCAGACATGGGGGAGACCGCCAACCGGTTCGGCGTCAGCCGTGACCAGCTGGCGGCCGACCTGGAGCTGTTGTTCGTCAGCGGACCCCGCTACTACCCGGACGGCCTGATCGAGGTCAGCATCGACGGGGACCGCATTTTCCTTGACAACGCCGACAACCTGGCGGCGCCGGTCCGTCTGAACCTGGACGAGGCCTGCACCCTGATCGTGGGACTGGACACGCTGCGCCGCCTCCCCGGCCTGGATCCGGGCTCCGCGGCGGCGACCGCCCACGCCAAGCTTACGGAGGCCGCCGGGGACGCCGGTCGTGCCGGGAAAGCGATCGCCACCACCCTGACCGAAGATGCCGTGGGTCCCACCCTCGAAACCATTCAGACCGCCCTGCGCGACGGGGTGCGGCTGGAGCTGACCTATCTGGTGCCCGCACGTGACGAGGTCACCGAGCGGACGGTTGAACCGATCCGGGCCTTCTCCCGCGACGACGTCTGGTACCTGCAGGCCTGGTGCATCGGCGCCGAGGCAGTGCGGAACTTCCGGCTGGACCGGATCCAGAACGCACAACTGACTGCGGTCCCCGTTCGAGCCGAGCCCCGGCCGGTGCCAGCCGGCGACGCCGTGTTCAGCCCGACCGCCGGTGACGAGCTGGTGACCTTCATCCTCCAGGAGCCCGCCCGATGGGTTGCCGAGCACTACGACGCCGGGCGGACCGTCGAGCTCGCCGATGGGCGCCTGGCGGCAGAAATCCGGGTAGCGACCACCTCATGGATCCCCGGGCTGGTCGGCAGGCTCGGCGGGGATGCCGTCGTCGCTGCCCCCGGGCAGCTGTCAAAGGAATGCTCGGCCTGGCTCTCCGCTGCCCGGCTGAACTATCCCTGACTCCTCTCCCACTAGCGTGTCCGTCCAGCCCGCGAGGGCCCGGCACCGTTGTCCCCGCGACGGCCGGGACTCCCTTAGACTTGATTCATGCCTTGGTGGACGTGGATTGTGATCTGGGTGGCGCTGCTTGCGCTGACCCTCCTGGTTCTTGTCGCGCTCGGGTATTACCTCTTCCGGAAGGTGAAAGCCCTCCTCAAAGAGGTGGAGCACGCCGGTGAGGTGTTGGACCGGTCGACCACTCCCGCGGCCAGCCTGGACGAGGTTGTCCGGGAACCTGTGCCGCTGGCCGTATTCAGGGACCCGGCGGACGTCAGGGACGAGCGGGCGGCAGGGAAGGCCCTGCGGGTCGCGGCACGCCGGGAACGCCGGGTACACCGCCGGGTGAACCGTTCCCAACCGGTCAGCCTGAGAGATCTCCCGCATGTTTAGAACCCCGGTCCGGGCAGGATCAGAGGGTCGCCCCGGGGGGAATTGCCCTGGCAAGAACTATGAAAGGATTTCGTCATGAGACCTGAAGGCTGGGCACTAGTTGTCATTGTGGTTGTCGCACTGCTGCTTTTCGGAGCGCCCAAGCTACCCGGGCTGGCCCGCAGCGTTGGCCAGTCGCTCCGGATTTTCAAGTCCGAGGTGAAGCAAATGAAAGACGACGGTCCCTCCGAGACAGCCGACGACGGCGCACCCGTCGAGGGTCGAGTCGTCCCGCCAGCACGCACCCGGTCGGACCACCCCGACCAGCAGGGGCCAGCCGCGCCCGGAACGAACAACCCGCCGGGTCCAGCCGATCCGACATCACGTACACCCTAGGGTGAGCTGGCGGTGCTGAAGGTGCGCGGCAGAGGTCGCAAATCCAACCCCGAGGCGCGGATGGCTCTCCGGGAGCACCTGCTGGAAGCCCGGAACCGCCTGATCAAATCGGCGATCGCGCTGGTCCTCGGGACGGTGGTGGGGTTCTTTATCTACAACCCTGTCCTCACCGCGCTGTCCCAGCCCATTCTGGACATCAACGCCCGCGAGGGCAGGGAAGCGGTCCTGAACTTCGCCGGCGTCGCCTCGCCGTTCGACCTGCTCGTTCAGATCTCGGTCTTCATCGGAATCATCCTGGCGAGCCCGGTCTGGCTGTATCAACTGTGGGCCTTCATTACCCCCGGGTTGAAAACGAAGGAGCGCCGGGTGGCGTTGTCCTTCATCGCCGTCGCGGTGCCCCTGTTCCTGGCGGGGATCTACCTCGCCTGGCTGGTACTACCCAACGCGGTCCGGGTACTGACCGATTTCACCCCCAGCGGGTTTTCGAACTTCATCCTCGTCACCGAATACATCACCTTCGTGTTGCGCCTCATGCTGGCATTCGGGATCGCCTTTTTGCTCCCGGTGGTGCTGTTCGGGTTGAACCTGGTGGGAATCCTCACCGGTCGGCAGATCCTCAAAGCCTGGCGGATCACCGTCTTCCTGATCTGCGTCTTCGCCGCCATGGCAGCACCCGGCGGCGATGCGCTCGGCATGCTCTACCTGGCGGCCCCGATGGTGGTGCTCTTCTTCATCGCCATCATGCTGTGCCTCCTGAACGACAAGCGGCGTGACCGCCGGAGGGCAGCCCAGGACGCCGAAGTGGAAGCCAACGCCGACACCGCAGCACCCATCGACGAGCTGTAGGCGCCCGGGTCGGACGGTGCAAACCCGCCAGCCGGGACAGATTAGGCTTGAACCATGACCTCCCCCGCCGAGCGGTACCAGCTAGCACAGGCGCGCACCGCGCACTCAGCAACCGCGCTGTTCGCGTTCGAGCAGACGCTGGGATTCGACCTGGACCAGTTTCAGCGGGACGCCTGTGTCTGCCTTGAAGCGGGTCGGGGTGTGCTGGTCGCGGCGCCGACCGGTGCCGGCAAGACGGTCGTTGGAGAATTCGCCGTATACCTGGCTCTGGAGAAGGGCCTGAAGGCGTTCTACACCACCCCGATCAAAGCCCTCAGTAACCAGAAATACTCGGAACTGTGCGCCGTCTATGGCACGGGTCGGGTGGGTCTGCTCACCGGCGACACGACGATCAACCCGGATGCCCCCGTCGTCGTCATGACCACCGAAGTGCTGCGGAACATGCTGTATGCGAACTCTGACACCCTGGACGACCTTGGCTACGTGGTGATGGACGAGGTGCATTACCTTGCGGACCGGTTCCGTGGAGCCGTGTGGGAGGAAGTGATCATCCATCTGCCCTCCGAGGTCCGGCTCGTGTCACTGAGCGCGACGGTGTCCAATGCCGAGGAATTCGGGGCATGGCTGGACACCGTGCGGGGCCACACCGACGTGGTGGTCTCCGAGCACCGCCCCGTTCCCCTCTGGCAACACGTCATGGTGGGCCAGAACCTCCTGGACCTGTTCGCTGGGGAGGTGGCCTTCGATGAGGCCGCCCCCGCTGGAGCCGAGTCCGGCGCGCAGGACCGGTACGAGGTCAACCCCGAACTCCTGGAACTGGCCAGCTCGGAAACCCGGCTGACCCAGCGAGCCAGCTGGGGAGCCGGCGGTGGCTCACGGAGGGGGAGGGGACCGGCGAAACGGCCACCGCAGGCCGCATCCCGTGTCAGGCGTGCCAGCCGCCCCCAGGTGATCAGCGCGCTGGACAAGGACGGGCTGCTCCCGGCGATCACGTTCATCTTTTCCCGCAACGGCTGCGAGGCGGCGGTCAGCCAGTGTCTCGACGCGGGCCTGTGGCTCACCACTGAGGCCGAACGGGAGATTATCAGCCTCCGGGTCGATGAGGCGGCAGTCGACCTGCCGCCCGAGGACCTTGCGGTGCTCGGCTTCTGGGAGTGGCGGGAGGGATTGATCCGCGGCTTCTCCGCCCACCACGCCGGGATGCTGCCCACCTTCAAGGAAGTAGTCGAGAAGCTGTTCGCCAAGGGGCTCGTGAAGGCCGTCTTCGCCACCGAAACCCTGGCGCTCGGTGTGAACATGCCTGCCCGGTCCGTGGTGCTGGAGAAGCTCGACAAGTTCAACGGCGAGGCACACGTGAACGTGACGGCGGGGGAGTACACCCAGCTGACCGGCCGCGCTGGTCGCCGGGGCATCGATGTGGAGGGCCACGCCGTCGTGCTCTGGCAGCCCGGCACCGATCCCGGTGCGGTGGCCGGCCTGGCGTCCCGGCGCACCTACCCGCTGAATTCGAGCTTCCGACCTACCTACAACATGAGCATCAACCTGCTCGCCCAGTTTGGGCAGGACCGCTCCCGCGAAATCCTCGAAACCTCGTTCGCCCAGTTCCAGGCAGACCGCTCGGTGGTGGGGCTGGCGAAGCAGGTGCGGACCCGTGAGGAGTCCCTCAAGGGTTACGAACAGTCGATGACTTGCCATCTGGGGGACTTCACCGAGTACTCGAAGCTGCGCCGGGAACTGTCGGACCTGGAGAACCTCGCCGCGAAAGCAACATCCCGAGACCGCCGGTCGGCCGCCGCATCGTCGCTGGAAATGCTGCGGCCCGGAGATGTCATCGACGTCCCGGCCGGGCGGGTCCAGGGGTACGCAGTGGTCCTCAGCCCCGACACCTCCAGGGAGCCACGGCCCACCGTGCTGACCGAGGACAAACAGATCCGACGGGTGGGGGTCCAGGACCTCACCGGACCACTGGACGTGCTCTCCCACATTCGGATCCCCAAGAACTTCAACGCCCGCAGCCCGAAGGACCGGCGCGACCTGAGCTCCTCGCTCCGCAATGCGCTGCACGAGAAACGCCCGCCCCGCCGTGGCGCGGGGCCCCAGGACGGTTTCCACTCCGGTGCCACTGATCGCCAGGAGGCGGCCATCACGGGGCTGCGCCGGAAACTCCGGGCACACCCCTGCCACGGCTGCAGCGACCGGGAACAGCACGCCCGGTGGGCCGAACGGTGGTGGAAGCTTCGCCGCGAGACCGACCGCCTGACCGGCCAGATCCGTGGGCGCACCAACACCATCGCCAAGACCTTCGACCGGGTCTCCGACGTCCTGCTCCACTACGGGTACCTACAGAACACCCCGTCGGGCACCACGATCACCGCGGCCGGCCGCAAACTCCGCCGGGTGTATGGCGAGAAGGACCTCCTGATCGCCCTCTCCCTCGAACACGGCGCCTTTGACGGTCTGGACGCCGCCGAAACGGCGGCACTGGCCTCGGTCCTCGTGTACCAGGCCAAACGCGAGGAACGTGGACTGCGCCCGAAAATGCCCGGGGCAACCCTGGACCACTCGATCGACGTCGTCGTCCGCCAGTGGTCCACCCTGACAGACCTTGAGGAACAGTTCAGGTTGCCCGTCACCGGGGAACCGGAACTGGGCCTTGTCTGGCCCATGTACAAGTGGGCGCGGGGGAAGGCCCTCCAGCCCTCACTGAGCGGAACCGACCTGGCCGCAGGGGACTTCGTCCGGTGGACCAAGCAGGTCATCGACCTGCTCGATCAGCTGGCCAAGATCGACGACCTGCCGAGCGGTCAGCGGCGGCTATGCATTGATGCCATCGGGCTCATCCGTCGCGGCGTGGTGGCCTACTCGGCCATCGGCGACTAACCATCACCTTCCACCACCTGTCTGGAGCACGCATGACCCCGCCCCGCCCTGTTCTGTACCGCAACGGCTCCGTCTACAGCGCCGCGGACCCGTTTGCGACGGCCATGCTGGTAGACGGCGACACGGTCGCCTGGATCGGCTCCGAGCATGCCGCCGAGTCCCTCGCGGATTCGACGATGACCGTGGTCGACCTCGCCGGTGCGCTCATCACCCCAGGCTTCGTCGACTCCCACGTCCACACCACCGAGACCGGCCTCGCTCTGGAGTCCATTGACCTGGCAGGCTGCGGCAGCCTCACCGAACTGCTGGACCTGGTCGCCGCAGCCGCGCGGAGCGGTGTGGCCACGGTCCTGGGCCACGGCTGGGACGAATCCCGCTGGCCAGACCGGACCGTACCGACGGCACAGCAGCTGGACGCGGCCGGCGGCGGTAAACCTGTATACCTGGCGCGCGCGGACGTCCATTCGGCGGTGGTCTCCGGCTCCCTGGCAGCTGCCCTCGGGTTGGCAGCCCTCGACGGCTGGGACAACGGCTTCGTGGTGCGCGACGCCCACGTCGCCGCCCGGCTGGCCTCACGGAACCTCAATGACACCCAACGGTCCACGTACCAGCGGGCAGCCCTTCGCCAGGCGGCAGCCAACGGAATCGTCGCTGTCGCCGAGATGGGCGCACCGCACATCTCACCGACCGCGGACCTGCAGGCGTTGCTGGGGCTCGGCCAGGGCCCCGAGGACGAGCTGCTTCCCGAGGTACTGGCCTACTGGGGTCAGGCCGTCGGGTCGGTGTCCGAGCTGAGGGACATCCTGGATACTTTCGACGGGCGCCTGGCCGGACTCGGTGGCGACCTGAACGTTGACGGGTCGATCGGTTCCCGCACAGCAGCGTTGAGGCAGCCCTACGCCGATGACTCCCACCAGGGCACCGTCTTCCTGGATGCCGGCGCTGTCGCCGCGCATCTGGGCGCTGCAACGAGCGTCGGGGTGCAGTCCGGATTCCACGTGATCGGGGACGCCGGACTGGACGTAGTCCTCGACGGCCTGTCCCGTGCTGCAGAGGCGCACGGCATCGAGAACGTCCGGAAGGCCCGCCACCGGCTGGAACACGTGGAGCTCGCCGACAGCGGGGCCATCGCCCAGCTGGTTCACTTCGGCGTGACCGTCAGCGCCCAACCGGCGTTCGACGCCCGCTGGGGCGCCGCTGACGGCCTCTACAGCCAGCGGCTGAGCGACACCCGGATGGCTGGCATGAACCCCTTTGCCAGTTTCCTTGCGGCGGGGGTGCCTCTGTGCTTCGGATCCGACAGTCCCGTCACGTCGCTCGACCCGTGGTCCACACTTCGAGCCGCCGTCCTGCACAATAATCCGGCCCAGCGCATCTCCGCCCGTGCCGCTTTCATCGCCCACACCCGGGCGGGGTGGCGGGCCGTGGGGTCCAGGAATCCCCTCCTCGGACAGTTGGTCCCCGGGGCTCCGGCGTCCTACGCGGTCTGGGAGGTAGAGGAACTGATGGTGCAGACAGCGGACAGCCGGGTCCAGTCCTGGAGTACCGATCCGCGGGCCGGAACACCGTTGCTGCCCGCTCTCGATACGGGGTCGGATCCGCGCTGCCTCGAAACGGTGCACCACGGCCGGCAACTGTACCGGGCAGAAGGTTTTGACGAATTACCATCTGCCCTGCGGTCCGCGTCCTGACCTGCGGAAACGGAAGTTTCCCCAGGTCAGCGGGCTGTTGACACGTACTCCACAGCGCGTAGGCTGTGGAATCAACGGGTTGATCCAAGTCAGGCACCATGGCTGACCCGACCGGACCGACTCGACTCATGACTGAGGCAACCACCACCACGCTGGACGGGTAGTCATGTGTCGCGGTATCGGTAGTGATGAAATGGGTAGATTCGCGCGTCAGTAGAAAACAGCTGTGATCGTTGTCGATCCGTGCTGGCCCGAAGGCGCGCGAATCTACCCCACCATTGAGCGAATCCTCCCAAGCATGGAGGCGCCCCCTGGCCCCACCGGCTTTTCGGTCCTGCGAGGGCATCCAATATACTGGGCGTTTGGTTCCGACCCCCGGGACGTGCGCTGCGGCGCACCTACTTACTTGACCAAAGGTTGCCTGAGTGCGAGTCGTCACCATCATTCCCACCTACAACGAGATAGAGTCGCTGCCCCTGACGGTTTCCCGTCTCCGCCGCGCCGTACCCCACTCGGATGTCCTGGTGGTTGACGACAACAGTCCGGACGGCACCGGTGACCTTGCCGATACTCTTGCTGCTGCCGACCCCCAGATCCACGTGCTGCACCGCCAGGGCAAGGCGGGACTCGGCGCCGCCTACATTGCCGGTTTCACCTGGGGACTCGACGCCGGCTACGACGTCCTGGTGGAGATGGATGCTGATGGGTCCCACCGGCCTGAACAGCTGCAGTCGCTGCTCGAGAGGGTGGCCGACGCCGACCTGGTAATCGGCTCCCGGTGGGTCCCGGGAGGATCTGTGGTGAACTGGCCGCGCCGCCGGAAACTCCTGTCGAGGGCCGGCAGTACCTATTCGAGGATCATGCTCGGCATCGAGGTCAGGGACATCACCGCCGGGTACCGGGCGTTCCGCCGCGAGACCCTCGAGAAACTCGATCTGGCCCAGGTGGATTCGGTCGGTTACGGTTTCCAGGTGGACATGACCTTCCGGGTTGCCAAACTGGGTCTGAAAATCGTCGAGGTGCCGATCACGTTCGTGGAACGGGAGTTCGGGGCGTCGAAGATGAGTGGCGGAATTGTTCTGGAAGCCATCGGCAACGTCACCCGGTGGGGAATTGTTGCCCGCTGGCGTGCTCTTACCACCCGCGGCGCGCCCAGCAACATCACCGGCTGACCGGGTCCTCGGCCAAAAGCCTCCTCGGCTAAAAGGCCGGCTTGAAGCCAGGCTTTTAGAACACGAAAAAGCCGGGTCTGCTGCCCTATGGCAGCCGACCCGGCTGAATCAGTACTTGCTTGAAACAGGGTTAGCGCTGAATCAGCGTGTGCCTGAATCAGGCTGTAACTGTCACTCTAGGCGGACTGACGCTCTCCGCGGCGCTCCCGAAGAATGGTCAGGCGGTCCTGGAGGATCTGCTCCAGTTCGTCCATGCTGCGGCGTTCCAGCAGCATGTCCCAGTGCGTACGCACCGGCTTGTCGCCTGAGGTGTCGGGGCGCTCTCCATCGACAAGCAACGCCTCCTTGCCGGTTTTGGATACCCAGACCGGTGGAACGTCAGCTTCCGCCGCAAAAGTGACGAACACCCTTTCGCCGTCTCCGCAGCGGTATTCGACCCGCTGACGGGGAGCTGGCTCAACCCCGGATTCTGTCTCCATGCTCTGCGCCCCGAGGCGCATTCCGCGCAAGCTACGATCGCTCATGTATTCTCCTACTCAACAATTTGGCATCCGTGACGGCGGATGGTGGTGTGGCGTTTTCCGCCACGTCCTGCCATCTACATAACGCTGTGGAATATGAGTCTGTTCCCGATCACAGCAGCGAAACCACGGCAAACACACAATTATACGCCGGAGTGGCAGCCAAACAGAAACCGGCCAGCTAGCGGTCGGCTAGCCAGCCGGCATCAGTGGGGCGAACCCCCTTCACCCGGGTCCATCGAGGGACATCCCGGTAGAGGTTCTCCTAGGGGGTGTAGGTGGGCGAGGTGCTTTCGCCGTCGGGAGCGTCAGCGGTCGTGTTGCCGAGGACGTTACCGATTCCCTTGAGCGCTTCTCCGACCTCGCTGGGAATGATCCACAGTTTGTTGGATGACCCTTCGGCGAGCTTCGGAAGCGTCTGGAGGTACTGGTAGGCCAGGAGTTTCTGGGTCGGGTTGCCCTTGTGGATGGCGTCGAAGACCTTCTGAATGGCCTGGGACTCACCGTCGGCGCGCAGGATGGCTGCCTTCGCGTCACCTTCCGCGGCGAGGATCGCTGCCTGCCGCTGACCTTCGGCGGTGAGAATCTGGGACTGCTTGGTGCCTTCGGCGGTCAGGATCGCCGCGCGACGGTCCCGCTCGGCACGCATCTGCTTCTCCATCGAGTCCTGGATGGACAGGGGAGGATCGATGGCCTTCAGTTCCACGCGGGAAACGCGGATGCCCCACCGGCCGGTGGCTTCGTCGAGCACTCCACGCAGCTGCCCATTAATCTGGTCACGGGAGGTCAGCGCCTCTTCAAGGTTCAGGCCACCGACGACGTTACGCAGGGTGGTGGTGGTCAGCTGTTCAACGGCCTGGATGTAATTGGCGATCTCGTAGGTCGCCGCCCGTGGGTCGGTGACCTGGAAATAGACCACCGTGTCAATCGATACCACCAGGTTGTCTTCAGTGATGACCGGCTGTGGTGGGAAAGACACCACCTGCTCGCGCAGATCCAGCAGGGGCAGCAACCGGTCCACAAAGGGGATCAGGATCGTCAGGCCGGGCTGGAGGGTCCGCTGGTACTTTCCCAGCCGTTCCACCACGCCAGCGCGAGCCTGCGGAATGATCCGCACCGATTTAACCAGCACGATCAGGACGAAGATGATCAGGGCAATCAGGACGACTGTCAGTCCGATTGCCCCTGCGTCGCTAGGCATGTGTTCCCCTTTGAGGTTGATGGCACAGGTTCAGTGTCACGGGTAAGTGGCACTGGGATAAGTGGACGGTTGGGGGTGGAGCCTAGACCGCGCCGGAGTCGGCGGCTTTCGGCTGGGCGGGTGCTGAGATCAGGGCGGTAGCCCCATCGATTCGGGACACTGCCACCCGTTCGCCGGCAGGAATCAGGGAGCCGTCGACCGTCCGTGCGGACCAGGTGTCCCCGCCGATCTTCACCGTGCCGGATTCCCCGGTCACCACGTCGAGGGTCAACGCTGATTCGCCGATGAGCCGGTCAATATTGCTCAGTTGTTCGGGAGAGCCCCGCTTCAGATGTTTCAGGGCAACCGGCCGGACCACCAGCACCATGAGCAGGGACACCACGCAGAACACCACGACCTGCAGGAAGAACGCCGCCCCGACGAAGGTGCTGATCATGGCGGCGAGGGCGCCCATGGCCATCATGACGAAGAACAGGTCCAGAGTCAGGGTTTCCACAGCGGCAAGCCCCAGGAACAGGACGAGCCAGAGTATCCAGCCGTTCTCCATAAGCCACTCAAACATGTCTTCCCCTCGGGCTAGGGCGCCATTGGGCGCGTATTGCGTACCTCCATCATGCCAAAGCGGAGGGGCGAAACCTAGGGATGGGAGGCCCGGCAGAGCGGTTGTTATAGATCCGCAAGGGTCGCACTCCCCGCTGACCTCCTGAAAACCTGGACGGTGAAACGAGCGCTTGCCGCGGTCCACTCCGGCAGGCCGGCGAGCCGGGCCGAGAGCCCGACCGGGTCCAGGTGGTGTCCCGCCGGACCCATCAGGGCAGCGTTGTAGACGTCGGCTCGTGAGAGCCGCAGCTGGTAGTCAACAGCCACCGCCTCAATCTCGTGGAACAAGCCGGCCAGCGTGGCGGACACCCCGCCGGCCTTGTCTTCGGGCACCTCGAGCAGTCCAGCATCGTCGGCGATCTCCGCCAGATGACCGGGCAGGGGAGTCACCACCACCAGCACGCCGTCCGGCCGCAGTACGCGGTGGAACTCCTCAGGATTGCGGGGGGCGAAGATGTTCGTCAGGAGGTCGACCACTCCATCCTGGATGGGCAGGGGGCGCCAGACGTCCCAGACGAGGCAGACGCCGTCGTCGTCGAGAAGCCGTGCGGCACGGCGCAAGGCGAACTTGGAGATGTCCAGGGCGAGCAGGGCGGTGTCCTGGTGTCCGCGGCGCAGTCCGTGAAGGTAGTAGCCGGTGCCGGCTCCGGCGTCCAGGATCACCCGCGGTGCAGCGATCTGCCGCTGTGCCAGGGCCGATACCGTGTCCCGGAGGCGGTCGTAGTGGCCGGCTCCGAGGAAGTCGGTCCGGGCCTGCACCATTGCGGCGGTATCGGGCTGGAACGCGGTGCCCCGGCCGGTGAGCAGGTTGAAGTACCCCTGCTTCGCCGCGTCGAACCGGTGCCCCGACGCGCATCCGAGGGTCCGGCCCGCTGTCGACAGTTCCATCCCCACCGCGCACACAGGGCAGCGTAGAACGTTCTCCGGAAGGTGAGGCATCCCTTCATCCTAGGGCCGGCACAGAGCCCACGTGCCCGAATTGGGAAGTCCCGATGACTGATCTAGTCTCGAACCTGTGAAACCACATGAGCTGAACCTTCTCCAGTCCGTAAGTTCACCGTCACTCTCACCCGACGCGCAGCACTGCGTCGTCTCGGTGACCCGACCCGATTTCCAGGCCGACTCCTACGTCGGACAACTGTGGGACCTCCCCGTCTCCGGTGGCGTCGCCCGCCGGCTGACCCGCGGCTTCCGCGACACGGCACCGCAGTACTCGCCCGATGGCCGGCTCCTCGCGTTCCTTCGGTCAGCCCCAGGCGGCACGCCACAGCTGATGATGGTGGACAGCCGCGGTGGCGAACCGCAGCCTTTGACCGATCAGAAAATGGGCGTCGGAGCGTTCAGTTTCTCGCCGGATTCGTCGAAGATCACCTTCACCTCACGGGTGCCCGAGCATGGCCGGTACGGAACCGTCGACGGCGTCGGGCCCGGTCTTGAAGACCCACGCCGGATCACTACGTTCAAATACCGCATGAACGGGCTGGGCTACTCGGTGGACAAGCGCAACCACATTTTTGTGCTCGAGCTACCGGACCTGGATGCCGCACCCTTCGTGGAAGCGGTCGGCCGTGCCAAGGAGGCTGAGGCGGCCGAGAGCTCGGAAGCAGCTGGCGGATCGGCGGGGGCTGGTGAGTCGGCAGGGGCTGGCTCCAAGGGTCTCCCCACCGCGGTCCAGCTGACCACCGCCAATGCCGACCACAACGAGCCGGTGTTTTCCCGCGACGGGCAGCGGATCCTCTTCACCGCGGCGCTGCACCCGGAAGCGGACACCACCCTGTACACCGACGTTCACTCGATGGCGGTGGATGGAACCGGCCTGTCCCGGCTGACCAACAACGGCGCAGGCACCCGGCTCGGCTGCAACCGGCCGGTGGAAAGCCTCGACGGGAAATGGCTTTTCTTCCTGGGCAGTGACCTGTCCGAGGATGGACTCGACTTCCTCGCCAGGAACACCGCCCTCTACGTCGTTCCGGTGGACGCGCCCGGCGAGGCCCGTGCCCTCACCGACGCCGAGACGGTCGACCTCGGGGAGGTCGGCGACATGGTGCCCCGCGGTGCTGACTCGGTGCTCGTCTTCAACCGCACCCGGGGGAAGGGAACCCTCCTGGAGGTGTCAGCTGATGGAACGCTGACGGAGCTTGCCGACGGCGAGCTGATCATCACGGGCGCGGCAGCGGCCGGCGACGTGGTCGTCGCTGCCTATACCGACGCGCACACCATGGGCGACGTCGCGGTGGTGTCCGGCGGAACCCTGTCCCCGCTGACCGATTTCTCCAACGACCTGCGGGACCAGACCACGGTGGTCACACCGGTGGAGGAGACCTTCACCGCAAGCGACGGTCACCCGGTGCACGGGTGGGTCCTCGAACCCGCGGGGGAGGGCCCCCATCCGGTTCTGCTGAACATCCACGGCGGCCCGTTCGCCCAGTATGGCTGGGGATACTTTGATGAGGCCCAGGTGTACGTCGATGCCGGCTACGCCGTGGTGATGTGCAATCCGCGCGGCGCTGCGGGCTACGGGCAGGAGCACGGACGCGTCATCAAGGGAGCCATGGGCACCGTCGACCTGCAGGACGTGTTGGGCTTCCTCGAGGGTGCCCTGGAGAAGTACCCGGCGATGGACCGGGAACGGCTGGGCGTGATGGGTGGATCCTATGGAGGCTACCTGACCGCGTGGACCATCTCCCAGGACCACCGGTTCACTGCGGCAGTGGTGGAGCGCGGGTACCTTGACCCGCCATCCTTCGTCGGGTCGTCGGACATTGGCTGGTTCTTCTCCGACGCGTACACCGGGTCCGATCCGGAGCAGATCAAGGCACAGAACCCCTTCGCGCAGGTGGACAAGGTGCAGACCCCCACCTTCGTGGTGCATTCGGAGGAGGATCTGCGCTGCCCGCTGGAGCAGGCACAACGCTATTACACGGCGCTGAAGCTGCGGGGCGTGCCCACCGAACTGTTGGTCTTCCCGGGGGAGACCCACGAACTGTCGCGGGCAGGATCGCCGTGGCATCGCCGGCAGCGGTTCGAGCACATCCTGCAGTGGTGGGCGACCTATCTGCCCACATCGCGGAACCAGCCGGCCTGATGGTCTAGCCGGGGTTTGCCGGCGGCACCACGGCGGGGCGGGGGAGCAGTATTTCGAAGCATGCTCCCCAGCCCGGCCGTGTCACCAGCGACGCGCTGCCGCCGTGAGCTTCGGCAATCGCGGCCACGATTGACAGGCCCAGACCGGCGCCGCCGGTTTTCGCGGTATTGCGTCCCGAGCCCCGCTTGAAACGGGTGAAGATCTGGTCCGCGTCCTGTGCGGGAATGCCGGGTCCGGAGTCCATCACCCACAGCCGCACCGCCTGGGGCGATACCTCGGCGTCGAGGCGGATGGTGGCGCCGGCCTCCGTGAACTTGACCGCATTGTCTGCCAGCTGGAGGAGCGCCTGCGTCACCCGATGCCGGTCCGCAAGAATGACCGTCGGCTCGGGGGCGTGGACCTGCCAGTCCCGGGCGGCGAGGGCCGTCATCTTCCGGTACACGCCCAGCACCAGCTCCCGCACCTCGACCCGGTCGAGGGCCAGGAAGTCCGGCCGCTCGGCGCGGGCCAGAACGAACAGGTCGGAGACGATCTGGGTCATCCGGTCCACCTCGTCGGTGACCAGAGCAACCGTTTCGGCTCGCTCTTCGGGGGTCTCGTCGAGATCGATCAACTCCATCTGCCCGCGGATCACTGTGAGGGGTGTCCTCAGCTCGTGGCTGGTGTCGTCGAGGAACTGCCGCTGGGTGGTGAAAGACTGTTCAAGCCGTGCCAGCATGTCGTTGAAAGCGTCAGCTATCTGGGATGCCTCGTCCTTGCCCGTGGTATCGATCCGCCGGCTGAGATCGGTGTCTGAAATGATCCGCGCGGTCTCCGCCAGGGACTTCAGGGGGCGAAGTACCCGCCCGGCAAGGGCCAGGCTGAGAAGCGACGCCAGAATGGTGGTGCCCAGCTGGACCACCAGCTGCGTCTGGACCGCCTGGTCGATTTCGCTCTGCTCATTGGCGGGGAAGTTCGCGACCACGAAAATACCGTCGAAGGGATCCCCCTCGAACGGCACTGCCACGTAGCTGGTCTGCCCGGCCGGCGTGTCGATGGTCCCCTTTGCCATCTCCTCCAGCCCCAGCCAGTACTGAACAGTGCTGCGGAACTCCCCAGGATCGGGCACCTGCGGCGCCCGCCGGGATTCGTACAGTTCGCCGTCCAGGAAGGCCAGCAGCGTCTCACCCTCGTCGGCAATCTCGCGGGAGAAGTAGACATCGAAAATGGCTGAGAGGTCCTCACCGAACGGTTCACCGGTTCTCGGGTCGACGCCGCCGGCGAGCAGCCGGAACTCCTCCGCCTCACGATCCAGACTGGTGCCGATCTCTTCATTGAGCCGTTCAAACAGGACCAGGCGAAGCAACAGCACCGACCCCACCGAGGAGAGGACCAGGAGCACGACGACCACCGCGACGATCCGCACGCGGATGCTCGACGTCCAGCGCCACGGGCTAGTGCTCTTCATATCGCAAGGGTAAGCCCCAGACCTCGACTGCTGGACAACGGTGCGCGGCAGGAACCGGATGCCAGTCTCGCCTTCTATCGCGACCCGTCAGGACATCTGGTCCGGATCAACGATCTCGGCTGAACCCATCAGAGCGTTGCCACCGAACCGACCTCTGCAGCAGAATCAGTCGTAGTGTGATGGTGGAAAGCACCAGGCCGACGACGCCGTCTGGCACCGGCGCACGGGGCAAACGCCAGGAGGAGACACCATGAGCACGCCGACGGGGACCGAAACTCCTCCCTCTGCCTCACACACGGCGGATCAGCACGACCTGATCCGGGTACAGGGTGCCCGCGAGAACAACCTCAAGGACGTTTCCGTGGAGATACCGAAGCGCCGGCTGAGCGTGTTCACCGGCGTCTCGGGATCCGGGAAAAGCTCATTGGTGTTCGCCACCATCGCCGCCGAGTCGCAGCGGATGATCAATGAGACCTACAGCGCGTTCGTGCAGGGATTCATGCCGAATCTGGCCCGGCCCGACGTCGACCACCTGGAGGGTCTAACCACGGCGATCATCGTCGACCAGGAGCGGATGGGCGCCAACCCCCGGTCGACCGTCGGCACGGCCACCGATGCCAACGCCATGCTCAGGATCCTGTTCAGCCGACTGGGGTCCCCCTATGTGGGGCCACCGACGGCGTTCTCCTTCAACGTCCCCACCAGGAAGGCGAGCGGGGTGATGAGCACAGACAAGGGCGGCAGGGTCGAGAAGAGCGTCGTCAAAGACGCGGTCTACCTGGGCGGGATGTGCCCGCGCTGCGAGGGCATGGGTTCGGTGTCGGACTTTAACCTCAAGGCGCTGTTTGACGAGACCAAGTCGCTGGGGGAGGGGGCCTTGACCATCCCCGGCTACAGCATGGACGGCTGGTACGGCCGGATCTTCGCCGGCGCCGGATTCGACATCGACAAGCCGCTCGCGAAGTTCACCAAGAGGGAACTCGACGATCTCCTGTACAAGGAACCGACGAAGGTCAAGGTCGAGGGAATCAACCTCACTTTTGAGGGGGTGATCCCGAAGATCCAGAAATCAATGCTTTCCAAGGACGTCGAAGCAATGCAGCCCCACATCAGGGCTTTCGTGGAACGGGCCATCACCTTCCAGCCGTGCCCCGAGTGTCATGGCACCCGGCTCAGCCCCGAGGCACGGTCGTCGAAGATCCAGGGCAAAAACATTGCCGATCTGTGCGTCCTGCAGATCGATGAGCTGGCGGCCTGGGTGCGGGGCCTCGGCGAACCTTCGGTGGCACCGCTGCTGCGGGGCCTGCAGCACCTCCTCGACTCGTTCGCCGAAATTGGGCTGGGTTACCTGTCCCTCGACCGGCCGGCCGGCACCCTGTCCGGGGGAGAGGCGCAGCGGACCAAGATGATCCGGCACCTCGGGTCGTCCCTGACCGACATTACCTATGTCTTCGACGAACCGACCATCGGCCTGCACCCCCACGACATCGAACGGATGAACGGCCTGCTGCTCCAGCTGCGGGACAAGGGAAACACGGTGCTCGTCGTCGAGCACAAACCCGAAACCATCGCCATCGCCGATCACGTGATTGATCTGGGTCCCGGCGCCGGGACCGAGGGCGGCAGCGTCTGCTTCGAAGGAACCGTTGACGGACTGCGGACCAGTGACACAATCACCGGCCGCCACCTCGATGCCCGGGCCGCCGTCAAGGAGACGGTGCGGGCGCCGTCGGGAACGCTCGAGATACGTGACGCCACGATGCACAACCTGCAGGACGTGGACGTTGACATTCCGCTGGGGGTCCTGTGCGTCATCACCGGGGTGGCAGGTTCGGGCAAGAGTTCGCTGATCCACGGGTCGGTGGCGGGCCGCGACGGCGTAGTGGTGATCGACCAGGGCGCGATCAAGGGGTCCCGTCGCAGCAACCCCGCTACGTACACAGGGCTGCTGGAACCGATCCGCAAGGCCTTCGCGAAGTCCAACGGGGTGAAGCCTGCCCTGTTCAGCTCCAACTCCGAGGGCGCATGCCCCACCTGCAACGGCGCCGGAATCATTTTCACCGAGTTGGGCGTCATGGCCACGGTCGAGTCGACCTGCGAGGACTGCGAGGGCAGGAGATTCCAGGCCTCGGTCCTGGAGTACACCCTCGGTGGCCGCAACATTTCCGAGGTGCTGTCGATGTCGATGACCGAGGCGAAGGCGTTCTTCAGCGACGGGGACGCCAAGACACCCGCCGCGCACAAGATCCTCGACCGACTTGTCGACGTGGGTCTGGGGTACCTCACCCTTGGTCAGCCGCTCACCACCCTGTCCGGGGGCGAGCGGCAGCGTGTCAAGCTAGCCACCCAGATGTCCGACAAGGGCGACGTCTACGTGCTGGACGAGCCGACCACAGGCCTCCACCTTGCCGACGTCCAGAACCTGCTCGGATTGCTGGACCGGCTGGTTGACTCCGGTAAATCGGTCATCGTGATTGAACACCACCAGGCGGTGATGGCTCACGCCGACTGGATCATCGATCTGGGTCCGGGAGCCGGCAACGACGGCGGTCTGGTGGTCTTTGAGGGAACGCCGGCCGACCTCGTCGCAGCCAAGTCAACACTCACCGGTGAACATCTGGCGACCTACGTCGGCGGGTGATTCGGGCAGGAACGTCTGGAAGGGGTTGCAGAATGTCGGGGAGGACAGGCAGTGCAGGGCTCGGAACGGATTGGCGGGTGGTGGACGGCGTCACGACGGCGTGGTTCGCTGCGCCCTCGTTGGTGGAGGGTGCGGAGCTGGCCGGGCGTATCGTGGAGCTCTCACCCGGGACGGCAGTAGACCTCCGCGCGACAGGGGTGCGGGTACGCCTGAATTCGGCCGGGCACACCGAGGCAGTATCCGCCGTCGCGCGGAACCTCGGATTGGCCGGGGACCCTGCGGGGCTCCAACACCTGAGCATCGTGTTTGAATCGGGGAACCCGTCAGAACTCCGGACCTTCTGGCAGCGTGCCCTCGGCTACGTTCCCGCTGGGGACCGTGGTCTGGCTGATCCGTTGGAGCGCGACCCGGCGCTGCGGATCCGGCCCTTGGCCGAGGCCCGACCCTTGAGGAATCGCATCCATCTCGACGTCGTGCGGCCGGCTGGGGCGGTCGGACAGGCAGGTCTGGGTGAATCCTCGGGACCGTACGGGGTCTGCCATACGGATCCCGACGGCAACGAGGTTGATCTGGTGCCGGGCGCGACGTTGGGCGGGGGGAGTGAGACTGCCGACTGGCAGGCAGTCTTCAGCGCCCTGGCGTGCTACCGCATCACCTCGCCAGCGCAGCAGCGTGACCTTGCCGCCGCAGCGGCGGCACTGGCGAACGCCGCGCGCTTTCCCTTGCTGATCGACCTGCGGCCAGGACTGGTGATTCTGGACAGTGGAAAGGACCGGTGGGAGGGCAACACCGATGGGGTCGACTTCACTGACCTCGCCATGAAGCTCCAGAGCGCTGCGCGCGGGTTGGGCGCGGTTGCCGATCCGGGGCTGCCACGCTTCGTCCAGCTGTTCCTCGACGCCGCGGATCTTCCCGTGGTGCGTGCGTTCTGGAGTGGGGCGCTCGGATACGTCGCGGACCGGCGGGACGGTATCAGCGATATCTTCGATCCGTTGCGCCTGAATCCGGTTCTGGTGTTTCAGGAACTCGACGCGACGGACGAGGCGCGGCGCCGCCAGCGCAACCGGATCCATGTCGAGCTCGCCGTGCCGTCGGATTTTGTCCAGACGCGACTCGCTGCGTGCCTCGCTGCCGGTGGTCGGCTCCTTGAGGAGTCGTCAAAGCGCTGGAGTGTTGCCGACCCCGAGGGTAACGAGCTGGTCATCGTCAGCGGGTTCTAGACGCGTGATTCCTGCCCCGCTTCACTCCGTCGATAAAGCGCCGATAATCTACATTATGTCAACTAATGCTGAGGAAGCTGGGTTGTTACCTGACTGCAATTGGCCAACCTGCCATGCAACCCCTCAGTCGAAGTAGTGCCGGCTCCGAGCTCCATCGAAGAACCCGTTGATGGCCGGAACCTTTCGAGACCAGCTTCGGTCGGTGACTGGCGTTAGGCTAGTCCTCAGTCCAACTTTCGGTCCGCCGTCCCGCGGGGGCAGGAGTCGGCGGGTACGCGCAGAGTGCCGGCCATCCCCCACCAGAGCCGGTTCACCTCGACGTACCGATCTGTGGAGTCGAGCGGTTTTTCCCACGGCTTGTCGATGATGTAGTGGATGTTTTTCACCGACGCAGAATCCCAGACCGACGGGTGCTGGTGCTGCAGGGTCTTCAGCGCGTTATACACGTAGGGCAGCGGACGCCAGCGGTCGCGGAAAAACTCGTTGAGGAAGTCCTGTTCGGCGAACGGGAAGCGGGACAGATCGTCCACGGCCGCCAGCCGCCCCACCATGTCGGCGAAGACGGCCTCGTCGGGCGACAACAGGAGGAAGCCGCCGTTCAGGTAGTTGTCGGTCGCACCCGGTTCGGTGACGTGGTCCCTGCCCCCGCAGTGCGTGTAAAAGCAGGTCTCGGGTGTCCAGCTCGGCGGATAGCTCGCGATTCGGTTGGGGTTGCAACGGCAGGCGTGGCAGGCGGCGATGGCCCCGTCGGCCAATTCCAGCGAGAACAGCTCATCCATGTTCTGGGTCACCAGCATGTCGGCATCCAAGAAGACGACACGCTCAAACTCGGTAAGCCCCCAGACGGCCAGCTTGGTCCAGACCTCCGCGAACCGGGAGTTGGCGTAGCTGTCCACCGCCCCCCCGGCGGGACGCAACGGTGCCACGTCGCGCAGGAGGCACCCGTCGTCCTGCAGGAGGCGTCGGGTCTGCTCGTCGATCCCCTCGGTCACCATGACGACGAAGGGGACGGTGCTGTCGGAGCGCTCGAGCGAGGCCCGGAGCGTCCGGACCCCGATCAGGTAGTTGGGTTGCGTCAGCAAGGTCACCCATGCGTTCATCGGTGGTGCTCCTGTCCTAGTGGCCGGGTCGAGTCAGTCGAGCAGGGCAGCGGTGAACGTGTTGGCGAAGCGGTGCTGCGGGTCGAGCGTCTCGCGCACGCGGCGGAAGGCCTCCCACTGCGGGTAGAGTGCCGGCCAGTCGTAAAGGGACTCGTCGAAGTACTTGCCCCAGTGGGGCCGGCCACCCTCCTCGGACAGGGCCCGTTCCACGTTCCGGAGGAAGCTGTCGCCCTCCTCGGACAGCGAACCATCAGCCGCGTAGTAGACCACGAAGCCGAAGTAACAGGTGTCCTGGCCGTTGGACGGGCTCAGCCATCCGTCGGACGCACCGGTACAGCGCAGGATCACCGGGTAGTGCATCCGCGGGCGCGTCTCCGCGTGCCAGTCCTTGATCTTCCTGATCACCGCTCCGGCCTGCGCGAGCGGGATGCCGATCTCGACGTTGATCTGTGGGGTCGCGATCCCTCGGCAGAACACCTGGTAGATGTCACCCGTGACGTCGGTGAAGTCCCGGAAGCGTGACACCGTGCGGAGCGACTTGCCGTTGTCGGCAACACCCTTGCTGTCATCGCGCAGCTGCTGCAGCGTAGACTCCACGGTGCTGTTCATGGACGCATTGGTTCTCGCATATTCCACGAGCTGACTGCCGCCGGCTCGGTACCGGGAAATCTCGTCGTCGGTCGCCTCGTTGGCGGTCCACACCTGGACCTGGTTCTCCTGCGGGAACCACCAGGCCTTGGCCAGGATGTTCTCCCGGTTCCAGGTCTCCAAATCCGTCTCGAGCGTGCCTGCGTCGACGGCCTTCTTGACACAGGTGTAAATCATGGTCTCCCGCGCACGCAGGGTCACGGCGGTGATCACGCCCAGTGAACCGAGGCTGAGCTGGACGGCGGGGAAGTCCGGGTGGTCCTGCGCGTACTCCGCGACCGTGCCGTCCGCCAGCACCATCCGGATCGCCAGCGCGGCACCGGCTATCGAGCTCTGCTGCAGGCCCTGACCGTGGGTTCCAGTGGACAGGGCACCGG
Source organism: Arthrobacter sp. CAN_A212 (assembly GCF_015752345.1). Taxonomy (NCBI): domain Bacteria; kingdom Bacillati; phylum Actinomycetota; class Actinomycetes; order Micrococcales; family Micrococcaceae; genus Arthrobacter; species Arthrobacter sp. CAN_A212. Next base: position 34,714 of record NZ_JADOUT010000004.1, read on the forward strand.
CCAGGGTCTGCTCGCTGATCACCCCAGGTGAGGCGTCCAGCATTTGCCCGCGCGCGGAGAGGAACGCGTACACCTCGGCCAGTGGGGTGGAACCGCCGAAGGTCGCGGTGTCATCGGTGCTGGAGATCAAGCCGCTCAGCCTGCTCAGGTCCAGGAGCGCGCCCGCCCCGTCCGCGACCTGGATCATCCGGCCGGGCGACATCCGGCTCCCGATCATCCGGACCGGGCCGTCGCTCGTGGACAGGAAGTCGCACAACTCCTCCTCGGTGGCTGGAGCAACTACCGATCCGGGTGGCCCCAGCCGGGAGTTCCTGGCCCAGTTGCGGAGCCGGGTGTCCTCACCGGTGAGCTCCGGCTCCTGGTGTGGGTAGGCGAGCTGTGTGATAGCCATGACGCGTCTCCTGTAGAAGTTCGGTTCTGCCTTCGAAGCTGCACTGACGTGCAGGGCTAATCCACCAGCACGAGTGTCTCCCACTGACGTGAACGAACTTCTCAGTTCTGTAGAAGACATGACATGACAATAGCCTAGCCTCGTTAAGGGAATGTATACACTGACAAAATGACTGTCGTATGCGTACCCGACTCGAATGCTCGTAATCTCCTCGGAACCCTTCCCGAAGACGTCGAGGTGATCGTCTGGGATGGCGGGGGCGACAGGCCCGAGCGCCTGGCGGATACCGTCTTCTGGGTGCCGCAGGTCGAGGACTCCACAAACCTCGCCGACAAGTTCGCCGCCATGCCGAAGCTCGAAGTCACCCAGCTGACGAGTGCCGGTGTGGAGGACATCCTCGAGCACGTCCCGGACGGTGTGACACTGTGCAGCGCGCGTGGCGTACACGGCCCGGCTGTCGCTGAGCTGGTCCTGGCCGTCGTCCTGGCCACGTTGCGTCGGCTGCCTCACTTCGGCGAAGCGCAACGACAGGGCAGGTGGGATCCGATGGAGGCCGACGACCTGCGCGACAAGCGCGTCCTGATTATCGGCGCCGGTGACCTCGGAAAACAGACCGCCCGCCGGCTGCGGAGCTTCGACGCCGCTCCCGTGCTCGTGGCGCACACGGCACGGGACGGCATCCACGCCACCTCGGAGCTGCCGAGCCTGTTGCCCGAGGCTGACGTGGTGGTGCTGACCGTTCCACTGACCTCGGACACGAGCGGGCTCGTGGACGCCGAGTTCCTCTCCCGGATGCCCGACGGCGCCCTGCTGGTCAATGTCGCGCGCGGTAAGGTCGTCGACACCTCGGCACTGCTCGCAGAACTGACGGCCGGCCGGCTGCACGCCGCCCTGGACGTGATGGAGCCGGAGCCGCTACCCGCTGACCACCCGCTGTGGAAGGCACCGAACCTGATCATCACCCCGCACGCAGCCGGCTCCATTGTGCAGTCCGGTCCGCGAGCCTTCGCGCTGGTCAACGCACAGGTCCGCCGCTACGTGGCCGGCGAGGACCTCGTCAACGTCGTGAAGGGTGCCGACTGAGCCCTCAGGCGTACGCCGTGAAGTGCGGGCCGAGACTGTCGAGCCAGGCGACCGGATGCACCGCCACGGCGTCACTGCCAGGCCGGGCCCACACAGCGGCGACCGCCTCCTCCAGCGCCGCACCGGTTCGGGCGAACTGGTAGCGGTCCAGCACCCAGCGGCGATTCGCCGCGCGGACCGGCGCCAGGGCCTCGAGGTCTTGGATCAGGTCCGCCACCTGGTCCCGGATCAGCAGCGGTCGCTGGTCCGGGACCCGCCAGGCACCAGGTGCCTCGAACAGCTCGTGACCGCCGCCGCCGTCGTAGCCGACCACGAGACAGCCCGAGGCCAGCGCCTCGGCGACGGGCAGACCGAAGCTCTCGGTGTGCCCGAGTGCGACGAAGACCGCCGAGCTCCCCAGAGTGGCGGCCACCTCCGCCCGTGGGGCCTGGACCAGTTCCACCAGATCCACCCCCGAGAGCCGTGGCTCGTCAGTCAGCAGCCGTATCAGCAGTGAGGCCTCCCGCGGCCGCTTCTTGGGGAACCAGCTCACCCGGAGCTGCCCGGTCGCACCGGGAACGAACAGCTCGCCGTCTACCGGGTTGGGAACCACGCTCAACGGCAGGCCGGGCAGCGCGGCGGCCAAAACGTCGCGGCTCTCCGCGGACACCACCCAGATCGCGGGCGCCGGCGTCCACCCAGGAAAATCCTCGCCGGGGGCACCGGCGGCGAAGGTGTAGAAGTGGTTCTGATTGAAGATGACCTTGCGGGCTCCGGGTGCCGGATCGCTGCCCTGGACGGTCGGTGTCTCCGGAAGCACCAGAAGGTCGTTGGCGCCGATCGGAGTGGTGGCCCCGAACACCTTCGGCACGTCGTCGGCGATCCAGTCGGTACGGTCGTCCGGGTCGGGCAGCCACAACCAGGCCTCGTGGCCGCGCTCACGCAGCAGCCGCACGTGCTGGGTCATTACGTGCACGCCGCCGCTGTGGTGGCGAGTGGCGAAACCCGCGTAGATAATCCGCCTCGGAGATGGTCGGGGACGGCTCACCATGCCGGAGGGGTGAGGTACCAGGACGCACCGCTTCCGACGTTGTGGGCGGGGAACGAGTCCGGGCCGAGGCCGACGTCCGCCCGCCACCCGTTGCCCCACTTGGCGTCCAGGCCGTGGAGGATTTCCGCCCGGTTGCCCTCGGAGGTCTGACCGGTCCGGTTCATCGTCTGCCGCCGCAGGTGCGAGACGTAGGCGCCCTCCGTGATCACGCATCGCAAGCCGGCCGCCCGCACACGGATCGCCAGGTCGATGTCCGCGCCGTAGCCGTGCCGTGGGAAGGCGACCTCGTCCAGACCCCCCAGCTCGACGACGGGAGCCACTGCGAACGCTATCGCGGTGCCGTCACAGAAGTGGACGTCGCGAATTACATCGCGCGGGACGTACTCCGCAGCGGTAGGCGGAATTGCATGGGCCCGCTGGTGGAGCCAAAAGTCGTCATAGCAGGCCGCCGCAAGCGCGATGTCGTTCGCGGTTGAGAAGGGCGCGAGCAATCCGTCGAGGAACCCGGGCGACAGCCGGATGTCGTTGTTGAGCACTACGCAGACCGCATGTCTATCGCGCAATGCCGTCTGCAGAGCCCAGTTCGCGGCGCCGATCCACCGGAGGTTGCGCCCTGGGCGGTGGACCGAGATGCGCCCCTCAGGGAGAACGTAGTCACCGGCGTTGTCGACCACCACGATGCGCAGGGCAGGGTCAAGATCGCTTCCGTCGCGGCACAGGTCATGCACGACCGCGTCGGTTAGCTCCGGCGAACCGAATGCGGGGATGACTACCAGTGCCGACGCGGTGGTAGTGGAATCGGTCACGGCTCGGCGCGGGCCGCGCGGCCCCAGCGGTTGCCGTTCAAGGTGGTCACGAACATTGGTTCCCGTCCGGTCGAGTGGCGTTGCACCACGGCACCGAACAATACCGGATTTTTGCTATAACGCTTGCTATTAGACCGCACAGGCCGACGGGACCGGCGCCATATGCATCACCGATGCGTCCGCGCCCCGCGCACGCAAAGCGACGGACCTAGGAACAGGAATAATCATGAACGACCGTGACCGCCTCTCCGGAAAACTGAATTTCAGTCTCCCGGAAGTTCAGTCAACAGGACTACGTCCCATGCCTCATTGTTCTCGATCGCAGTCCGGCGTTCGGCTTTGTCTTCTTCGCTCATCTTCCCAGCGCGGGGCGCTCCGGGCTTGGTGAACCCTGCGGCCTTTCAATCGGTGTAATTGTAGGTCGTGGCGACTCCTGAGTAGGTTCACCGGACATAGGCGGGCCCGCCGAAAACCTCGAAGGAAAGAAGTGACGCAGGAGCGCCGGAGAGGTTTATGGCCGGCCACGTCGCGTCAGCGATTGATGGTGTGGAGCGGGTCGCATAATCCGAAGGACAGCAGCAAAAAACGTCCGGGTCGGGCGCGATGAAGGAGCGCCTGGACCTTATCCGGCTGAAGCGAAGCGCAGGACCGTTCAGGGATTGAGAACGCTCCGTAGGCTCGGCAGATGACGGCCGTGCCAGCCAAAAGACCCAGTCTTTTCGCGTTCCGCGCTACGGCATACTTCACGACCTTGAGGTGGCTCCGCCGCCGAGCGCGTGTCTTCCGCTACTACCTCCGATGGGATGGCAGCACCGGCTTCGTCGCCGCTGAGGACGTTGCGCAGGAAGTTTGCTGTAGGCGGTCCGGGTATGGCCGGGCGACCCGCCGCGCGACCCGAAGAGCTGGCTGGTCATGCTGAGTCGGCCCGGGCGGCGACGAACCTCACCGAACGCACGCACCTGACGCGCCGAGGCGCCCGGCTGAACGCCGGCGGCGCGGCCAAGGCTCAGTCGAGCCAGTCCGGGCGGCCAGCGAGGCCGACCCGGTAGCGCGCCGCGTCCTCGGAGGGGCTATGCGGTCCGAGAGCCAGCTGGAAGGTCCGCAACTGCCAGCGGGTGCGCTGCAAACGGAGGCGGGCCGCGGGCGAGCGGTCACCGCGGCCGGGCACCCCGGCGAGGGGGGCCACGGACGGGGAAACCACCAGCGCCCCGGCGCTGGCGAGGCCGTTGTAGAAGATTCGCTCGGCCCAATTCAGCCCGCCCGGGGCGGAGAGGAAAGTAAGGAGTTCGGCGGGTACGGGTTCGAGGTCGGGCTCCACCGCGCGCAGGGCCTCGGCGAGTTCCCGGCGGTTGACCGGGAGGTCCTCGGCCCCAAGTGCCCGGGCGCTGCGGGACCAGTCGGCGACGTAGGTGTCGGCCCAGTTACGACCGAACTGCGGGGCCAGGTCTTGACCGACGGCCTCCTGGGCCCCGAGGAAGGCGTCGGTGAAGGCCAGGTGAACCCAGCGGAGCAGGGCGGGGTCGGAGGCGGAGTAAGCGCGGCCGTCGTCGGTGCGGCCGCGGACCCGCCCGTGCATGCCGCGGATCCGCGCCGATTCCCGCCCGGCGAGCTCCGCGGAGCCGAAGGTGCTCACGGTGAGCCACCGCGCGGTCCCGGCAAGGCGGGCCCAGGGGTCGCTGCGGTAGGAGGAGTGCCGCGCCACCCCGGCCATCGCCAACGGGTGCGCGCCCTGCCCGAGGAGCGCCGCGACCCCTCCGACGAGGGTGGAGAGGTCGCCGTGGACCCGCCAGACGACGCCATCGGGCTCGAACCAGCCCGGTCCCTCTCCGACCAGGGCGATCTCGCGCACCCAGTCCGGCGCCCCGGTGGGGTCCCCGGAGACCCGGGCGCGGAAGGCGCGGCGGACGCGGTGGGCCAGGTCGGCGGGGTGCGGTATCGGGCTATCAGGCATCATGCTCCAAAGATAGGTCGGGTACGACGGACACCCTGGACAGGACTCCACTACAAAGGGTAGAACATGGCCCTGACACGGCGATTGACGCGGGGACTCAGGGACTGGACTGATACCCGCGAATCGACCAGCAAGTGACCAGATGCCCGAGCGTGCCCTCCATAGTCAGAAGAGCGTTGGGGCTTCGATGTCGATGTCGGTGAGCGGAGGCCAGACGATCGGCTCGTTCCATCCGTGCCCGAGGAGGGCTGTGCGCAGTGTGAGCGACTGGGCGCGGAACTGGGGTCGGCCGACGCCGCGCCACCGGAAGATCGAGGCGTTGGCAAGCTGGCCCTTTTGGGACCGGTCAATCATATTCAACGCCGGGGTACCGCGGTCCAGATCCAGCAGCCACTCGGGCGTGGGCCCTGACGTTCTCCCAGAACCTGTCAGCCTCTCCCCTGCGCTGCCTCATCACCGGCTACCTCCGCAGGGACGTCATCGGACCCGCGCCGGCCGGCGGGCACGATCGGCCGGCGACCCTTCATTCGCACCACACCTGCGATGACCAGAGCGGCTACGCCAATAGCGCCATAGACAGGGCGCCGGCGACCTGATTACGGACCCGCGGCGGAATGGGTAGCAGCAGCATTGGCAGCCGGACGAACCGGTAGCTGTACCGGATTCTCGAGGAAAGCAACCAGCGGATGAGCCGGATCATGATGCGCTGCTGTCGACGGCGTTCGGTTGGAGGTGGCAAATAGGTTTAGCTCGTTCGGTGATAAGTCCACGTTCGTACTTCGCGAGGGTTGCCAGCATATTCAGCATCAGCCGGCCCGTCGAGGTTTACGGATCGATCCCATCCGACAGGGACCGCACCAGGATCTCCCGCTCACAGCAGGTTCACTGTCTTCAGAACATCGATGAGGGACCGAACCATCCGGTTTGCCCGCCAGACCACACGCCGAATATCTTGCCGTTGCCCTCATGCCTGAAACAGAGGGACGTATGGAAGGACTCACTACTGAGTTGGAGCGGCGGGGCGTCATCCTTCAGTGCCCTTTATCCATAGTTATCGGCCTAGCAAGAGCCTTGTTTTGGGGTGGATTCGCGGTATGCCAATTGAATACGCAGAGGTACCAGTACCGGATATTTCAGATCGGAGTCCGCAGCCCTTTTCGCACGACCGCGCTTCGTCCGGGCCACTCTTGCCGCGGCCAGCAGGTTGTTCTTCAGCGCCGTCGCCGGGGGCCGGCTAGCATCCATCCGACGACGCCACCGAGCACGGTGAGGCCGGGAACGAGATTCCACGACAACCCCTGCAGCTCCCGTATCAACCCGGGGCTGGCCTCCAGCACTGGTGTGATCAGCACGTATACGACGTATGCCACGACGAAGCCCAGGATCGCCCCGCTCAACGCCCCCAACAGTCTCCGACGCTTTCCACGCCTGTCCGGTGCCGGGGACGACGGTTGATCCTTCATGGTTCTCTTGAGGATTGCTTGTGGTTGCAAGTATCGCAGGCCGGGCATAACCCAGAAATGATGTCCATCTGTTGTGGTCGCAGACCTTCGACAGGTTCGGTCCCGCGTGATCGCGATGGTCGACGTCCTCAGGGTTGGCCGTGCCACCGGACTCCCCCAGGCCCGCCGAATGCAGCCGGTGTGAAAAGATTTCGGTATGTGGTTTGAATCGTGGGAACAAGTTGTCCGTGTGCTGATCATCGGATCGGTGTCCTATGCCGCCCTGGTCCTGGTGTTGCGGGCGTCGGGCAAACGCACGCTCGGCCAGCTCAACGCCTTCGATTTCATCGTCACGGTTGCCCTCGGATCCACCCTTGCGACAATCCTGCTCAGCGCCGATGTCACCTTCGCCCAGGGATTCACAGCCCTGGTGTTGCTGGCATCCCTCCAATTCATCGTCGCCTGGCTTTCGGCCCGGTGGCCACGGGTCCGGTCAGTGGTTACCGCGAAGCCGGTTGCCCTGGTCATTGATGGCCAGCTCCAGACCGGCCAGCTCCGACGGAACCGCCTGACCGAATCCGAGGTGCTGCAGGCAATCCGGAGCACCGGTACCGGCGCAATATCGGACATTGCCGCAGTGGTCCTCGAAACCAACGGCACCCTCAGCGTCATTCCCCACAGCGCCCTGGGCAACGGGTCAGCGCTGTCCGGGGTGGAGAACTGGCGCGACCATCCCCTGCCCACGAACGGCACCCCGTGATGGCTCCGGCGAGCGGCCCGGAATCCCAGGAGCAGCTGACCGACCGTCTACGCTCTGCTGAGGAATTCGCGCGCAGGCTCGACAAGCCGATGGGGATCCTCGGCATCATCTTCCTGTTCATCGTGCTGGGCCAGCTCCTGGCGGAAGACCCGGTCCTGGTCCTGGTCTTCGGCGTCGTCGGATGGGTCTTCTGGGCGATCTTCGTCGGCGAGTTCCTGTTGCGCGCATATATCGGTAGTTTCAGCCGCGCGTTCTGGCGGAAGAATTGGTGGCAGCTGATCTTTCTGCTGGTTCCTTTCCTCAGATTCTTTAGGGCCCTGCAGGCCTTCCGGTTGATCAGGGTCGCCCGGTTTGCCCGCTTCGGCGGCATCCTTTCGGCCGGCATCAGGGGGTCGCGCTCGGCCGGCAGACTGCTCTCCAGCAGAATTGGCTGGCTCGCGGCCGTGACCGCCGTCGTGATCCTCGCTTCCAGCCAGCTGCTCTACGCGACGGGATCCCACGAGTCCTACACCGATGCCCTCTTCGAAGCCTCAATGGCCACCATCACCGGATCTGGAATCACCCCCACCGACCACTTCGCCCGGATCCTCCAGGTGCTGCTCGCAATCTACTCGGTAGCAGTGTTCGCCACCCTCGCAGGGTCCCTGGGTGCCTTCTTCCTGAGGGACCAGTCGCCAGTGGCCGCCGATACCGACGCCACTCCCCCGGCTGACCGCTCTGGTGCGACCCTGGACCGCTGAACTGGCCCTGATGGTCGCTGGCAGGTTCCCTACCTCCCCAGGGAACGGCGGCTCAGGTCATGCCGGTTGCTTGCCGATAAGCGCCGGATCGGGCTAGGGTCCCGGGCATGGACATCATTCTGGTACCCGGATTCTGGCTGGATGCGTCATCGTGGGATGAGGTGACTCCCACGCTCGCGGCGGCCGGACACCACGTCCATCCCCTCACCCTGCCCGGTCTGGAGGCTAAGGACGCACCCCGGTCCGGGATAGGGCTCCGCCAGCACATTGACGCAGTGGTCACGGCGATCGACGACGTCGACGGGCCCGTGGTGCTGGTGGGTCACTCCGGCGGCGGTGCCATCATCTACGGTGCACTCGATCAGCGCCCCGACAGGGTGCTCCGGGCAGTCTATGTTGACAGCGGCCCCTTGGGCGACGGCGGCAATATCAACGACGAGCTGCCGTCCGACGGTGACGACATTCCGCTTCCCGCCTGGGAGGTGTTCGAGGAGGATGACCTCATCGGCCTGGATGAAACGCTGCGAGCAGCCTTCATCGCCCGTGCCATCCCGCAGCCGAAGGGCGTCGCCATTGACCGGCAGGTATTGCACGACGAACGCCGTCTCGCCGTTCCCGCTACGGTAATCTGTTGCGAATTCACCTCGGAGCAACTCAAACGGTGGATGGCTGCCGGGGATCCGTTCGTCGCCGAGCTCACCCGAATCCAGGACGTCGACTACGTCGATCTACCCACCGGGCACTGGCCACAGTTCACCCGGCCTGCTGATCTTGGCGCGGCGCTACTCGCCGCCGTCGACCGGGCATCTTGAGCTGACCCAGCTGAACAGCCCGTTGATCAGCAGCTGACCAGTCCGGGCGATCGGAGTGTCCGCGGGGCCAGGGTGGTCACCGGGGGCGAGCCCTGACGGTCCAGGCGGTCGCATCAATCCCGAACGGCGCGGCCGGAAGCAACCCGGCGCAGGCGTGCCGCAACTCATCACGGCCCCGGACACCCAGGCGCCTGACATGGTCCCCCGCCGGGCCGACGCCGAGGGTGAAGGGTTCCCACCAGGCGGCGAATGACTCGAATTCCACCCGCACTGACGCACTACCTTGCTCGATCTCCAGCAGACCAGCAGTGTCGAACAGGTCGGCAAGCTGCCCTTCGGCTATGCCGGGCAGGAGTGCTTCGGTGGGTGCCCGGTCATCAATCGACTGGACCGCCTCCCAGAACGTGGCCAGTGGACCTTTCCCTCCGGCGTGGTCCCACACGCATGCCGCCACGACCCCACCGCTGCGGGTGACCCGTGACATTTCCCGCAGGCCGGCGACAGGGTCGGCCAGGAAGTGGATCACCAGTTGCGCGAGGGTCGCATCGAAAACGCTGTCGGCAAAGGGGAGGCGCTCCGCCGCGCCGCGACGGATGTCGACGCCCGGAAGCCGGTCCCGGGCAGCCGCCACGAACGGGGGCGAGGGGTCAACCGCCGCGACCCCACCGGCTCCCAGCAGGGACACCAGCCGGGCGGTCAGGGCGCCCGGGCCGCATCCCACGTCGAGTGCACGATGGCCGCTCCGGACCCCGGCCAGACGCAGGAATTCCCCTGCAAGTGGCCCCGAATACTGGCCCATGAACCGGTCATAGGCATCAGCGGCGACGTCGAAACCCACGTGGATACCCCGCTTGTCCTGCCGGTCCGAATGACGTCAGGAACCGTTAATGTTGACCAGCCAGTCGACCCCGTACTGGTCCTTGCACATACCGAAGCTGTCGCCCCAGGGCGCCCGCTCCAGCGGCACTGTGACGGTGCCTGAACCGGAGAGCCTCTCCCAGTAGCTGCGCAATTCCTCCTCGTCCTCGCCGCTCAATGACACCGAAAAGGTGTCGCCCTCGGTGTAGGGCATACCGGTGGGAATATCGGCGCCCATCAGCACCAGGCCGGCATCCGTTTCGAGGTGCCCATGCATGATTTTTTCGGCGTCGGAAGGGTCCTCGCTCATCTGGTTTTCGCCGAACGTGCTCAGCGTGAGTTCGCCGGCGAAGACCGAGTGGTAGAAGGTCATTGCCTCCCGGGCGTTACCTGCGAAATTCAGGTAGGGATTCAATCGGGTGGTCATCACAAACTCCTGACAGTGCTGGAGGGGTGAAAGCTGGACGGCAGTCATCGATGGCAAGCCCACGACGAGCCTGCCCGACCCCGCAGTGGCGAGCCGGGGCCAGGAACAGCTAAGCGGTCGCGAATCGTTTAGCTGTTCGCGCGCGGTGCTTCTCAGCTTCACTTTCACGGTCCTTGGGAGGAGCCGTGGTTACCAGATCGTCGAGCAGGTGCGCCGTCACGTGGGCGATGCGTTCGACAGCGGTGTCAAACACCTCCTGGTTGACCTTCGAGGGACGGGCGGAACCGCTGACCTTGCGAACGTATTGCAGGGCGGCTGCGTGGATTTCCTCGTTGGTGGCAGACGGTTCGAAGTTAGACAAAGGTCGGATATTTCTGCACATGTTCCATAGCGTAGGCCGACTTGAGTGCGGGGGGAATAGCTGGTCGGGTTCATCTACTCGACGTACGAATGCCTACAGTTGAAGGACTCCCAAGTGAAGGATCCTGATGCATTTCGAACGACATGGCAGCGGCAAACCCCTCCTCCTGGTGCACGGTCTCGGTTCGAGCCTGCGCACCTGGGATCCGATCATGCCGGCGCTGACCGCCGAGCGCGATGTGATCGCCGTCGACCTGCCCGGATTCGGCCGCAGCTCACCCCTCGTAGGCCCGGCGACCGTCGGAACACTCACCGACGCGCTCGAACGGTTTATCGAGGCCGAAGGATTTCAGGGCATAGACCTGGTGGGAAGTTCGATGGGCGCACGGATGGTGCTTGAACTCGCCCGGCGCGGGCACCCGGGCACCACTGTTTCGCTGGACCCTGGTGGATTCTGGAGCGACCGCCAGCGGCTGGTGTTCGGGGTCAGTATCACTGCCTCGGTCGCCCTGGTGCGGGCCGTCCAGCCGGCGCTGTCCTTCCTGACCAGGACTGCGGCCGGGCGGACCGCCCTCCTGGCGCAGTTTTCAGCCCACCCCTGGAAGCTCCACCCCCACCTGGTTCTGACCGACGGGGCTACTCCGCCTCGCCCAGCCTTGACGAGGCACTGCGGTCTCTCATCGAGGGACCACTCCAGCAGGGCGCAGCCCGCGGATCCCTTCCCGGCAGGGTGGTCATCGGGTGGGGCCGGCAGGACCGCGTTACTCCCGCCAGCCAGGCGGCCACCGCGCAGCGGCGCTTCCCGGACGCCTCGCTGCACTGGTTTGATGCGAGCGGACACTTCCCCCACTGGGACCAGCCCGCGCCGGCCGCGCGTCTGATCCTCGACAGCACCTCCTGAACATCCAGTCGATGACTCCCCCAACGGACCACTCGTCCTTTACCCGCAACGCAGCGCCACGCAGGCAGGCTGCGGGCTGGCTGCTGGCCGATCTGTGCCTGATCATCGCCTTTGCAGCAACCGGGCGCTCAACCCACGAGTCCGGGCTGGCGATCCTGGGCATCCTCAGCACCGCTGGGCCTTTCCTTGCTGCCTGCCTGCTCACCTGGGTTGTGCTGAGGGTCTGGCGGTCGCCTGCCGTGCCCTGGCCAACCGGTGTGCTCGTATGGCTTGGTACAGCCGTGGGAGGCCTCGCGATCCGTGCGCTGCTGGGCGGTGGGATGGCGGTGAGTTTCCTCGTGGTCGCCGTCGTGGTTCTGGGCGCGGTCCTGCTCCTCCCCCGCACTGTGGCCTCACTCGTCCTGCGGCGGCGTGGTACTTCGCGATAAGTTAGCTGCAAGCCTGTATCACCAGTCAGTTCCACCTCTGCCAGGGAGACACCCCATGATTACCGCTTTCGTCCTGATCCAGACCGACGCTTCCCGGATCCCCGAATGTGCCCAGGAAATCTCCGAGATCGATGGCATCAGCGAGGTCTATTCGGTGACCGGTGAGTGGGACCTCATTGCCATTGCACGGGTCAGCAGGCACGAGGACCTGGCCGACGTCATCGCCGACCGCCTCTCCAAGGTTGAGGGGGTGGAGTCCACCACCACCCAGATCGCCTTCCGCTCCTATTCACAGCACGACCTCGATACTGCCTTCTCGTTGGGCTTCGAAGGCTGAGGATGCGGGTAGAGATCGCGGTGCAGGACCCCGCCGGCGCGGCGATAGCCGACCACGCTGGTGCGGCGCGCGCTGAACTCTGCGTGGGTCTGCCGCTGGGAGGGCTGACACCCTCCGTCGGGCTGGTCCGCCGGATCAGGGCCATGGTTCCGGCCCTGCCCCTGCACGTGCTGATTCGCCCCCGCCCCGGGGGATTCACCTACTCCCCCGCCGAGCTCGACGTGATGGCCGCGGACATCGATGCGGCTGCGTCCGAGGGTGCGGCGGGCGTCGTCGTCGGGGTCCTGACGGCCGGCGACGACGTCGACGCCGGGGCGCTGAGGATCCTGCGGCAGGCGGCTCCCGCCATCGAGTACACCTTCCACCGGGCGATCGACCACACCCCCTCGCCTGTCCACGCCCTTGAGGCGATCTCCGCGGCTGGGTTCACCAGGGTACTGACCTCCGGCGGCGCGGTTTCCGCGGCACAGGGCCTTGACACTCTCGGGTCGATGGTCGCCGCGCAGAGCGGCCTGACCATCCTCGCGGGCGGTGGCGTGGTCCTTGGCGACCTCCCGGCGCTGTCCGCCGTCGGGATCACCGAGGTCCACCTCTCGGCGAAGGCAACCCACCGTCCGCCCGGAGGCGGCATCTCCCTTGGAGTGTCGGATACGGAGGGCAACAGTTACCAGGTCACCGACCCGCTGCAGGTTGCCGAGGTAATCGGGCGGGCCAACCGACTGCCCTAGGCGCCGCCGGTCACCCGCACCCACTTGTCCAGCGCGGCCTGCGCGGCCCCCGAGTCGATCGAGGCTTCGGCACGCCGCATCGCGGCCGTAAGCCGATCGATCAGTGGCGCCGCATGCTGGGTATCGAACGCCACGAGCCCGGCCGCCGCATTAAGCACCACAGCGTCCCGTACCGGACCCCGCTCCCCCGCCAGCAGTGCACGCACCACTGAGGCGTTGCTTGCCCCGTCTGCGCCACGCAGTGCCTCCACCGGGGCTACCGGCAGCCCGAAGTCGGCGGGGTGGACAGTGTGCTCGGTGACCGTTCCGTTCCTGACCTCCCAGACAGTCGACGAGCCGCTGGTGGTGAGTTTGTCCCTGCCGTCGCTTCCCCTGAACACGAGGGCGCGAATCCCCCGCGCCGCGAGCACCCCGGCCATCAGCGGCGCCATCCGTTCACTGGCGCAGCCCATGGCCTGTGCATCGACGCCGGCCGGGTTACTGAGCGGCCCCAGGAAGTTGAAGGCTGTGGGAACCCCCAGTTCACGCCGCGGGACCGCTACGTGACGCATGGACGGGTGAAACACCTGGGCAAAACAGAACGTGATTCCGGCTTCCTCAGCCGAGCGGGCGACATCGTCGATGGAGAGGTCCAGCCGGACGCCCAGCGCCTCGATGACGTCAGCGGCACCGGCAGATGAGGACGCGCTGCGGTTGCCGTGCTTGACCACCTTCGCTCCCGCGCCTACCGCCACCAGGGAGGACATGGTGGAGATGTTGAGGGTATTCAGGCCATCCCCGCCGGTACCGACAATATCGAGGGTGGGGCCGGGTACCTCGATACGGTGTGCCCGCGAGAGCATTGCCTCCACCAGCCCGACCAGCTCGCCGACGGTTTCCCCCTTGCTCCGCAGGCCAACGAGGAAGCCCGCCACCTGGGCGTGGCTGGCCTCGCCCTCCATGATCTGATCCATGGCCCAGCGGGTCTGGTCAGAGGACAGATCGTCTCCCCGGATCAGGGCGGAGATCAGTACAGGCCAGGTCGGGGAAGCGCTGTCGGGGCTGGAAATCGTCGTCACACCTCAAGGTTATCTACGAATTGTAGAAAGTCATCTGTTCGCGACTTCCGCGCCGTTACTGGGATGGCGAGTCCCCAACGCCCATGGGGACGCGCCGGGAGGGCATCAGCATTGGTGAACTGGTGCTTTTTAGAGACATAATGGATCTGTGACATCTGCGACTCAAGCCCCCAGTACCACGGCGCATCACACGCTGAACCGCCCCAACATGGTTTCCGTCGGAACCGTCGTTTGGCTGTCCAGCGAGCTGATGTTTTTCGCCGGACTATTCGCCATGTACTTCACCCTGCGCTCCACTTCAAGTGAGCTATGGGCAATGGAGACCGAAAAGCTGAACGTTCCGTTCGCGCTGATCAATACGATTATTCTCGTCTTGAGTTCGGTGACCTGCCAGTTCGGAGTGTTCGCCGCCGAGCGGTTGCAGCCTCGCCGCACCGGGAGCGTGTTCTCCCCCGCGAAGTGGGGAATGATCGAGTGGTTCCTCCTGACCTTCATCCTGGGCTCCATCTTCGTCGCGGTGCAGGGCTACGAGTACGCGGTGCTGGTCTCTGAGGGCGTCTCGCTCTCGTCCAACGCCTACGGGTCGGCGTTTTATATCACCACCGGTTTCCACGGACTCCACGTCCTCGGCGGGCTGATCGCCTTCCTGTTCATCATCGGACGAGGGTTCGCAGCCAAACGATTTGGCCATTTTGAGGCCACCTCGGCAATTGTGGTGTCGTATTACTGGCACTTTGTCGACGTCGTCTGGATTGCTTTGTTCATCATTATCTATTTCCTGAAGTAACCCTTAGTTGAACCCTCTTCTACTACGTGTAGAATTTCATCAAGTGGTACTGGCAGTGATTGCACGACAGAAGGCAGGAACCAGCAAGTGAAGGCACTTTCGCAAAGGCGACGTCATCCCCTGGCAGCAGTAGCTTTGTTGCTGATCGGATTACTCCTCACGGGTGGCGTCTACGCCCTAGCGAGCAGTACCAACGAAGCCAAGGCACAGACCTTTTCAGCGGATCAGGTGGACGAGGGCGAGAAGCTTTTCATCGCCAACTGCGCCACCTGCCACGGGATGGGCGCAGTCGGTTCGGAGAACGGGCCATCCCTCGTTGGGGTGGGCGCAGCATCGGTCGACTTCCAGGTAGGCACCGGACGCATGCCGATGCAGATGCAGGGCCCGCAGGCACAGGTCAAGCCACCACAGTTCGGTGACGAGCAGACCATGCAGATGGCCGCCTATGTGGCATCCCTTGGCGCTGGCCCAGCCATCCCCGGGGAAGAAACCCTCGACACGTCCGACGCCGACCCCGCCAACGGCGGCGTGGTCTTCCGCGTCAACTGCGCCATGTGCCACAACGCTGCCGCCGCTGGCGGCGCCTTGACCCGGGGCAAGTACGCTCCCGCCCTCTCCGGCTCCACCGCCAAGCACACCTATGAGGCAATGGTCACCGGGCCGCAGAATATGCCGGTCTTCAGTGACGCGAACATCACCCCCGAGGACAAGCGCGACGTGATCGCGTTCCTCGAGACCATCGACGAGCAGGGCTCCCCCGGCGGAGCGGACCTCGGTTCGCTGGGACCGGTTTCCGAGGGCCTCTTTATCTGGGTAGCGGGACTCGGCGTCATCATCGCCTTTACCGTCTGGCTCACCGCGCGATCGTCCTAGACCGCGATGGCGCACTACAGGCAGCCCACGGGCAGCAACCACAAACTGAACAACAGACCACAAGCAGAGTTTTTCCAGAAGGATGCGAGGGATCATGGCCGATCATAGTCACGGCAGTCCAGAGAGTACTGGCGTCGTAGCTAGGCCCGGTCAGGGCGATGTGCAGAAGTTCCAGAACCCTGGACTGCCTCCGCACCGTCCCCGGCTGGCCGACAGGGATCCGCGTGCCGAGAAGCGCGCGGAGCGGCAGGTAGCGATTCTCTTCCTGGTGTCGATCATTGGCACCGTGTTGTTTTTCGTCGGGTACTTCCTCATCCCCCTGGACGAGACCATCGAAACCCTTCGCCTCCAGAACCTCACACTGGGCCTGGGTACCGCCTTTGCGATGCTCGGGATCGGCGTCGGCATTGTTCACTGGGCCAAGACCCTGATGCCCGATCATGAAGTCTCCGAGGACCGGCACGAGATCCGCACTGAGGCTGACCGCGCCGATGCAGAGAAGATCATCAACGACATCGTTGAGGAAACAGGCATCAAGCGTCGCCCACTGATCCGCAACACGCTGCTGGGTGCAATGCTCCTGGCGCCGCTCCCCGCCGTGTTCATCTTCCGCGATCTGGGTCCATTGCCCGGTGACGTGCTGCGGCAGACCTACTGGGATTCCGGAACCCGTCTGGCCCGGGATCCAAGTGGCACCCCGATCAAGGCCTCCGACGTGACCATCGGTTCGGCCTTCCACGTCATCCCTGAGGGACTGTCTGACTCCGAGCATTACCTCGAAGAAAAAGCCAAGGCTGTTGTCTTGCTGATGCGTCTGAACCCTGACTCCCTGAACCCCTCCCCGGGGCGTGAGGACTGGGGCTACCAGGGCATTGTCGCCTACTCCAAGATTTGTACGCACGTGGGTTGCCCTGTTGCTCTGTACGAACAGCAGACCCACCACCTGCTCTGCCCGTGCCACCAGTCGACGTTCGACCTTACGCAGGAATGCAAGGTCATCTTCGGACCGGCGACACGACCGCTACCGCAGCTGCCCATCGCCGTTGATGACGAGGGCTACCTCATCGCTACCAGCGATTTTCAAGAGCCAGTAGGACCAAGTTTCTGGGAGCGTGGCTGACATGAGCAGCACGGCATCGCAAAGTACCTACCAACCCAAGACGAGCGTCGGGAAGATCACCAACTACGTTGACTCAAGGGTCGGCGGATCCGGAATGGTCAAGGAGTTCGGGCGGAAGATCTTCCCGGATCACTGGACTTTCATGTTCGGTGAGGTGGCGCTGTACTCCTTCGTGATCCTGCTCCTCTCGGGCACCTTCCTGACCTTCTTCTTCGATCCGTCGATGGCGGAAACCCACTACGACGGTAGCTATGTGCCATTGCGTGGGGTCGAAATGTCCGAGGCGTACGCCACGGCCCTGAACATCTCCTTCGATGTCCGCGGCGGACTGTTCATGCGCCAGGTTCACCACTGGTCTGCATTGCTCTTTGTCGCCGCAGTATCGGTTCATATGCTCCGCGTCTTCTTCACCGGAGCGTTCCGGCGCCCCCGCGAACTGAACTGGGTTGTCGGTTGCGTCCTGTTGATCCTGGCCATGGCTGCCGGCTTCACCGGTTACTCGCTCCCCGATGACCTGCTGTCCGGTAACGGCCTGCGGATCATCGACGGCGTCATCAAGGCGGTACCGGTTGTTGGCACGTACATCAGCTTCTTCCTCTTCGGCGGCGAGTTCCCCGGCACAGTGGTGATCCCACGTCTTTACGTGCTGCATATTCTCTTGATCCCCGCGATCATCCTGCTGATGATCGTGATCCACCTCTTCATGGTGGTGACCCACAAGCACACCCAGTTCCCCGGCCCAGGCCGGACGAACGACAACGTGGTCGGCTTCCCCGTCGGCCCGGTCTACGCAGCAAAAGCCGGCGGATTCTTCTTCATCGTCTTCGGCATCATCGCAGCGATCTCGGCAGCGTTCACGATCAACCCGATCTGGAACTACGGCCCGTACGACCCCTCCCCGGTGTCGGCTGGTACGCAGCCCGACTGGTACATCGGCTGGGTGGACGGCGCGCTGCGTCTCATGCCGGGCTGGCTGGGCGGTCTGCCGCTGGAGTGGAACATCCCGATGCCATGGGGTGTCAACACCCTGTCGCTGAACGTGTTGATTCCAGCGCTCGTTCCCGCAGGAATTGTCTTCGGACTCATGTTCATGTGGCCATGGATCGAGTCCTGGCTGACGAAGGACAAGCGGGAGCACCACCTGCTCGACCGTCCGCGGAACGCACCGTTCCGCACCGCGGTGGGCGTGTCCGGCGTCGTGTTCTACTGCGTCATGTGGGCAGCAGCCAGCTCGGACCTCATCGCCACCCACTTCTTCGTATCCCTGAATGATGTGACCTACTGGTTGCGGGTGCTGTTCTTCGTAGGCCCGATCATCGGCTTCATGGTTGCTCAGCGTATTGCCCTGGCCCTCCAGCGCAAGGATCGCGAGATTGCACTGCACGGCCGGGAAACCGGCCGGATTGTGCGACTCCCCCACGGTGAGTTCATCGAGGTCCACGAGCCACTCGATGAATACAAGCGCTACAACCTGGTCAACTACGAGTCCCACGCGGTGCTTCCTGCCGAGGCCGACGTCAACGGTCACGTCACCCGGACCGAAAAGGCACGGGGCCGGTTGTCCCGCTTCTTCTTCGAGGACAGGGTTGCGCCAGTGACCCCGGCCGAACTTGAGGCAGCCCACTCGCACGGACACCACGATGCGATTGCCGAGCAGCACGACAAGGCAGCGGTCTCGCAGTAACACCACGACGAAAGGGCCCGATTCAGCACCAGCTGGATCGGGCCCTTTCTCTTGTCCGCGTGCAGATGCGGTCTGCAGGGCTGTTCTAGGGGCTATTGAGGCGCTTCGCGGTATAGGCGCGGGGCGACCGCACACCGGGGCGTTGCAGCGGCACCCACAGCTTGTAGCGGTCCGCCCGGTAGTACGACACCGAGTAGTCGATCATCGACCGGGCCACATACGCGTGACGCTGGATCTTCAGTAGTGGAGCACCCAGGTCGACGTTGAGCAGGCGCGCGATTGACGCTGAGGCCGCCGTTGCCTCGATAGTGTCTTCTCCCCACTCCATCACCAACCCGAACCGTTCGCTCAACACGTTGTACAGCGAGGTGGGCGCCGGCTCGTCGAGGATCCCCGGCACCCGGTGCGCGGGGATGAAGTTCTCGTCGACGCTCATCGGCTCGCCGTCGGCAAGGAGCTGGCGACGGAACCGCACGACGGGGTGCCCCTGTTCCAGTTGCAGTTCCCTGGCGATCAGCGGCGTAGCCCCGATCTGTTCAAAACTGAGGACCCGCGCATCAGGCACCATCCCCCGGCGGTGCATTTCCTCACTGTAGGAAGTGAGCTTCATCTGTAAGTCCAGCTTGGTGTGTGCCACAAAGGTTCCAAGACCGACAATCCGCTCCAGTACCTCTTCGGCTACCAGAGCATCGATGGCGTGGCGCACCGTCATGCGTGCAACCCCGAAATGTTGGGTCAACTCACGCTCCGAGGGAATGGCGGTTCCCGGCTCGGCGTGAACCGCGATCAGCTCACGCAGGATCTCCCGTAGCTGCACATGTTTGGGGGCGGTCGAATCGGGGCGGAGCCCTTCCTCGAGTAACCGTAGTAGTGTGCTCGACACCGGTGGCGACCTTTCCTGCAACTGCGACAACTGGCTGCTCCCAGTCTAGAGGGGTCCCCCAGCGTTGATTCCCCCGACCCCCGCGGTGTATCGTTGACTATCGTTATATATCGTTGAGCGCGACTGAGGAGAGCATCATGCGAAGTTCCTACCCGGCAAGTGGATTCGGCGGCAACAACATGGACGGCATGTGGCAGGCGGTCGAAGAGCTCCGGTCACGGTTTGAGAAGCGCTCGGGTACCCGCGCCGGACGCGGCGAGGTCCGTTCCGCCATTCTCGCCCTCCTGGCAGAGAGGCCCATGCATGGATACCAAATCATCCATGAGATCGAGGAACGCAGCGGAGGCAGTTGGAAGCCCAGTGCAGGTTCCGTCTACCCCACGCTCCAACTGCTGGCTGACGAGGGCTTTATCAGTGCTGAAGAGTCCAACGGCCGGAAGATTTTTTCGCTGACCGAGGCGGGACGTGAGGAAGTGGCGGGAGCAGGAGGCAGTAGCCCCTGGGGGCCAGCCGATCACTCCGGCGCTGCTGGCTTCGGCGCCCTGCCCAAGGCTGGCGTGGAACTGGCTCAGGCTGCCGCCCAGGTGAGTCGGACCGGGACACCGGCGCAGGTCCAGGAGGCAGCCAAGGTGCTCAACGACGCGCGCCGTCGGTTGTACTCAATCCTCGCCCAAGACTGACCGGCATGGGTTTGGACCGCCGGGGTATGGCGGATTCGCTCCCCGGCGTGAGTGCCTCCCGTGCCCGATACCGTCGCATTGTGCGGTTCGCGGCGTGGCATCTCGCTGTGACCTGGTGGTTTGAGCTCATCCTCCCCCGCATCGGGCTGGGCCGGATCGCCGAGCGCACCAGGACACGACGCATGCTGCGTTTCGCCCGGCGCTTCAGGGTACTGGCGGTGGACCTTGGTGGACTGATGATCAAGGTGGGCCAGTTCCTGTCGTCGAGGCTTGATGTTCTGCCACCTGAGATCACCGCCGAGCTGGAAGGACTGCAGGACGAGGTACCGCCGGTCCCCTTCCCCGCAATTCGGGTCCTCGCCGAGGCGGAGTTGGGTGCGCCCCTAGAGAACGTGTTCGCGGCCATCGAGGAATCACCCATCGCGGCGGCATCGTTTGGGCAGGCACACCGCGCGCAGCTTCGGCCGATGGATGCCGCCGATACGGGGCTGGCTGACGTTGTCGTCAAGGTCCAGCGTCCCGGCATCGATGCGATCATTGATATCGACCTTGCTGCGCTGCGGAAAGTAGGCGGCTGGCTCAATCGCGTCCGCATTGTGTCCGACCGGGCTGACGTACCCGCCCTGGTGGAAGAGTTCGCCCAGATCAGCCTCATGGAGATCGACTACCTGCGGGAAGCTCAGAATCTGGAGCGGTTTGCGTCCGACTTTGCCAGCGACGACCGGGTGGGTGTGCCCGAGGTCGTCTGGGAACGCAGCACCCGCCGCATCCTGACGCTCGAAGATGTCACAGCGATCAAGATCACGGACGCGGCTGCCCTGATCGCCGCGGGAATCGATCCGGTGCAGGTCGCCCCTGTGTTCGCGTCGGTCATGTTCGATCAGATGTTCACCAACGGGTTCTTCCACGCCGATCCGCATCCCGGCAACATTTTTGTCACCGTTGACCGGGGGGATTCCGGGACAGCCCTGACCTGGAAACTCACCTTCATCGACTTCGGAATGATGGGTGAGGTACCACCCAGTACCCGTGATGGCCTGCGGAAACTCCTGATAGCCGCTGCTACCCGTGATGGGAAGGGGCTGGTCGCCGCGATCAAGGACGTGGGCGTGCTGGTCCCTTCGGCGGATACCGGTGAACTTGAGCGGGCGATGACCCACCTGTTTGCCCGGTTTGGCGGCATGGGATTCGCTGAACTCCGGGAGGTGGACCCCAAGGAGTTCCTCGATTTCGCCGTTGAGTTTGGCGATCTGGTCCGCTCGTTGCCTTTCCAGCTGCCCGAGAATTTCCTCCTGATTATCCGTGCCATGTCGCTGACGTCGGGGGTGGCCAGCTCGCTGGACCCCCGGTTCAACCTGTGGGATTCGGTTGAACCCTATGCCGCGCAGCTGTTGCGTGATGAGCGCGGCAACATTGCGCAGGACGTGGCCCAGCAGGCCTTCAAGGCAGCGTCGGTGACCCTGAGACTGCCACAACGCCTTGACGGACTCATCACCCGTGTGGAGGACGGCTCCCTGTCTGTTGCCAACCCCCGCCTGGAGCAGCGTCTGGCGCGCCTCGACCGGACGGCGCAACGTGCCGCCTCGGCCTTGATCTTCGGCGCGTTGCTGATCGCCGGCTCGCTAGTCCGTGCCGATGACACCGTCCTGGGAAACGTCCTGATGCTGGCGTCAGCTGTTCCCCTGCTCCACGGACTATGGGCCGGCCGCCGGGGTCTGTAACCCCGCGCTGTCCGCAGACCGCCAGGGTCAGGAACTGCGGCTTTCGATCCCCCGTTACCGCCTACCCGGCTCATGCGTTCGCCTGCATCCTGCAGCGGACAGAGCCTCCTCCCCGTGTGCTCCCCGCGGACAGGCCCCACTCCATGAGCCGGCTACTGACAAGCCGCCCTCCGTGAACCTGCCGCTGACAAGGTTCCGGTGGGACGGCCACCCTGCGGCAGGCACCCGGAGGGGTCAGCCTGATCGGGGACCCGCCAGCCCTCAGTGTGCCACTGCCCTTCGACCCAAGAACCCGCAGTTAACGACGGCGGGCCCCCACCCGGAGGTGAGGGCCCAACAGTAGGACTTCTGATCTAGTGGGCGTGGTCCCCACGGCTGTACTCGAAGACCCAGCCAACCAGTGCGATGACTACCATGCCAAGGCTGATGTAAAGAATCCAAAATCCCGCGGCCAAGCCGAGGAAACCAGTCGCCGCCGACAGGCCGAGCACGAGGGGCCACCAGCTCCAGGGACTGAAATGACCTTGTTCACCCGACCCTTCATGGATCTCGGCGTCAAGCCTGTCCTCGGGCCGCATCCCGATCCGGCGCCCGGTGAACCCCAGGTAGAACCCGATCATGCCCGCCAGGCCGCCGACCAGCAGGATGCCGAGGAACCCGACATATTCGGTCCACCCGGTGAGGTAGCCGTAGACCACTCCGACGAGTACGAAGAAAGGTGCTCCCCAGAAGAAGAGTCCGGTCTCAACCTTCATGTGCTAGGCGTCCTTCCGGTCGGCCGCGCCAAGTGCCTGTCCTACGGCAGAGCTTGGCGTGTGCTGCTGCTGCAGCTCGGGATGGTGGAGATCCAGCGCGGGACGCTCTGACCGGATCCGGGGCAGTGAGGTGAAGTTGTGGCGCGGTGGTGGGCAGGAAGTCGCCCATTCCAGCGAGGCACCGAAGCCCCAGGGGTCGTCGACCTCAACTTTTTTCCCGCTCCGCCACGTGATGTACACGTTCCAGAAGAACGGAATCAGTGAGGCGCCGAGCACGAAGGACGCAATGGTCGAGAACTGGTTCATCGCTGTGAACCCGTCCTCGGGCAGGTAATCCGCGTAACGGCGAGGCATACCGATCACACCCAGCCAGTGCTGGATCAGGAAAGTGCCGTGGAAGCCGACGAACAGCATCCAGAAGTGGATCTTGCCGAGACGTTCGTTGAGCATCTTGCCCGTGAACTTGGGCCACCAGAAATAGAATCCTGCGAACATCGCAAAGACGACGGTGCCGAAGACCACGTAGTGGAAGTGGGCCACCACGAAGTACGTGTCCGAAACGTGGAAGTCGAGCGGAGGTGACGCCAGGATGATGCCGGTGAGTCCACCGAACAGGAAGGTCACCAGGAATCCGAGGCTCCACAGCATGGGCGTCTCGAACGTGATCGAGCCACGCCACATGGTCCCTATCCAGTTGAAGAACTTCACACCCGTCGGCACCGCGATGAGCATGGTCATGAAGGCGAAGAACGGCAGCAGTACTGCCCCGGTGACGTACATGTGGTGGGCCCAGACGGTCACCGAAAGAGCAGCGATCGCGATCGTCGCGTACACAAGGCCCTTGTAGCCAAAGACCGGTTTCCGGCTGAACACGGGGAAAATCTCGGAAACGATGCCGAAGAAAGGCAACGCAATAATGTAGACCTCGGGGTGGCCGAAGAACCAGAACAGGTGCTGCCAGAGGATCGCTCCGCCGTTGTCCGGGTCGAAGATGTGCGCACCGAACCGCCGGTCCGCGCCGAGGGCGAAGAGGGCTGCAGCCAGTGGCGGGAAGGCCATCAGGACGAGGATTGCCGTGACGAGGGTGTTCCAGGTGAAGATCGGCATCCGCCACATGGTCATGCCGGGGGCACGCATGCAGATGATGGTGGTAATGAAGTTGACCGCACCCAGGATGGTACCGAAGCCCGACAACGCCAGGCCGAAGACCCACAGGTCACCACCGAGCCCCGGGGAGAAGGTGGTATTTGATAGCGGAGCATAGGCAAACCAGCCGAAGGATGCAGCACCCTGGGGGGTGATGAAGCCGGAAACGGCGATGGTGCTGCCGAAAAGGAAGAACCAGAAGGCCAGGGCGTTCAATCGTGGGAACGCGACGTCGGGGGCACCGATCTGAAGCGGCATGATGACGTTGGCGAAACCGGCGAACAGCGGGGTCGCGAACATCAGCAGCATGACGGTGCCGTGCATGGTGAAGAGCTGGTTGTACTGTTCCTTGGTCTGCAGGATCTGCATCCCCGGCTCAAAGAGCTCCGCACGGATAACCAGCGCCATGACGCCGGCAAAGCAGAAGAAGACGAAGGACGCGATCAGGTACATGTACCCGATGGTCTTGTGGTCGGTGGAGGTGATCCAACTGACCACTACCCGGCCCTTGGACCGCGGGACAACCCGGGGTGCGACAGTGGTACCGGAATCGTCAGCTGTGTATTCGTAAGTGGACATCAGCCGTTACTCCCTGCTGGTTCAAGTTCGTTGTCGGAGTACGAGTTGCGATCGTATTCTTCACCGAGCTGGCCATCCTCAAGGGTGGCCATGTGCGCATCAAACTCTTGCTGCGAAACGACTGCAACATTGAAGAGCATCTCCGAGTGGTACTCACCGCACAGTTCGGCGCACTTCCCATCGAAGGTGCCTTCCCGTGTGGGAGTGAGGGTGATGTAGTTGGTGCGACCGGGAATCATGTCACGCTTCTGCAGGAACGCTGGCACCCAGAAGGAGTGCAGCACATCGCGGGCATTGAGCTGGAGCTCGACCGTCTGGTTTACCGGCAGATAGAGGGTGGGAAGCGTCTCGGGGATACCTTCCTCACCGGTCAGGTTCGCCTGGACTCCGCTGAAGTACTTGTCTTCGTTCACGTAGTTGAAGTCCCAGGACCACTGCTTGCCACGAACGTCGACTACCAGGTCCGGGTTGTCCACGCGGGCATCGATCGCCTGCTGGTCCCGGTCCGTGAAGTAGAAGAAGACGAGGACCATGAAGAGGGGAATGGTCAGGTAGAAGACCTCGAGGGGAAGGTTGTAGCTTACCTGGCGGGGAAATCCTGTCTCATTCCGGCGCCGGCGGTACGCAACGATGCACCAGATGATGAGACCCCAGGTGATGACGCCGACTATCAGTGCCGCAATCCAGGAGTTCACCCACAGATCAATGATCCGACCGGTGTGGTTGGTGTTGTCGCGCTCGGCGGGCAACCAACCCCTTTGGACTTCAGCTGAACAGCCCGACAGAAACAACGCGCCTACCAGCATGAGGCTGGAGATCTTGGTGACCCTTGCGCGCCGGGTGCCGGTTCGGTGCTGCGAACTCACAGACGGCCCTTCCTTTTCTTACGTGTTTGCCACCCGTGGCGGCGTTACCCCGTGTGCGCGAAAGGCACACATTTAGTTTTACTACTTACTGTAGAGCTTACCCGTAACCGCCGCCATCGGATGACACCAAGACGGCCTGCCGCGGAACTTTTGGCAGGTCATCAATGGTGCTTGTTTGGGCAGCAAACACGTGCTAGTGGAACGAATCGCCGCAGGCGCACGAGCCGCCGGCGTTGGGGTTGTCGATGGTGAACCCCTGCTTGGAGATCGTGTCCTCGAAGTCGATCGAGGCGCCCGCCAGGTAAGGGACGCTCATCCGGTCGACAATGACTTCTACGCCGTCGAACTCCCGGACGGCGTCGCCGTCGAGGGTGCGCTCGTCGAAGTACAGCTGGTAGATCAGGCCTGAACAACCGCCGGGCTGCACGGCAACGCGGAGCCGCAGGTCGGTGCGGCCTTCCTGCTCCAGGAGGCTGCGTACCTTGTCGGCTGCAACATCGGAGAGCATCACCTCATGGGCGGCCAACTCGGCCTCGGTGGTTCCGGTGGTGGTTTCGCTGGTGGAAGTACTCATAACTGGTTTCTCCTCGCTGTGGACACGCGTAGCGGTTTTGTGTCCTAACCCATGGTACGTCGGCAGTCCCGTCCGCGACCAACCCCGGGACCGGCTGGTCGCGGGCGGCGTCCCCGGCCGGGTTGGTCAGAGACCCTCGGCGTTGATGCGGGAGAGCATCAACGCCTCGGCGAGCACCGCCTTCTGGAACTCCGCGAGGTGCAGCGACTCGTTGGCGCTGTGCGCGCGTGAATCGGGATCCTCCACCCCGGTGATCAGGATCTGTGCGGTTGGGTACACCTCGGTCAGGTCGGCGATAAACGGAATCGAACCTCCCATTCCTGCTTCAACGGCCGGGACGCCCCACGCTTCCTGGAGCGCCCACAGTGCGGTCTGCGCGGCTGGCGCCGCGGTATCGGAGGCGAAGGCGCTACCGGTTTCCCCCTCGGTGAACGTGACCGTTGCACCGAAAGGCGCGTGACGCACCACATGGTCCTTGACCGCCGCCATTGCCGACGCCGGATCCTGGCCAGGCGCCAGGCGCAGACTGAACTTGGCGCGGGCCCGCGGGAGGAGGGTGTTGGAGGACAGGGCGACGCTCGGAGCATCAAGGCCAATGATGGACAGTGCCGGCTTGGTCCAGAGTCGTGAGGCGATGGACCCGGTACCAGCGAGGCGGACGCCGTCGAGCACCGAGGCGTCCGCGCGGTAGTCGACCTCCGGGTAGTCGACGGTAGCGTGGTCGCCGCCGGCGAGCCCGGCAATGACGACGTCGCCGGCGTCGTCATGGAATGTGGCGATCAGCCGGGCGAGCAGTGTCGGTGCGTCCAGCACCGGTCCCCCGAACATGCCCGAGTGAACGGCATGTTCAAGGACCTGCACCTCGACGGTGCCGTCGACCAGACCGCGCAGACTCGTGGTCAGGGCGGGAACGCCGACCTTCCAGTTGCTGGAATCGGCAACCACGATCACGTCAGCCTGCAGCAGGTCCCGGTGGGTGTCGAGGAACGTCCTGAAAGTCGGCGATCCGGCCTCCTCCTCACCCTCGATGAAGAGGGTCACGCCGACGCCGAAGTCCTCCCCGAGCACCTCATCCAGCGCGCGGAGGGCGCCCAGGTGAGCCATGATGCCCGCTTTGTCGTCGGCCGCTCCCCTGCCGTATAGCCGGCCGCCGCGTTCGACGGCGGTGAACGGTTCGCTCTCCCACAGCGCGCGGTCGCCCGGCGGCTGCACATCGTGGTGGGCGTAGAGAAGCACAGTCGGCTTTCCGGGTGCGGCCGGCCGGCGGGCGACGACGGCGGGACCGCCCTGGACCCCGTCGGTGGTGACCCGGAGAATCTGGACGTCGCTCACGCCAGCGGCTCGAATCAGGCCAGCGACAGCCTCGGCGCTGCGGTCCAGCTCGGCCGGGTCGAAAGCTTCCCAGGCGATCCCGGGGATGGCGACGAGGTCAATGAGATCGGTGACCACCTCCTCGAAGCCGGTGGCGACGGCGGCGCGAAGGGCCTGAGCCGAAAAGTCGTGGGGGGACGCGTGTTGTTCGTCAGTCATGTAAGTCGACCTTACACAGTGACCGTCGAGTAGTGACGGCTGCATAGTGACCGGGCGCACGCGAGCGTTGCGGCGGGTATCCTAGGAGGGTGTTTGGACGTAAAAAAGAGGCCCCCGAGGCCCCCGTAGACCAGTTGCCCGAAGAGCGCCCTGTTGGCAAGGGAGTGCCGACGCCGCGCCGTAGCTCTCAGGAAGCCGCACGGAAGCGCCCGCTCGTCCCCGACGACCGGAAGGCTGCGAAGGCGGCCGGCAGGGATGCGCAGCGAGCCGAAAGGCTCCGGATGCGCCAGGCCCTCGATACCGGTGAAGAGCGTTACCTGCCCTTGCGTGACAAGGGCCCGGCGCGCCGCTACATCAGGGATTTTGTGGACGCCCGCTGGAATCTCGGCGAGTTCCTCATGGTCGCGGCGCTGGTGTTCGTGATCCTGAGTTTTGTTCCCAGCATGCAGGTCCAGGGAATGGTGTTGTACGCCTTCTGGATCATCATCATCGCCGTCGTGCTTGACTGCTTCCTGCTGCGCCGTAGCCTGAGGGGACGCCTGACCGCAAAGTTTGGTGAGCCCGCCCGCGGCGACCTTTGGTACGGGGTCACCCGTGGGCTGCAGCTCCGCCGCCTGCGGCTTCCGAAGCCGCTGGTGAAGCGCGGCGAATACCCGGCGTAGGACCGGTTCCCTCAGGGACACCGGGCTGCTGCCAGCAGCTAGTGACGCGCTGTGAGCAACTCTTCCAGCCGACGGTTAATCTGCCGGGCCCAGAAGGGCCCCTCGTACAGGAACCCCGTGTAACCCTGCACCAGGGTGGCGCCAGCGTCGAGGCGTTCCAGGACGTCCTCGGCAGTCTCCACCCCGCCGACCGACACGATGGCAAGCTCATCGCCTGCCGCGGCGCGGAGCCGACGCAGCACCTCGAGGGAACGCTGCTTCAGGGGGGCACCGCTCAGTCCACCCACGCCGCACTTCATCACCAGCGCGTTGTCGCTGGCCAGCCCTGAGCGCGTGATGGTGGTGTTCGTAGCGATGACCCCGTCCAGACCGAGATCGACGGCGAGGGCGGCGACGTCGTCGATGTCCTGGTCCTCCAAGTCGGGGGCTATCTTGACGAGCAGCGGCACCGGACGCCCCGCACTGTCGTTGGCTGCCTGCCGGACCGCTGTCAGGAGCGGTCGCAAGGATTCGACGTTCTGCAGGAGGCGGAGACCCGGAGTGTTCGGGGAGCTGACGTTCACCACCAGGTAGTCGGCCGTGGGCGCCAGTTCCCTCGCGCTGACCAGATAGTCCGCGACGGCGTCCCCAAGGTTGACCGCCTTGGTTTTACCGATGTTGACTCCGATGATCGGCCGGTTGGCTACGTACCGTCGTTCCAGCCTTGCGCGGGCCACCTTCAGCCGGGGGGCGACGGCCGCTGCTCCGTCGTTGTTGAATCCCATCCGGTTGATCACGGCTCGGTCTGCGACCAGGCGGAACAGACGTGGTGTCGGGTTGCCGGGCTGTGCCTGGCCGGTGATCGTGCCTACCTCCACATGACCGAATCCCAGGCTGGTCAGGGCGGTAATCCCGTGGCCCTCCTTGTCGAATCCGGCTGCCAGCCCGAACGGGGACGGGAACGTGATGCCGAACGCCGAGGTCTGCAGTCCCGGGTGTGGTTTTGTCAGCTGACGCAGCACCAAGCCGGCGGGTGTGCGTTCCGCGGCACGAATCAGCCGGAACCCGATCTGGTGGGCCCGTTCGGCGTCCATGCGGGAGAAGACCAGTCGGAAAAAGGCAGGGTAGATTCGCATGCTCTAAAACTCCCACGCACAAGCTGCCAACAACAACTCCTGCCCGCCGGCGGTGGAGCTGCTCCTGGAGACGGAGCCAGCGGTTACAGTTTTCGGATGGGGCTGATCTGGAAACCGGACTATCTGGGCGACGGGTTCACCTGCGCCGACCTGCCGCTCGGCACCGACGACGAGGGTCCGTGCGTCGCGACGCTGGTGTCCTACACTCCCCCGACACCCGAGAACCCAATGGCGACGCATCCCCCCGCAGGCAACCGGTTCCATCCCCGTGTCTGGTGGTCGCACCTCCTGGATCGCCTGCCCCAGCGACCCGAGCGAGGGAGCACCAACGAACCGGCATCCGAGGAGCCGCCAGTCACTGCAGTCCTCTACCTGCACGGCTGGAGCGACTACTTCCTCCACCGTGGCCTCGCCGAGTTCTACGCGGCGCGCGGGGTCGCCTTCTACGCGCTGGATCTTCACAAGTACGGGCGCAGCCTACGCGACGGGCAGACCCCCGGATATGTCGGGGACCTCGCCGATTATGACGACGACCTCGATGCGGCGTTGCGGGCGATGGCATCCCACATCCGTGAACGGCAGGGCGCTGAGGTGCCGGTTCACGTGCACCTGATGGCGCACTCCACGGGAGCGCTCATCGCCTCGCTATGGGTCCACCGCAATCCCGGCCGGATTGCCAGCCTGATCCTGAACAGTCCCTGGCTTGATGTGCAGGGTAGTGCGATTTTCCGGGGCGCCACCCAGGGACTGCTGGATCCCATCACCCGGTTCAAACCGAAGGCACGGCTGAAGCTCCCGGAGATCGGTTTTTACTGGCGCAGCATCAGCAATACCGGCGACGGCGACTGGGACATCAATCCCCTGTGGCGTCCCGAGTTCGGCTTCTCCATCAGGGCGGGCTGGGTGGCGGCGGTCCTGGCCGGGCACGCCCAGGTGCGCCGGGGACTGGACATCAACGTACCGGTCCTGGTCCTGGCCTCGACCCGCTCATCGGTGAGCCCGGTCTGGAGCGAGGCGATGCTCACCTCGGACAGTGTGCTGGATGTGACCCTGATGACCCAGCGGGCCCTCCAGCTCGGACCGAACGTGACCGTCTGCCGGTATGAGGGCGCGCTGCACGACGTCCTACTCTCCAAGGAACCGGTCCGCCGCGAGGTGTACCTGACCCTAGACGGGTGGCTCCGCTGTCAGGAGCTTGTCGGCCGGAGCTAGCCCGGTGCCGCAGCCGACTGGTCCACCGCGCCACCGAAGCGTCGGTCCCTGCCCGCGTACTCGCCGATCGCCCGCCACAACACCCGGCGGTCGACGTCGGGCCAGAGCACGTCCATGAACACCATCTCCGCATAGGCGGACTGCCACAGCATGAAGTTGGAGAACCTCTGCTCACCGGAGGTCCGCAGGAACAGGTCGACGTCGGGGAGATCGGGTTCGTCGAGGTACTTCTGGATGGTCTTCTCCGACACGGCCGACGCGCGCAGCTTGCCGGCCTGGACCTGCTCGGCGATGGCGCGGGCAGCGTCGGCGATCTCCGCACGGCCCCCATAGTTGACACACATGGTGAGGGTGCAGGTGGTGTTGCCGAGGGTCTGCTGTTCAGCCACCTCCAGTTCCTTCACCACCGACTGCCACAGTCGGGGACGCCGTCCGGACCAGCGGATCCGCACGCCCCAAGCGTCCAGCTGATCGCGCTGTCGACGCAGGACGTCCCGGCTGAACCCCATCAGGAACCGCACCTCGTCCGGCGAGCGTTTCCAGTTCTCGGTGGAGAACGCGTAGACCGACACGTGCTTCACCCCGATCTCGATGGCGCCGGCCATCACATCGAGCAGTGCCGCTTCCCCGGCACGGTGGCCTTCCGTCCGGGGCAGACCGCGCTGGTTGGCCCACCGGCCGTTCCCGTCCATCACGATCGCCACGTGCTTGGGCACGAACTGCGCCGGGATGGCGGGAGCCGTTTCGCCCGAGGGGTGTGGCCACGGGCGGGTAGGGCTGGTGGTTCGCCAGTCCTGATTGGCTGTCGGTCCTGACTTCACTGACGCTCCACTAGTTTGAGGGATTTGACGACGCGTTCGAGGTGCCACTGCAGATAACTAGCGACCAGCCCGGCGGCCTCCCGGCGGGACTGTGGGCCGGAGGCGTCGGCTGTGTCCCAGTTCC
The DNA here is from genome assembly GCF_015752345.1 of Arthrobacter sp. CAN_A212. Taxonomy (NCBI): domain Bacteria; kingdom Bacillati; phylum Actinomycetota; class Actinomycetes; order Micrococcales; family Micrococcaceae; genus Arthrobacter; species Arthrobacter sp. CAN_A212. The sequence continues at coordinate 65,958 of NZ_JADOUT010000004.1, forward strand.
CGGAGAGCAGAGCGGCGAGCAGCTCCATTGACTCGGCCGACGGCGACGCGGCTCCTGGTGGACGGCAGTCGGGGCACACTCCCCCACCCAGGGGCGCCGAGAAGGCGGAGTGCGGCCCGGGCGTCCCACAGCGGGCGCAATCGGTGAAGCTCGGTGCCCAGCCGGCGGTGGCGAGGGCACGCAGCAGGTAAGAGTCGAGGATCAGCTCCGGTGCGTGCAAGCCCCTGCTCAGGGCTGACAGCGCCCCGACGATGAGGTTGTACTGGGCTCCGGAGGATTCGCCGTCGGCGTCGGTAAGCCGCTCCGCCGTTTCGGCGATCGCCGCGGCAGCCGTGTACCGGCCGTAGTCGGCGGCGATCCCGTGGCCGTAGGCGCCCTTCGTTTGCGCCTGGGTGACGACGTCGAGGCTGCGTCCGGCCACCAGCTGCAGATCCACCGTCATGTAGGGTTCCAGCCGCGAACCGAACTTGCTGCTGGTGCGGCGCACACCTTTGGCCACGGCCCTGACCTGCCCGTGATCCCTGGTGAGGAAGACGATGATCCGGTCGGCTTCACCGAGTTTGTAGGTGCGCAGCACAACGCCTTCGGCGCGGTAGGTGCGGGAGGCGAAGGACGAGGACACCGTTCCATTTTCGCACCACTTCCGCCGCACGGGGGCATCGGTGGGGGCGCGCCCCCTGACCGTTGCCCCCGTGTGGCTTGATGCCCCGCCGGTGACGCTAGCTGGCCTGCTGGTCCCTGATCGCACGGTTCACAGCTGAGATGACTGCCTTCAGCGCGGCCATCGTGGTGTTGGAGTCGATGCCGATCCCCCAGAGGACGCGTTCCCCGATAGTGCACTCGACGTAGGCTGCCGCGCGGGCGTTGCCCCCGGCGGACAGGGCATGCTCGGTGTAGTCCAGGACCCGCACGTCCACCCCGTCCTCGCCCAGGATGGAGAGCAGAGCCGCAATCGGGCCGTTGGCCTCGGCGGAACGCCGCTGTTGGACGCCGTCCACCAGCAGGGACGCGGTAAGCTTGAAGGAGTCGTCCTCCCCGGTAGCGGTGTTGACGCTGGTGAGGGCATAGTGTCCCCAGGTGCCCGCGCCACCAGCCCGGCTGGGCAGGTACTCGTCCTGGAAGACCTTCCACAACTCGGCCCCGGTAATTTCCCCGCCAGCCGTGTCGGTGCGACGCTGGATGACCCCCGAGAACTCGATCTGCGCCCGTCGCGGCAGGTCCAGGCTGTGCTCGTTCTTCAGCAGGTAGGCGACACCGCCCTTGCCGGACTGGGAGTTGACCCGGATCACTGCCTCATAGCTGCGCCCAATATCCTTCGGGTCAATCGGCAGGTAGGGCACCGCCCAGGGGATGTCCTCGACGGTCGTGCCGGCATCGGCGGCGTCGGCCTCCATCCGTTCGAAGCCCTTCTTGATGGCGTCCTGATGGGAGCCGGAGAAGGCGGTGAACACCAGGTCGCCACCGTACGGTGAACGCTCGGGGACGGGGAGTTGGTTGCAGTACTCCGCGGTCCGCCGGATGTGGTCAATGTCGGAGAAGTCGATCTCCGGGTCGATACCCTGACCGTAGAGGTTCATGCCCAGCGTCACCAGGTCAACGTTGCCGGTGCGCTCGCCGTTGCCAAAGAGGCAGCCCTCGATCCGGTCAGCGCCCGCCAGGTAACCGAGCTCGGCTGCTGCGACGCCGGTCCCGCGGTCGTTGTGCGGGTGCAGGGACAGGATGATGTTTTCCCTGTTGTCCAGATTCCGGCACATCCACTCGATCGAGTCGGCGTACACATTGGGGGTGGCCATCTCGACGGTTGCCGGCAGGTTCAGGATCATCTGGCGGTCTGCGCTGGCTTCCAGGACCACCGCGACCTCGTTGCTGATCCGCGCCGCGAATTCCAGTTCGGTGCCGGTGAAGGACTCGGGAGAGTACTCGTAGGTGACCTCGGTGTTCCGGAGGGTTTCCTCGAACTTCTTGCAGAGCCGCGCCCCGGTCAGCGCGATGTCGATGATGCCGTCCTTGTCCTGGTTGAACACCACCCGGCGCTGCAGGACCGAGGTCGAGTTGTACAGGTGGACGATGGCACGATCGGCGCCCTCAATCGACTGGTAGGTCCGCTCGATCAGGTGCTCCCGGGCCTGGGTGAGGACCTGGATGGTGACGTCGTCGGGAATCCGGTCCGTCTCGATCAGCTGACGGACGAAGTCGAAGTCGGTCTGCGACGCCGAAGGGAACCCCACCTCGATCTCCTTGTAGCCCATCTGGACGAGAAGGTCGAACATCTTGTGCTTGCGTTCGGGGCTCATCGGATCGATCAGCGCCTGGTTCCCGTCCCTCAGGTCGACCGCACACCAGCGCGGTGCCTTGGTGATGACCTTGTCGGGCCAGGTCCGGTCCGGCAGTTCAACGGTGATCTGGTCCTGGAACGGCGTGTACTTGTGGAACGGCATTCCGGACGTCTTTTGTGCGTTGCGCATGATGATTGGCCTGTTCTCTGGAGGTTCTGGGGGAAGACTCCGGGGCAGCTTCGGTACGACTCTGAGCCGGGTTCTTCAGGACTGGGCCGGGCATCACTGACTCCGCAGCGGGGAGTCGGCCTTGACTGTGTCTTGAGTGACTACCTAGTCGTTCTGGCCCCGCCGCGGCAGCTAAGGAGAAGCAGTTCTGCGCGCACAAGCCCACCCTAGCATGGAGCATAGGATGGAATCCGGATCGATTTCACTTCATCGCACCCCCGAATTCACCCCACCAGTGAGGACAACCATGACAACGGCAGGGACCACCCACACGGCAACCGGTACTGAGGAACGGGTTCAGGATGACCTGTTCCGGCACGTCAACGGTGGCTGGTTGAGCACCACCGATATTCCGGCAGACCGGCCGCTGGAAGGCGCCTTCACGCAGCTCCGGGATGCTGCCGAACTGGCCGTGCGCCAGATCATCGAGGACGCGGCGTCGACGCCTTCTCCGTCCGGCGACAATTTCAGGATCAAGGCGCTCTACGGCTCTTTCATGGACGAGGACCACATTGAGCGGGTCGGCGCGGACCCGGTAGCTCCCCTGCTGGAGAGGATTGACGCGGTCGAGTCAACGGCGGCCCTGGTCGCGCTGGACGCCGAACTCTCCCGGACCGGTATCGCCGGGCTGGCGCTGCCCTACGTGAGCAACGACGCCGGCAACCCCGAAAGGTACCTGCTGCACCTCTACCAGTCGGGGCTGGGCATGCCCGACGAGTCCTACTACCGGGAGGACAAGTTCGAAACCTCCCGGACCGAGTACCGGTCCCTCCTGGTCGCCCTGTTCAAGGAAGCGGGAGTGGACGACGCGGAGGGACGGGCCACGGCCGTCTTCGACCTGGAAACCCAACTCGCGGCTGCCCATATGGATGCGGTCACCCGGCGGGACCCGCAGGCCACCTACAACCTGCTGGGCCTGGACGCCGTCGTCGAGCTGGCACCGTTCAGCGGCCCATGGCTTCGGACCCTGACCCGCGACGCCGACGGCATCGACGAGCTGATCGTCAGCCAGCCCCAGTATCTGGCCGCAGTGGACCGGCTCCTGGCCTCGGGAGACCTCTCGGTGTGGAAAAGCTGGCTCACCGCCCGGGTGCTGCTGCACGCGGCCGGGTACCTCAGCCGCGCGTTCGTTGACGCTGCGTTCGCCTTCTACGGCACTCACCTCAGCGGCATACCGCAGATCAAAGACCGCTGGAAGCGCGGGGTTGCCCTGGTGGAGGGGGCCGTCGGAGAGGCTGTCGGACGGGAGTACGTGAACCGGCACTTCCCACCCACCCACAAGGCCATCATGCTGGGGCTGGTCGAAAACCTGCTGTCCGCTTACCGGGACAGCATCACCTCGCTCGACTGGATGACCTCAGAGACGAAAGAGCGCGCCCTCGCCAAGCTGGAACGGTTCCACACCAAGATCGGCTTCCCCGACCAGTGGATCGATTATGCGGAACTGGAAATCGTCGACGGCGACACCTACGGGAACGTCCGCCGAGCGACAGCCTTCGAACTGGATCGCCAGCTCGCCCGGCTCGGTGGACCGATCGACCGCGGCAACTGGCTGATGACACCGCAAACCGTCAATGCCTACTACATGCCCACCATGAACGAAATCGTCTTCCCGGCAGCCATTCTGCAGCCGCCGTTCTTCGACGTCGACGCCGATCCGGCGGTCAACTACGGAGCAATCGGCGCGGTGATCGGCCACGAGATCGGCCACGGATTTGACGATAAGGGTTCACAGTTCGATGGAAGTGGCCGCCTGGACAACTGGTGGACCGACCAGGACCGGGCCGCCTTCGACGCACTCACCGCGCGTCTGGTGGAGCAGTACGATGCCCTCAGCCCGGCCGAGGCTCCCGGACACACCGTCAACGGCAAGCTCACCCTCGGCGAGAACATCGGCGACCTGGGCGGGCTGTCCATCGGCTACCGCGCCTACCTGCTGAGCCTGGACGGCGCGGAACCGCCGGTCATTGATGGCTTGACCGGCGCTCAGCGGTTCTTCATCTCGTGGGCCCAGTGCTGGCGGCAGAAGATCCGCGGCGAGGAGGCCGTCCGCCGGCTGACCGTCGATCCGCACTCCCCCAACGAGTTCAGGTGCAATCAGGTGGTGCGCAACCTGGACCCGTTCCATGACGCGTTTGGCGTGACCGAGGCAGATCAGCTGTGGCTGGACCCCGACCAGCGGGTCCGGATCTGGTAGCTGCTACGAGCCGAACGACGACTGGCAGGTCACCTGGTCAGCAGTCTGGCCTGACAGCTCGGGCGGCAGGCCCTCCGTCGTGACGGTGCTGCCGCTCGTGAAGTCGGCGCCGACGCTCAGGGCGAGCCCCACGGTAGCGGGGCTGGACAACACCTGAACATCGGCGAGCCCAAACAGCTCGGCCACCGCTGTTGCGATCGCCTCGTAGCCCGGACCGACGAACAGCTGGGTTGCCGGTGTTTCGGAGTCCTCACTAACCACCGCCTGGGTGTAGCCCTCGCCCTGCAGCAGTTCCAGGATTTCCTCACCCCGGTCGGTTTCTCCGGAGGAGTCAATGACGGTGAACGGGACTGCGGCGGGATCGAAGTCGGGTTCCTCCTCAGCGGAGGGCTCTGCGCTCGGCTCCTGGGACGCCTCACCTGAGGCGGATGGGTCGGAAGAGGCCGAGGGGCCGGGAGAGTTGGAGGGGTCAGGAGCAGCTGACGGCTCGGGTTCCGCGGCGTCGATGATGCTGCGATCGTCCACGAGGGTCTCGAACAGTTCGGCGGCGCGTTCCTCGTCAGGGACCAGCCGGTTCAGGTCCGGTTCGTAGGGCAGCACGGGCATCGTCACGAAGGCCACCTTCGCCAGATCGACGTCCTTCAGGCGATCGGCCAGGCGCAGGAGGTCGGGAATCTGGCTCAGCCCGTCATCGACGGTGAGATTCCTGGTGATGGTTTCGGCGATCGCGTACATCCGGGGAAGGTTGTTGAGGGTTCCTTCCTCGGTGATCTTGCGGGCCATTGACGCCATGAACGACTGTTGGGCGCGAATCCTGCCCTCGTCGCCACCGTCAGCGAAACCGTGGCGGGTCCGCAGGAAGGCCAGCGCCTGCTCACCCTCCACCTCGGAGGTGCCAGCGGGCAGGCTGAGCCCGGAGTAGGTGTCCTCGATGGCCTGGTTCACGCAGACCTCGACGCCGCCGAGGGTCGAGGAGAGTTCCTTGACAGCCTTGAAATCGGCCATCATGAAGTGGTCGATCTTCAGGCCGGTCAGTTCGTTGATCGCGGCGACGGTGCAGCCAGGCCCACCGTTGCCGAGCGCACCGTTGAGCATCGCGAGATCCTGCGCCGGGCTGAGCGTCCCGGATTCAGGGTCGAGGCAGGCCGGCAGCGGCACCAGGAGGTCGCGGGGGAAGCTGACCATCGTGACGTTCTCCCGGTCAGCGGACAGGTGCATCATCATCATGACATCGGAGTTGCCGGTCTCAGTGGTGAACTCCTCGCCACCGTACGCGGCGTTTTCCGACCCTTCCCGGGTATCGGTCCCGAGGATCAGGATCTGCACGGGGTCCCGGTCGATATTGGCGGTGTCGTCGCCGTCCTGATCGGTGCCAAGGTTCAGGGGCTGGGTCAGCACGTTGCCCTGCAACCGCAGCAGCTGGACGGAGGCGAACCCTGCACCGGCGATGAGCACCGTGGCCAGGACACCGGCAATGATCTTCAGGGCGGTCTGAGGCGCCGACCGGCCGAGGTGGCGCCCACCCGGAGACGCCGCAGCGCCCTCGGCGGGGTGGCCGGCATCGGCGGATCGGGGACTCATTCGGTGCGGCCCTTTCGGAGAATTTCGGTCGGGTGTAGCTGGTGGACGGTGGCAAAGCGAACCAGTCCCAGCCTCTCAGTCAACGACTGCTGGAGCCGGGTAGTGCCCGGCCTAGAACCCCAGGCGCACCAGCTGCTTGGGGTCGCGCTGCCAGTCCTTGGCAATTTTCACGTGCAGGTCGAGGTAGATCCGCGTGCCCAGCAGGGCTTCGATGCTCTTGCGCGCGTTGGTGCCTACCTCCCGGAGGCGGGCACCACCCTTACCAATGATGATTGCTTTCTGGGAGGAACGCTCGACGAAAAGGTTCACCCGGACGTCGAGCAGCTGGTTGTCCGCGCTCCGGCCCTCCCGGGGAACAATCTCATCGACCACCACAGCAAGCGAGTGCGGCATTTCATCGCGGACGCCTTCGAGGGCCGCTTCCCTGACCAGTTCCGCGACCATCACGGCCTCCGGCTCATCGGTCAGCGCACCACCCGGGTACAGGGGCGGGGATTCGGGCATGTGCGACACGAACACGTCCCCCACCGTCTCCACCTGGAAGCCGTCGGCGGCAGACACCGGGACGACGTCGGCCCATCCGTCCTCACCGAGCACCTCCTCACCCAGGGCCACGACAGCCATCAGCTGCCGCGTCAGGGCGGCACGGTCCACCAGATCGGTTTTGGTCACGACGGCGATCAGCGGTTTGCGCTGCAGGCGGGACAACTGCTGGGAAATGAACTTGTCGCCCGGCCCGATCGGCTCGTTGGCGGGGATACAGAATCCGATCGCGTCCACTTCGGCGAGCGTGTCTGCCACGAGGTCGTTCAACCGCTGCCCCAGGAGAGTGCGGGGACGGTGCAGTCCCGGCGTGTCAACAAGGATCAGCTGGGAGTCCTCCCGGTGCACAATCCCCCTGATGGTGTGCCGCGTGGTCTGCGGTTTGGACGAGGTGATGGCCACCTTCTGTCCCACCAGCGCGTTGGTCAATGTCGATTTGCCGGCATTCGGGCGACCGACCAGGGATACGAACCCGGCCCGGTGCTGTTTTTCGCTCATGATATTCCGCCGTGTCCTTGAAGTTGTGCGGGATGTCGGTCCCGGCCGTCGTCGTCGTTCGCGGGTTCCCGCTTCCGCACAATGATGTGCGATACCCGGTTTCTGCGGCCTTCGACCCGTTCGGCGCGCAATCCGATGCTGCCAACGGTGACCTCGCTTCCGACGATGGGCACCCGGCCGAGTGTCTTCGCGAGCAGACCGCCCACCGTGTCCACCTCGTCGTCCTCCAGATCGACGTGGAAGATCTCCCCCAGGTCGTCGATGCCCATCCGTGAGCTGATCCGGTATTCGCCGTTGCCGAGTTGTTCCAGCTCGGGTACTTCGGAGTCGTACTCGTCCACGATCTCGCCGACAATTTCCTCGATCAGGTCCTCGAGGGTCACCAGGCCCGCGGTGCCGCCATACTCGTCGATGACGATGGCGACGTGGGTGGATTCGCGTTGCAGTTCCTGCAGGAAATCGCTCACCGGCTTTGACTCCGGGACGTAGCGCACCGCCCGGCACACGCCGTCCACCGGATCCGAGTCCCGATCATCGGGACCGTGCAGCTGGGCGACGACGTCCTTGAGGTAGAGGATGCCGATGATGTCGTCGGCGCTGTCGCCGATGACGGGAATGCGGGAATAGCCCGAGCGCAGGAACAGCGACATCGCCTGTTTCAGCGTGGACCCGGTCTCGATGGACACCATGTCGGTGCGCGGCACCATGACGGAGCGCACCTTGGTGTCGCCCAGTTCAAACACGGAGTGGATCAGTTCCGCCTCGCTGTCCTCGATCATCTCCGCGTCGTTGGCGCGCGAGAGCAGTTCGCGGAACTCCTCTTCAGTGAAGAAGGCCGCCTCGGCGCGGGCCGCTCCCGGGGTGATGGAGCTGCCCAGGGAGACGAGCCAGCGTGGCACCGGCCCGAGGACCCCGCACAGGAAACGAACCAGTCCGGCCGTGGCAGGAACCACTGTGCTGGCGTGGGTGCGACCCAGTTGACGGGGCGACACACCCACGAGGACAAACCCGACCGCGGCCATGGTGGCAGTGGCCAGCAGGCCAGCAATCCACACGTTGTCGAGGATGTCGTGGAAGAGGATGGCGACTGCCACGGCGGCGGCCATCTCGAACCAGACCCGCCAGAACCGGAGCGCGTGCATGTGGGCGATGGGCGAGGCGAGAATCCGCTCCAGCGCGCGGCCGGATTTGCCCTGCAGCAGTTCCTCGCCCTCCTGGCGGGGCAGATAGCTGAAGGCGGCCTCGGCGGCCGTGACCAGCGCTGCAACGAGGACAAACACCAACGCCATGAGTGCGAGGACCCAAATGATCAACTGACAGTCTCCTCGGGCGCTTTTCCGCCCAGATAGTCGGCCAGCAGGCGACGCTGGAGGCCGAACATTTCAGCCTCCTCGTCGGGTTCCGCATGGTCGTACCCCAGCAGATGCAGCACCCCGTGGGTGGTCAGAAGGAGCAGTTCCTCGCCGGTGGAGTGACCAGCCTTCGCGGCCTGCTCCTGCGCCACCTCGGGGCAGAGGACCACGTCGCCGAGAACACCTGCCGCGGTGAGCCGGCCGGCGGTGCCGGGACGGAGCTCGTCCATGGGGAACGACAGGACATCGGTGGGTCCCGGCTCGTCCATCCATTCGAGATGAAGTTTTTCCATCGCCACCGTGTCGACGAGGATGATCGACAGCTCTGCCTCGGGGTGGACGTACAGGCTATCCAGAAGGAACCGTCCCAGCCGGACCAGGTTCTCCTCATCGGCGTCGATCCCTGATTCGTTGTTGACCTCGATGCTCATGCCTTGCCTCCCGCGTGTGACCGCGGGCCCCGGTGGTCGCGGGCGGCCGAGGCACGCTGGTTTTCATCCCAAACGCTGTAGGCGGTCACGATGTCGCCGACCAGCCGGTGCCGGACGACGTCGGAGGCGTCCAGGGTTCGGAAGCTGACGTCGTCGACCCCCTGGAGGATTTCGCTGACCACCCGCAGGCCCGAGTTGGTGCCGCCGGGGAGGTCCACCTGGGTGATGTCGCCGGTGACCACCATCTTGGAGCCGAAGCCGAGCCGGGTGAGGAACATTTTCATCTGCTCGGGCGTGGTGTTCTGCGCCTCGTCCAGGATGATGAACGCGTCGTTGAGGGTGCGTCCGCGCATGTAGGCCAGCGGGGCCACCTCAATGGTGCCCGCAGCCATCAATCGGGGAATCGTGTCAGGGTCCATCATGTCGTGGAGGGCATCGTAGAGGGGCCTCAGGTACGGGTCGATCTTGTCGCTGAGGGTGCCGGGCAGGAACCCCAGCCGCTCGCCCGCCTCCACCGCCGGGCGGGTGAGGATGATCCGGTTGACTTCCTTGTGCTGCAGCGCCTGCACAGCCTTGGCCATTGCCAGATAGGTCTTCCCGGTACCGGCCGGGCCGATCCCGAACACCACCGTGTGCCGGTCGATCGCCTCGACATAGTCGCGCTGGTTCAGCGTCTTGGGCCTGATGGTCCTGCCGCGGGAGGACAGGATGTTCATGGTCAGCACGTCCGAGGGGCTGCTGATCGACTGATCCTTCAGCATCGAAAGGAGCTGCCGGAGAACCTGTGGATTGACTGTGGTGTTGTTCGCGGCGAGGGTGCGGATTTCGGAGATGAGCCGCTCCGTGCGTGACACGTCGACGGCGGGTCCGGTGATGGACAGCTCGTTGCCCCGCACATGCAGGTTGACCCCCACGAAGGTGCTTTCGATCAGCCGCAAGGCTTCATCGTTCGTCCCCAGCGCCTGAACCATCTGTTCCGTCGAATCGAAGTGGATCACGACCGTGTCGAGCCCCACTGCGCTAATGCCAACTGAAGAATCGGTCATATAATCGGCCTTCGCGGCCTTCCATCTCTCCTTGAATCGGTAACTGACGGCACGACCGTCCGCAGCCAATCTTACGTCACCCGACCCCCTTCCGAGGAGTTTCCACTCCTGGCGGATCCGTCGGATCGGGGGGCTGCTGCCGCACTCAGGAAGCAGTTGGTCACTACCGGGCAACGGCACGGTTTCAATACTGTCTCAGTCCAGTGACGACTTGGCTACACCCCGTCTGAGCCCGGTAGCCGTATGTAAAGCTGGAAGACGTTGCTTCAGCGAATAACGCAAGTGACGTCTTTTAAACATTGATGAGCGGGACAGGGAAAGGACAGGACGCAGATGGAGTGGTCCTTTCAGCCTGGCGATCGCGGGCGCCGACACGGTAAAACCCTGACCGCGACAGCCTTGATCTCGCTGGCTGGCCTCGGCCTGAGCGGCTGCACCCCGGTGGACGGCACCGACGCCGCGACCTCCCTTCCCGCACAGGTGAGCACCGTGACGGATCCGACATCGGTCCCCCACTCGGCAGTCCCACCGGCCACCGCCGCGGGCTCCAACCTGCTGCCCGTCTATTGGATGGGCGACAACAACGGCAGCATCCTGCTGTACCGCGAGTTCCTCAAAGGTGAGCAGGGCGGGGATCCGATCGCCGCCGCCGTGCAGGCCATGACCACCAGCGCACCACTGGACCCCGACTATTTCGGTTCGTGGTCACCGGCTGGCACCGTCAGCGCCTCAATCTCACCCGGAAACATCATTACCGTTGATATTTCCCGCGACGCGTTCGGCACGCGGATCGATGAGGGCTCCGCCTACCGGGCGGTCCAGCAGCTCGTCTATACCGCCAGCGCTGCAGCCGCCAGCTCGGGCCTCGTCTCCGGCGGCGATCCCAGCAGCGTCGTCATCCTGGTCGACGGGGAAACCGGGTTCAACGCCTTCGGTCACATCGAGCTGGGCGGGCAAATGCAGCGGGACACGGCACTGCTGGCGCCGATCTGGGTGATCGAGCCACAGCACGGCGAGGTTCGCGACCAGCCGGAGATCACCGTATCCGGCAGCGGCGTGTCCGACGATGCCGTGCTGTACTGGCGGATCGACGAAGTGGTCGGCGTCGACCTCAAACCGTACCGGAGTGGGACGGTGGGGCTGGACGAGGGCCCCGGTTCCCCGGGCCTGTTCGAATTCACCGTTGCCCTGGAGCCCGGCGACTATGAGGTCACAGTTTTTGACCGCCCCGCGGCCGACCAGGACGACCCCGAACAGAACATTAAGGAACTCAACGCCGACACCAAGCGCTTCGACCTCGGCTAGGGGGCGTCGCTACCAACGGCCGAGAAGCTGGTTCAGAACGGCCAGCGCGGCCGGGCCGGCCGTCGAGGAACGCAGCACATGATCGCCCATTCGCGCCGCATGAGCGCCCTTCGACAGGAACAGCTCCAGTTCCGCAGTGCTGATTCCGCCCTCCGGACCCACGACGACCGCGACGATGTCTGGCACCTGTTGGTCAGCTGACCCGACGAACGTTCCCAGCCCGTCGACGGCCTCCTCATGCAGAACCAACGCCAGGTCAACGCCGGCCAACCAGCCGGCGAGGGACCGGCTGTCATGGAGGCTGTGCACTTCCGGGAGCCGCGCCCGCCGCGACTGTTTGGCCGCGCCCCAGACGGTCGACTCCCACTTCTGCCGGCCCTTGACGGCCTTCTCCGCGCGCCAGCGGACAATGCTGCGGTCCGCCTGCCAAGGCACCACCGCATCCACCCCCAGCTCGGTGGCGGCCTCGACCGCCTGGAGATCACGGTCCCCCTTGGCCAGCGCCTGAACGAGGACGAGCGCTGTGGCCGGGGCTGGTTCGTCGTCGACGGTGCTGACCTCGAGCGTGACGTTCTGGCCGCTGCTCTCGGCAACGGTACCCGTCAGCCTGCGCCCACGCCCGTCGGCGACGTCGATGGCCTCGCCCACGGTGACCCGTTTCACCGTGGCAGCGTGGCGGGCCTCCGCACCGGTCAGGACGAAGCGGGATCCGGGAGCGGCGGCGGAGACGGCATCGGGGTCGCCAAAGTACAGTGCGTTGCTCACGCCTAGAGGTTACCCAGCCGCTCCCGCAGCTTCGCGAATACCCCTGAGCCGTTGCTGGCAAGTTGTCCCTCGACGAACTCCTCGCCGCGGAGTTCGGCCAGTTTACGGAGCAGTTCCTCCTGCGCCTGGTCGACGTTGCGGGGGGTTTCGACGTTCAGGTGGACCTTGAGATCACCGCGCCCGTAGCCGCGCAGGTGGGTCACTCCCAGTCCGCGCAGTGTCACGATCTCGCCCGACTGGGTGCCCGCCTTGATGCCCAGCTCCTGGTCGCCGTCGAACGAGGCGAAGTTCAGGGAGGTGCCGAGTGCGGCAGCGGTCATTGGGACGCTGAGGGTGACGTGCAGGTCGTCTCCCTCGCGCAGGAAGGTGGCGTCCGGGTTGACCCGGATTTCCACGTACAGGTCACCCTGCGGTCCGCCGGCCATGCCGGCTTCACCCTGGCCGCCGAGCTGGATCCGGGTTCCGGTGGAGACACCCGCTGGTACCTTGATGGTGAGGCTGCGGCGGCTGCGGACCCGGCCGTCGCCGTTGCACTCATGGCAGGGGTTGGGGATCACTGTGCCAAACCCTTGGCAGGTGCCACAGGTGGCGCTGGTCATGACCTGGCCCAGAATGGAGCGGACGGCCCGCTGCACCTGACCGGAGCCACCACAGATGTCGCAGGTCCGCGGCGAGGTCCCTGGCTGGCAGCAGGAGCCATCACACGTGGGGCAGACCGCGGCGGTCTCGACGTCGATCTTCTTGTTGATCCCGAACACCGCGTCGACCAGGTCGATGCGGACCGCGATGAGCGCGTCCTGACCCCGGCGCGTGCGCGACGGCGGTCCGCTGGGTCCGCCCCCACCGAAGAAGGTCTCGAAAATATCCTGGAAGGCAAAGCCCTGGCCGGCGTGCCCGCCACCGAAACCGTTGTCGGTTCCGTTCTCGTTGCCGGTGGTGTCATACACCCGGCGCTTCTGCGGGTCGGACAGCACCTCGTACGCGCGGGTGACCAACTTGAACTCCTCCGAGGCGTCGGGTCCCGTATTGACGTCCGGGTGAAGCTTCCGTGCCAGCTTGCGGTAGGCCTTCTTGATCTCCTCGCCGCTCGCATCGCGGTTCACACCGAGGACTTCATAGTGATTACTCACTCCTGCACTTCACTTCCTGTGTCACTGGTCGAGATGGGGCAATAGCGCCCCATCTTCGAAAGGTTCGATTGTTGCCGTCAAAGTTCTTACGTGCCGGGCGTCCGGTTAGTCCGTGAGGATCCGGGACAGGTAACGGGCCACCGCGCGTACCGCCGACATCGACGTGGGATAGTCCATCCGGGTTGGTCCGAGGACTCCCACCTTCGCCAACGAGTCGGGGCCGTACCCGGTGGCAATCACCGACGCTTCGGCGAGGCCGCCATGGGGGTTCTCCCGCCCAATCCGCACCGACACGCCAAACGCATCGTGTTTCATTTCGGAGAGGAGGCGGAGCATGACCACCTGTTCCTCGAGTGCTTCCAGCACCGGCCCAATGCTCAGGGGAAAGTCTACGGTGGATCGGGCCAGGTTGGCTGTACCAGCCATCACAATCCGGTCCTCGCGGTTGATACCCGCGAGTTGTTCCAGGGTTCGCGCGAGGACGGTGCCCGCCCTGCGCTGCTGAAACGGCAGTGTCGCCACGGCCAACGCAAGTTCCTGCGGGAGGAACGTCAGCTTCGTGCCCGCCACCGACCCGAGGAAATGCTGCCGGAGTTCGGCGAGGCTGTTCTCAGGGACGGGTTCCGGCAGGGGTACCACACGCTGCTGCACGGTGCCGTTCGTGGCGATCAGAACCACCAGCACCTGGTTCGGTGCAAGAAGCACGAACTCAAGGTGCCGGACGGCGGCGCTCCCCAGATGGGGGTACTGCACCACTGCCACCTGGTTGGTGAGGTGGGACAGCAGACGGACGGTGCGGTCCATGACGTCGTCGAGATCCTCGGCACCCTCCAGCAGGGCCTGGATGGCGCGTTTCTCCGGCGCGGACAACGGCTTGACCTCGGAAATCTGGTCGACGAAGAGGCGATAGCCCTTATCGGTGGGAATGCGGCCGGAACTGGTGTGGGGCGCCGTGATCAGGCCCTCTTCCTCCAGCACCGCCATGTCATTGCGGATGGTGGCGGAAGAGACACCCAGCTGATGCCGCTCCACCAGGGCCTTCGATCCGACAGGCTCCCGGGAATGCACGTAGTCCTCGACGATGGCACGCAGTACCTCCAGCCGGCGTGGTTCGCTCACTTTTCACCTCCGAACATGGTTCCTCGTCACTTCAGCGGATCTGGCACTCGACACACCCAAGTGCCAAGTCTAGTACTTTCCGATGAATTGTTAGCATTGAAAATCCCTGGCCGGACCGTCCAGCGGTGAGCCGGGAAGCGAGTAAGACGATGTCCAGTTACGAATGGGGAGCACAGGACATTTCAGCTCCCCGCAGTGTCCCACTCCCCAAGGTCCCGGTCAGCGCCGGGCTGGTGCTGGAAGACGTGCAGAGCGGCTACGTCGGTGCGGTGGTCCGGGTGGAGAAGTCCGGCGGCATGCACGTAATGGTGCTCGAAGACCGCCGGGGCAAGCTCAAGTCCTTCCCCCTGGGGTTTGGTTTCCATGTGGACGGGTCCCCGGTGGAAGTCGTGGCCCCAGCGGTAGCCCCGGCCACTCCGGCGCGCCGGGTGACGGCGTCGGGATCCGTCAGGGTCGACGGCGCCCGCGCCCGCACGGCCCGCGCCAGCCGGATCTGGGTGGAGGGCCAGCACGACGCCGAGCTGATCGAGAAAGTATGGGGTGATGACCTGCGACTGGAGGGTATTGTCGTCGAGCCGCTCCACGGGGTCGACGACCTCGCCGGGATGATCCGGGCCTTCGCCCCCGGCCCCCATCGACGGCTCGGCATCCTCGTGGACCACCTGGTCACCGGATCCAAGGAGCAGCGCATCGCACAGGAAGCCATGAACGTCCCGGGCGCCGCCGCCAACGTCCTCGTCGTCGGACACCCCTATGTGGACGTGTGGCAGGCCATCAAGCCCGGAGCCGTCGGATTGACCGCCTGGCCGGTGGTGCCGCGGGGTCAGGATTGGAAGACCGGCATCCTGGCCGGGCTCGGGTGGCCCAACTCCGACAAGGCAGCCATCGCGCACGGCTGGAAGCGGCTGCTCGGCTGTGTCACCAGCTATGCCGACCTGGAACCGTCGCTGCTGGGGCGGGTGGAGGAAGTGATTGACTTCCTCACCGATCCCGGAATTTCCGGTCGGACCGACTGATCCACGGTGCACTATCACCGGGCAAAGACGTACTCTAGTGAGGAAGGCCCCTACCCAGGTGGCCCCGCAAGCAATGAAGGATGTCCAGTTGTCTAACCCCGCCGAGAAGCCCAAGCAACACGGATCCGCGGACGGCCACGGCCAGCCCTCGTCCGCTTTCGAGGGCGTCCCGGCGAATGCGCTCCCCCTGACCGCGTCCGAGGACCGGCAGTGGGCAACCCTGTCACACTTTGGCGGAATCCTGGGGTTCATTCCCTCCCTGCTGATCCTGCTCATCTTCAAGAACCGTGGGCCGTTCACCGCGCAGGAAGCGCGGGAAGCGTTCAACTTCACCTTCCCTCCGACGCTGCTGGCGTTCGCGGCCTGGCTGCTGTCCATGCTGCCCACGGTCGGCGGACTGTTCGCCGTCGTCAACGCGCTGATCTGGGTGGCCATCGCCTTCTCGTCAGCGATTGCCGGTATCCAGGTCAACCGCGGCCGGCCATACCGCTACACCCTGAATCTCCGGCTCTTCAAGTAGGCCGGCCCAGCCCAGCCCAGCCCAGCCAGGCCGCGAGCCAGTCGGCCGGGGGCCAGCGGAATGCGAGTTGGCTGGCCGGGTTATTGGAATCCGTGTCAGTCAGGCTGGCAGTCAGACCGGCGGGCAGTCGGGCAGTCAGTCGGGCAGCAGCCGCCGGACCACGGCGTCCGCGAGGAGTCGGCCACTGGCAGTCAGGGTGATAGTGCCCGCGAACGCTGCGGCCGGGTCCACCAGCGAGTCCGCGATCAGCCCAGCGACCGCCTGGCGGCCCTCCGGGCGCAGCGCACTGGTGGGCAGGCCCTCCCGGAGGCGGGCGCGGAGCATCACGTCCTCAACGTACCGGGTGTCGGCGTCGAGAATCTCCCGGCCCGCTGCCGGCGATACGCCCGAGGACAGCCGATGCGCGTAGGCGGTGGGGTGCTTCACGTTCCACCACCGCACACCGCCAACGTGCGAGTGGGCGCCGGGACCGGCGCCCCACCAGTCGTCACCCCGCCAGTACGCCAGGTTGTGCCGGCATTCGTCCTCGGGGGTGCGCGCCCAGTTGCTGACCTCGTACCACCCCAGCCCGGCCGCGGCCATGGCCTGCTCGGCCAGCGCGTACTTTTCAGCGTGGTCATCGTCGTCGATGTCGGGCACCTGTCCTCGGCGGATCCGCGCGGCAAGCTTGGTGCCCTCCTCAATGATCAGCGCGTAGGCGGAGACGTGGTCCGGGCCGTAGGACAAGGCGGCATCGAGGGACCGCTGCCAGTCGGCGGCGCTCTCCCCCGGCGTGCCGTAGATGAGGTCTAGGCTGACGCGCAGCCCGGCTTCCCGAGCCCACTGGACGGCCAACGGCACCCGCTCAGGCGAGTGGGTGCGGTCCAGCACTTCCAGGACGTGGGGCACCGCTGACTGCATCCCGAACGACACCCTCGTAAAACCTGCCCCGGCCAGCACGGCAAGCGACTCCGGGGTGACCGAGTCGGGGTTCGCCTCGGTGGTCACCTCGGCGCCGGGGGCGAGCCCCCAGTGCCCGACTGCTGTCCGCAGCACGGTCGCGAGGTCCTCGGCGGGGAGCAGGGTGGGAGTGCCGCCTCCAAAGAAGACGGTGGATAGGGGCCGCGGAGCGGTTCCCGACTCGGTCAGGACACGGCTGGCAAGGTCCAGTTCGGCACTGACCGTCGCCGCGTACCGGTCCTGGGATGCACCGCCGCCCAGCTCGGTCGCAGTGTAGGTATTGAAGTCGCAGTACCCGCACCGCACCGCGCAGAACGGAATGTGCACGTACAGCCCCAGCTTGCGGTCGGCGCTCCCGACCGCCGCCTGTTCCGGCAGCAGACCGTTCTCCGGCGAGGGCAGGCCAAGAGGCAGAGCACTCGGCATTGCTACTTCTTGACCTTGTCCTTGGATTCGTCGGTGGTCAGGGCGGCGATGAAGGCTTCCTGGGGAACCTCCACCCGTCCCACCATCTTCATCCGCTTCTTGCCTTCCTTCTGCTTCTCGAGCAGTTTGCGCTTACGGGTGATGTCACCGCCGTAGCACTTCGCGAGGACGTCCTTGCGGATGGCCCTGATGCTTTCGCGGGCAATGATCCGTGAGCCAATCGCGGCCTGGATGGGTACCTCGAACTGCTGGCGGGGAATGAGTTCGCGCAGCTTGCCGGTCATCATCACGCCGTAGGCGTAGGCCTTGTCGCGGTGGGTGATCGCCGAGAAAGCGTCGACCTGTTCGCCCTGCAACATGATGTCCACCTTGACCAGGTCGGCGGCCTGGTCGCCGTCGGCCTTCCAGTCCAGCGAACCATAACCGCGGGTCCGGGACTTGAGGATGTCGAAGAAGTCGAAGACGATCTCGGCCAGCGGCAGCCGGTACCGGATCTCCACCCGGTCTTCCGAGAGGTAGTCCATGCCACCCATCACCCCGCGCCGGCTCTGGCACAGTTCCATGATGGCGCCCACAAACTCGGTGGGTGCCAGGATGGTCGCCGAGACCATTGGCTCGCGAACCTCTGCGATCTTCCCGGTGGGGTACTCGCTGGGGTTGGTGACGTGAATGAGCTTCTTGTCTTCTAGCGTCACCTGGTATTCCACGTTGGGTGCCGTGGAGATCAGGTTCAGGTTGTGTTCGCGTTCGAGCCGTTCGCGGGTGATCTCCAGATGCAGGAGGCCGAGGAAGCCTACCCGGAATCCGAAACCGAGCGCGGCGGAGGTCTCCGGCTCGTACACGAGCGCAGCGTCGTTGAGCATGAGCTTCTCGAGCGCGTCCCGGAGCACCGGATAGTCGGTGCCGTCCAGCGGGTAGAGGCCGGAGAAGACCATGGGCTTCGCGTCCGCGTAGCCGGGAAGTGACGCCGTGGCGGGCTTGGCCAGATTGGTGACGGTGTCACCGACCTTGGACAGGCGGACGTCCTTCACCCCGGTGATGAGGTAGCCCACCTCGCCGACGCCGAGCCCCTTGGAGGGGGTGGGCTCCGGTGAGCTGACGCCAATCTCGAGCAGCTCGTGGCTTGCGCGGGTGGACATCATCTGGATCCGCTCGCGGGGGTGCAGCATGCCGTCAACCACCCGGACGTAGGTGACGACGCCACGGTACGTGTCGTAGACGGAGTCGAAGATCATGGCGCGGGCCGGTGCATCCGGGTTGCCCACGGGTGGCGGAAGATCCCGGACAATCTGGTCCAGGAGGGCCTCGACGCCCATGCCGGTCTTGCCGGATACCCGTAGGACGTCCTCCGGCTCGCCGCCGATCAGGCTGGCCAGCTCGGCGGCGTACTTCTCAGGCTGCGCCGCCGGGAGGTCGATCTTGTTCAGCACCGGGATGATGGTGAGGTTGTTTTCCATCGCCAGATAGAGGTTGGCGAGGGTCTGGGCCTCGATGCCCTGCGCCGCGTCAACGAGGAGGATTGCGCCTTCGCAGGCAGCCAGCGACCGGGAAACCTCGTACGTGAAGTCGACGTGGCCAGGGGTGTCGATCATGTTCAGCGCGTAGCTGACGCCGTCGAGCTCCCAGGGCAACCGGACGGCCTGGGACTTGATGGTGATGCCGCGTTCGCGCTCAATGTCCATGCGGTCCAGGTACTGGGCCTTCATGTCACGCTGCTCAACGACTCCGGTGAGCTGCAGCATCCGGTCCGCCAAGGTGGACTTCCCATGATCGATGTGCGCGATGATGCAGAAGTTCCTGATGATCGCCGGATCAGTGGCGGCGGGCACTGGGGAAGTGCGGGCCTTGGGTGACACTGGACATTCCTTACTGTTGCGAAGGCTGCTGCGCGGCAGCCGTTATAACGACAACGGCCGGGTTCGCCAGCTAAGTGAACTTCGCTGGTACGCGGGTTTTCTTGCACCAGCTGAGTTAACAGTCTCCCACGAGCTGGCGAATGCTCTGGAATCCGGGCGATCACCTGAACTGTATTCTGGACCGCATGCCCTTTGACGCCAGTTCACTGCTGCGGTTCGCCCGTCGCGCTGTCAGGGCACTGCAGGCCCCGCCGCGACAGACGAAGCCCCACCGCACCCCGTCCTCCTACGCCGGGGACTTCACGGGCACCCCGACGATCAGCTACGCGCCACGCCCCGACAACCGGCCCGACGCCGGCGAGATTGTTTGGGCGTGGGTCCCCTATCAGGAGGACCACCGCCAGGGCAAGGACCGGCCGGTCCTCCTGATCGGGAAACACGGCAAGAAGCTGCTCGGCCTGATGCTGACCAGTCGCGACCGGAACAGCGCGCACGGCTCCGACCCTGCCTACGTCGACATCGGAGCGGGCCCTTGGGACCGCAAGGGTAGGCCCAGCGAGGTACGCACCGACCGCATCATCCAGCTGGCGCCGGACGATGTGCGCCGGATCGGAGCCGTCTTGCCCCCGGCGGCATTCGATCGGGTTGTTGCACGGCTTCACTGACCCCGTGTGGTGCCGCCGGCTAAGTCAGATTTGACCTGACCGGGCCGGCAAGAGTGTCTGTCGATGGAGACGGCACGCGCGAGGGGTGGCTGCCGGGACTATTCCCCGTATCTCTGGTAATCTAGACAGCTGTGTGTCCGAGCAGGTCGACGGGCACTTTAGTCCAATCGTCCACGGTATCCCCACGCCGCTCAGTCATTGGTTGAACTGAATTACCCTCACGACCAGTCCGCAATACAAAGAGAGTTTTAAATACGTGGCAAATATCAAGTCCCAGAAAAAGCGCATTCTCACCAACGAGAAGGCGCGCCAGCGCAACAACTCGGTTAAGTCCGAGCTGAAGACGGCCATCCGCGCCGTCAACACTGCGATCGGTACCGCTGACAAGGAGGCTGCTACCAGCCTCATGGAGTCGGCTAGCCGCAAGCTGGACAAGGCTGTCAGCAAGGGTGTCGTGCACAAGAACAACGCAGCGAACCACAAGTCTGCGATCTCGAAGAAGGTCAACGCTCTCTAACCAGAGCCGGACCGTTCGACGATTTCCAGATGGCTGGCCTTCGGGCCGGCCATCTGTCGTCTAACGCGCTGGCCACTTCCGATTCCATTCTCACCCCTGATTACACCCCTCCTCCCTAGCCCTCCCCCGCCGAGACATTGGATCTGGTGGGCTGGACGCCTCGTGAGTCGCCCTACCTCACCACTCGAAGGGTGATCCTGGGAGTTCTGGGGCTCTGTGGGTTCTGTGGGTAAGTCAGCCGCGGCCGGCGAGGGCGATGGTCGTGACGGCGTGTTCGACGGCGTATACCGGGTCCCGGGAGGCGCCCTTGACCTGCGCGTCCGCCTCAGCGAGCACCTGGATGCACTGCACCAGCCCCTCGGAGCTGAATCGCTGGGCGTCGCGCCGGGCCTGGTCCACCTGCCACGGTGCCATGCCTAGCTCCTTCGCCAGTTGCGCAGAGCTGCCCCGCACCTGGTGCACCTTCGCCACCGCACGTACCTTCATGGCCAGCGCGGCGGTCAGCAGGACCGGGTCGGCTCCGGTGGCCAGGGCATGGCGCAGCATCGACAGGGCCTGTCCTCCCCTGCCGGCCAACGCTGCATCGGCAACCTTGAAGCCGGTGACCTCCACGCGTCCGCCGTAGTACTTCTCGACGGTTTCCTCGGTGATCTCACCCGTTGTGTCGGAGATCAGCTGGTGGCAGGCTGCGGCCAGTTCGGCCAGCTGGGATCCAACCGCTGCGACCAGGGCCCGGAGCGCACCACCGCCGATCCGGCGCCCCGCGGCCCGGAACTCTTCGACCACAAAGTCGGTCTTGTCCGAGTCCTTTTTCAGCGGCTGGCAATCAACCACCGTGGCGCCCGAAGCCTTGATGGCGTCCAGTAGCTTCTTGCCGCGGTTTCCGCCACTGTGATGCATCACCAGGACGACGTCGGGCGCCGGGTCGCTGAGGTAGCCAAGGCCGTCCTGCAGGAAGTCGTCGTTCATCTGCGCGAGTCCGGTGACTTCGATGAGCTTCGCTTCCCCGAAGAGGGAGGGACTGCCGTGGAGAATGAGTTCTCCCACCTCGTACTTGCCGGCGTCCAATTGCACCACTTCCAGATCCGGGCGGGCGTCCTTGAGGCTTCGCCGGATCCGCTCAACTGCCTGGCCCGCGGCATACGTTTCCGGTCCGCTGAGAAGGACCACCGGCGCGGGGGCCACGGCACGCCAGTGCACCCCGGACGTCCCGGGAGTGTCCCTGCGGGCTGCGGCGGGTCTGGAATTCACGTGGTGGGCTCCTGCTTTGATTCAGTGACTGGACCGGTGTCCACGGTCAACTGTGCCACGGGCTGCACCTGCCGCAAAGCGGGACGGCGCGGTGTCGTCGGACGCGCAACGAGTTGTCCTGGATGGAGACCAGAAACGTGCCCAGCTCGTCCGTTCGGGCCACGGCAATCCCTGCCGTGGACAGTCCATCGGTGATGCTGGGGTGGGGGTGACCATAGTCATTGTCACGGCCGGCAGAGATCAGTGCCAACCGTGGACGGACGGCGCGTGCGAGTTCCAGCCCACCATTCTGCGCGCCGTGGTGGGCAACCTTGAGGATCTGCACTCCCCGTTCGGCGAGGTCCGGGTTCTCGCGCAGCAGGGCCGCCGCGGCATCTTCCTCAAGGTCACCGGTCAAGAGGACCGACAGCACGCCGTCCATGGGTGTGTCGATGATGACCTCGAGCACCGCGCTCGAGTTGTTTTCCGAGCCGAGCCGTGTCCCCGGCTCCGGCCAGAGCACCGTCCAGCTGACTCGCCCGTGTCCGTCGTCGCCGTGCGACCCGCTCATTCCTGCCCGCAGTTTCTCGGGTGTCACGCTGGTAGCGACGGCGTCACGATCGTCCGGGGCATTGCTGATCACTGTGGCCGTCACCTCAACCGGAAGGACCGGCTCCGACGTCGAGTACAGAACCCGCTCGACGGTCCGGTCCCTGAAGACTCCCTCGATGCCGCCGTAGTGGTCGGCATGCAGATGAGTGAGGACCAGTAGTTCCACGGTGGTCACCGCTAGCCGGTCCAGGCAGGCGTCGACGTCGTCTGGCTCAGGGCCGGTGTCGACCAGGATTACCTTGTGCTCCCCGGTTCGCACGGCGAAGGCGTCGCCCTGGCCCACGTCGCACGCCGCCAACTGCCACCGGTCCCCGCCATCACGGTGGAACGGCCACAGGAAGACCGCTGCAAGGCCGACCGCGACGCCTACCGCCAACCAGGCCGGCCCCGCGACCCTGGGCCGACGAGTATCTCTGGGCCGTCGAACATCCCTGGGCGCGGCGGCTGGGGTCGGTTTTACTTGCCCCTGTCGTGCCCGGCTCCGGAGGGCTGACCACCCTCGCGGACCCCACACCACCGCCAGAATGACGGCAAGCGAGAGCACACCGGTCAGGATCGCGCCAGCTGCGCCGCCCACCCAGGGCACCGCAGCACCGGGAGCGGCGCTGAAGAACCGTGCCACCGAGCCCACCCAGTCAGCGCCCCACCCCGCCACTACTACCAGTGGTACGGCGAGCGGTTCGGCGATGGCTAGGAGGGCTACCGCCAGCATTCCGACAATGGTGACCACGGGGACCACCGGGGTGGCCGCGATGTTGGCGGGAACTGAGTACAGCGGGAGCGTTGGCTGCAGGAGGGTGAGGATCGGGGCGCAGCACAGCTGCGCGGCGATCGGGACGGAGAGCAGTTGGGCAGCAGCAAGCGGCATGAACGTGCTCAGCCTGGTCGCCAGAACAGGGCCAAACAGGATCAGTCCGGCCGCTGCGGCGACCGACAGCATGAAGGCGTAGGAGTTGTTCAGCCACGGGTCGGCGGTGAGCAGGACGACGACGGCGAGCAGCAGGAGCGCGAAGGGCACTCTGCCTCGGCCCGTCAGTACCGCGACCACACCGAGGCCGCCCATCACCGCAGCACGCAACACACTCGGTTCGGGCCGGACCAGGATCACGAAGCCGATCAGGGCAATGATTCCCAGTCCGGCCGCCACCAGGCGGGGTGCCCTGAGTGCGCGGGAACCGAGAAACACGAAGGCCAGCAGGTAGGTGCAGTTGGCGCCGCTCACCGCGGTCAGGTGGGTGAGCCCGGTGGTCTGCATGTCCTGTTCGAGGGACGGGTCGAGACCGCTGCGGTCGCCGATCACCATCCCGGGCAGCAGCCCATCCTGCCCCGCGACCTGCGTCGCAAGGTCCACGAAACTGGTTCTGAGCTGTGCCGGGTAGCTGGCCAGTCCTTTCTGCGGGCTGACCCGAGGGCCGGTTTGCGCGATCAGCAGGGCCACGGCCCTGTCGCCAGGCCCGGTAGGCAGCAGGCGACCCGCCGCACGGATGGTGTCGGAAGCGGCAACCTGCTGCCACGAGGCCGGGCCGATGACCACCACCGGCGTGTTGGCGGTGAACGACTCGCCGCGAACGACACCTGCGCTGAGCACCGCCTCGACCAGGAACCGGTCCTTTCCCGAGTAGCGGTCCGGGCTGATCAGCACCGCGTCGGAGGTGGCGTTCAGGACTGCCGTGATCGACGCCTGCTGCTGCACGGCGCCTGAGACTGGGCCAGCGGTGCGCACCGCGATGCTGGCGGATGCGGGCAGGCTGACCAACGCGGCGACAGCGAGGGGCAGGACGGCCAGCCTGGCACTCCGCCTCAGCCAGCCTGACGTCAGACAGCCGAGGCCGCAACCGACGGCCAGTCCGGCGAGGGCCAGCGCACAAAGGAGCGCGGCGGAGGAGTTGAGTCGGATCACCGCGGCGGCAGTGACCCAGGCTGCCGCGGTGGCCGGCAGGAGTCGGTAGTCTCTGGGCCGGGACTCCGCCCCGGGTGCCCGGGAGTCCCGGCCCGGAGCACCCGTCCGTGTGGTCATCCGGTGAACCAGGTCAAGGGGCCGCCGCCAGCCGCCTGCACGCTTCAAGGGTGGATTCGGCGTCAGGACACCGCCGGGGGCCGTCCGTGCATCGGGGGTGGTCTGCTCACGCTGGCCAGTCCGTGCGGCAGGCTCGGTGGCCGCCTGCACGTATCTGGTCCAGGGACGGTGCGACGTCATCGTCCTCCCCTCGGCCGGGTGCGGCTCACACCGTCACCAGCGGGACCAGGGCGGCGAGCATCGCTTCGCCGATCCCGGGTACCGCGTCCAGATCCTCGGGGCTGCTGAAGCCGCCGTGATCGGTTCGCCATGCGATGATGCGTTCGGCGAGGACCGGACCGATCCGCGGGAGTGTTTCGAGTTCAGCGGTGTCGGCCGTGTTGATGTTGACGATTCCCGGCGTACCCGGAGGACCCGTCGCCGTCGGATCGGGACTCCCGGGGCCCGGCAGAGGAGGATCGGCAACCACCGGGGGAAGGGTTTCGCCCCGCACGGGCACACGGATCTGCAGGCCGTCCTGCACTGGTGAGGCCAGGTTGATGGCTGCGAGATCAGCATCGGGCAAAGCTCCCCCGGCCTGCTCCAGTGCCTCGAAGACGCGGGAGCCAGCATCAAGTTCGACGATCCCCGGGCGGCTGACCGCACCGGCAACATGCACGATGAGCCGCTGGGAACCAGGGCCAGGCTCCGACCCCGCCCCAGCCGACCCCGTCCCGGCCGATCCAGCACCAGACCCTGCAGAGCCCGGCGCCACCGTGGACCCATCAGACCCCACCAGCTCCCCCGGCGGCGGATCACTGGGCCAGGAATCGTCGGGCCAGGAATCACCGGGCCGGGAATCTTCCTGCCGGGATTCGCTGGCCTCGGCGGTGCCGGACTGTGCGGCATCCGACAGTCCAGCCGCTGCCCCGCCTCCCTGCTGTCCGGAGGTCGGGTGGTCCAACGCGATTGAGGCCACCTCCGAGGGAGCACCGCCGCGCAGAAGGAACAGGCCCACGGCCAGGGACAGGGCCAGCCCCAGGGCTACGAGCGCCGCACCACGGCCCACCGCCCACTGGCGTCCGCGCCTGGCAGGGTCCTGCACCCCCGCCGCCGCCCCCGCCCCCGCGTGCGGAGCTGCGTCGTCGGAGGGTTCAAGGGTGTCAAAGGTGACGGGCTCTGCCGGCTGACCCTCACGGTCCTGCGGGAAACTGAACCCGCCCCTCGATGGAGCGCTGGTGGCCCAGCGGTGTCTGGCCATGCGAAGAGCCTAGGATTCGCCGTCGGGCGGAGGCCTGGAGGCGGCGCCCTATGTGTGCGGGGACAGGAAAAGTCAGGAGGTTGTGGAGGAGGAGTCGGCGTCGTCAATCTCCCCCGCGACGGCGATTGCGATCACCCCGAGCCCGGTGTGGGCGGCCAGGACTGCCGGTAGTTGCGCCAGGACGGTGCGGATTCCGGGGTGGCGCTGCTGGAGGCTCGTCGTCAGCTCCTGCACCTGGGCCTGGTTGCCGAAGTAGTGCAGCGCCACCACCGCGTCGGGCCGGCCGGCAATGTCCGTCTCCACCAGGTCGAGCAGCCGGGCAGTGGCCTTGGGGGTGGACCTGACCTTTTCAAGCGGCAGGATGCGCCCGTCCTGAACGCTCAGGATCGGTTTGACGTTCAGCAGGGTTCCCAGCATGCTCGCTGCTGCACCGATGCGCCCGCCCTTGCGCAGCTGTTCCAGACTGGGCACCAGAAACCGGAGCGTCGAGGAGTCGCAGACGGCCTGGGCTACCGCCGCTGCACCGGCGAGGTCGAGCCCGCCGCGCGCGCCAGCCTGGGCGGCCGCCACCCCGAATCCCATTGCCATCCCGACCGTGCGGCAGTCAAGAACCTCCACCGGGATGGAGACGGCTGCAGCTGCCCACCGCGCGGCGTCCGTGGTACCGGAGAGGTCACCCGAAAGGTGCACCGAGAGAATTCCCGTCACACCTTCGGCCTCAAGCCTCCGGTAAACGCTCTCGAACTGCCCCGGCGACGGCCGGGAGGTGCGCACCTCCGCGCCCTCCGCCAGTGCCACCGACAGTGGTCCGGTGAGGTCGTCGGTGCCTTCGCCGAAGATCCTTCCGGCGATCATCACCGGCATGGGAACCACGACGACACCTCGAGCGGCGCCGCCGGCGGCCAGCCACTCCGGAGGAAGCGCCGCCGCCGAATCGGTAACGACGGCGATCCGTGGCCCGGCGCTGGCCTCCGCCGCCGAGCGCGATCCGGACGGACGGACCCAGAGGCGTTCGAGCCACCGCATCGAGTACCACGCCCCCGCAGTGGCCTTCGGCTGCGCGGAAACCTCCCGTACCGCCTCAAGCTGGGCTGGGTCGGCCCGCACCGCTTGAGGCTGTACTACGGGAGGCTGCGCTGCTTTGTCGGCCCGCATGGGTTACTCCGGAACGATATTGACCAGCTTGGGAGCCCGCACGATGACGGTCCGGATTCCCCTGCCATCGAGGGTCTTCTGGATCTGGTCGCTGGCCAGGGCCAGCTCTCGCAGCGCATCCTCGGTGATATCCGGCGATACTTCGAGCCGGTCACGGACCTTACCCTGCACCTGCACGACGGCGACCACCGTGTCCTGCACCAGCAGTGCCTCGTCAACGGCGGGCCAGCCAGCCGTGGCGACGGAGGCGGGGTGGCCCAGCCGGTTCCACAGGTCTTCGGCCGTGTAGGGCGCGAACAGGCTCAGGATGATCGCGACCGCCTCGGTGGCTTCGCGGACAGCCGGATCGGCGCCGCCGACGCCCGAGTCGATCGCCTTGCGGGTGGCGTTGACCAGTTCCATCACGCGGGCAATGACCACATTGAATTTGTTGCCTTGCAGCAGCGCGGCACTGTCCGCGACGGTCCGGTGGGTGATCGACCGCAACGCGCGGTCCCCACTGGCCGGGTCGCCGTCGGGCGCGCTCGTCACGTCCAGGCCCAGCCGCCAGGCGCGGGCCAGGAACTTCGACGAGCCCGACGGCGACACGTCAGCCCAGTCGACGTCGTCCTCTGGAGGGGAGGCGAACACCATGGTGAGCCGGATCGCGTCCACGCCAAACTTGTCCAGCTGCTGGCTCAGGTCCACACCGTTGCCGAGGGACTTGCTCATGGCCTTGCCGCCGTTGAGGACCTGTCCCTGGTTCAGCAGTGCCGAGAATGGCTCGGTGAAACCGATCAGGCCCAGGTCATACAGCACCTTGGTGAAGAACCGGCTGTACAGCAGGTGCAGGATCGCGTGCTCCACGCCGCCCACGTACTGGCCGACCGGCAGCCAGCGGTTCACGGCGTCGGTGTCGAACGGCGCATCGGTGGTGTCCGGCGACGCGAACCGCAGGAAGTACCAGGAGGAGTCGACGAAGGTGTCCATGGTGTCGGTATCCCGCTTCGCGGGACCGGCGCACTGCGGGCAGGGCACATTCACCCAGTCCTCGACGGCGGCCAGTGGGGACGTGCCCTTCGGCGACAGATCCCCGCCGCGCAGGTCCTCCGGCAATGTGACGGGCAGCTGGTCGTCGGGGACGGGCACCTCGCCGCACGTGGCGCAGTGGATGATCGGGATGGGGGTACCCCAGAACCGCTGCCGGGACAGCAGCCAGTCGCGCAGCCGATAGTTAACCGTGTGCTCGCCGGTGCCGTGTTCGGCGACCAGGTCGATCGCGCGGGCGATCGCCTCATCCTTGCCCAACCCGTCCAGCTCGCCGGAGTTCACCAGCGTGCCATCGCCGGTGGTCGCGATGCCGGACACCGCAGGGTCCTCGGCGCCGGTGTCCACGACCATCCTGACCGGCAGGTCGAAGGCCTTCGCGAAGTCCAGGTCGCGCTGATCGTGCGCAGGTACCGCCATGATGGCGCCCGTGCCGTAGTCGGCCAGCACATAGTCGGCAGCCCAGACGGGCAGCTTCTCGCCGTTCAGCGGGTTGACGGCCCAGCGGCCGGTAAACACGCCGGTTTTTTCGCGCTCGGTGGACTGGCGTTCAATCTCCGACAGGGACTTGATGGCCTCCCGGTACTGCACCAGCTCGGCACGGTGGGACTCGGTGACCAGGTCCAGGGCCAGCGGCGCGTCAGCTGCCACCACAAAGAACGTGGCGCCGTGCAGCGTGTCCGGCCGGGTGGTGAACACCGGGACGCTCTGGGCAGACTGCCCGTCGGCCTCCTCGATCACGAAGTCGACGTGCGCGCCCTCGGAGCGGCCAATCCAGTTGCGCTGCATGGCCAGGACCCGCTCGGGCCAGTGGCCCCGCAGCTGATCCATGTCGTCCAGCAGGCGGTCAGCGTAATCGGTGATCTTGAAGTACCACTGGTTCAGGCTCTTCTTGGTGACCGGGGTGCCACAGCGCTCGCAGGCACCGTTGACGACCTGCTCGTTGGCCAGCACCGTCTGGTCCTTGGGGCACCAGTTGACCGGCGAGTCCTTGCGGTAGGCCAGCCCCTTCTCGAAGAACCGCAGGAACAGCCACTGCGTCCACTGGTAGTAGCCGGGATCGGACGTGTGCAGCCGGCGTGACCAGTCGACACTGATCGCGTAACGCCGGAAGGAATTCGCCTGCGTTTCAATGTTCGTGTAGGTCCACTCCGACGGGTGGGCGTTGCGCTGGATAGCGGCGTTCTCCGCGGGCAGCCCGAATGAGTCCCAGCCGATCGGGTGAAGCACGTCGAACCCCTGCTGACGGTAGTAGCGCGCGACGACGTCGCCCATCGCAAACGCCTCGGCGTGACCCATGTGCAGGTCGCCCGACGGGTACGGGAACATGTCCAGCACGTACCTGCGTTCCCGGGATCCGTCGTCGGCGGGCTTGAACGGCTGGAGCCGGTCCCACTCCGCGGGCCACCGGGCTTCAATGTCGGCGAAACTGTAGGTGTTCTCGTCCGGTTGCCCGGCGTCGGCTTGCGTGCTCACGTGTTGTTGCCCTGTCCTCTTGATCAATTGCCCCTAGACACACAAAAGCCCCTCGTCCAAGGAGGGGCAGGCCGCACGGTCGGACGTGCGGCTAGCTAAGAAGTTGTACTACAGACATGAATCTACCCTAGCGCAGATTGGCGTCCGTGACCCCGCCGCGCAGGTTACGATTATTCTGGTACGCGCGCCCGCAGGACGCGCTGCCATGCCGAGGCGGAATGCGCCCCCGGCCTGATCGGCCACCGGCCCCGCAAGGGGAATACCCACCTGAGTCAGGATCCGATAACGGTGGCCCGTCGCATTGTGAGGCACGATCGCATGACACAGCTCTTTTCCACTGTTGATCCCCTTCCCGCAACCCTGGGCGACGACGCCGTCGCCCTCGTCCGGCGCTGGCTCCACCTGGATGAATCCCGTCGCCCCGAACCGGCAGCTACCCGCGGATCGCGATCGGCGCAGCTGCTCGCCGAGGTCCTCAAGGACGACGCCGGACTCCAGTTCACGCTCGGTTTCGTGGACCGGGTGATCCGGCCCGAGGACAACGCCGTCGCCGCACGCAACCTGTCGAAGCTGGCACGGCAGACTCCGTCGTTCCTCCCCTGGTACATGCGGGGTGCCGTGCGGCTCGGTGGCGCACTCGCACCGACCCTGCCCGGCATTGTGGTGCCCGTAGCCCAGCGGGTGCTGCGGGAGATGGTGGGACACCTCATTGTTGACGCGCGGCCACACAAACTGGGTAAGGCGATCGCCGGGCTGCGGGGCGAATCGGTCCGGCTGAACATCAACCTGCTGGGTGAGGCAGTCCTCGGCAACGAGGAAGCCGACGCCCGGCTGGCCGGTACCACCAAACTTCTGGCGCGCGACGACGTCGACTATGTCTCGATCAAGGTCTCCTCAGTGGTCAGCACCATGAACCTGTGGGACTTCCACGAGACCGTGGAGCGGGTCGCGGAGCGCCTGCTCCCCCTCTACCGACTTGCGGCGTCCTCCCCCGCTCCCAAGTTCATCAACCTGGACATGGAGGAGTACCACGACCTCGATCTGACGGTCGCCGTGTTCAAGCGGATCCTCGACACCGAGGACCTGTTGCACCTCGAAGCAGGGATCGTGCTGCAGGCCTACCTGCCCGACGCCCTTGGCGCACTGCAGGACATCACCGGGTGGGCCACCGCGCGCCGCAGTCGGGGCGGCTCGGCCGTCAAGGTCCGGCTCGTGAAGGGCGCCAACCTGGCCATGGAGCTGGTCGACGCGAAGGTGCACGGCTGGGAACCAGCCACCCTGCCGTCCAAGGAAGCCACCGACACCAACTACAAGCGCTGCCTCGACTGGGCGCTGCGTCCCGAGAACGCCGAGGCGGTCAGGATCGGCGTGGCAGGGCACAACCTGTTCGACATCGCTTTTGCGCGGCTGCTGGCGCTTGCCCGCGGGGTCGAGGACCGGATCGAATTCGAGATGCTTCTGGGCATGGCCGAGGAGCAGGCGGAGGAGATCAAGAAGGACGTGGGCTCGCTTCTGCTGTACACGCCGGTGGTCCACCCTGCGCAGTTCGACGTCGCCATCAGCTACCTGATCCGCCGGCTGGAGGAAAACGCAAGCCAGGAAAACTTCATGTCGGCTGTCTTCGAACTGAACAAGAACCCTCAGCTGTTCGAGCGGGAGAAGAAGCGCTTCCTCGCTTCGTTGGCGGCCGTGGACAACACCGTCCCCGTCGCGAACCGTTTCCAGGCCACCGACCGCTTCGTCTCGGCAGCGCCAGGCGAGTTCGCCAATCAGTCCGACTCGGATGCGTCCCTGCCCGGTATCAGGGACTGGGCGACCGCAATATTGGAACGTGTTCCTGGGTCAACGCTCGGGGTCGACCTGGTGAAGGCCTCCTGGCTCGCGACGAACGACGACGTCGACCGTACGGTCGATGCGGCGCTCGCCGGCCAAACCGAGTGGTCCGCGCGCTCGGGCGCCGAACGGGCTGTAGTGCTCCGCAGCGCTGCCGCCCGTCTCGCCACGATCCGCGGTGACCTGGTGGAAGTAGCAGCCAGCGAGACGGGCAAGACGGTTGCAGAGTCGGACCCCGAAATCTCTGAAGCGATCGACTTCGCCAATTACTATGCGCTGCTCGCCGAGGAGCTGGACCAGGTGGAGGGCGCCGAGTTCGTACCGGCACGGCTGACGGTTGTCACACCGCCGTGGAACTTCCCGGTGGCTATTGCCGCCGGCTCGGCACTTGCCCCATTGGCGGCTGGCAGCGCCGTCGTCGTGAAGCCTGCGCCGCAGGCCAAGCGGTGCGCCGCGGTGCTGGTGGAGGCACTCTGGGAAGCCGGTGTGCCCCGGGAAGTCCTGCATTTCGCTGACGTTGAGGAGGGTCCCGTGGGGCAGCACCTCATCTCGCACCCCTCGGTGGACCGGGTCATCCTGACCGGCGCCCACGACACGGCGAAGCTGTTCCGCAGCTGGCGGCATGACCTGCCCTTGCTTGCCGAGACCAGCGGCAAGAACGCCCTGATCGTGACCCCCAGCTCCGACCTCGACCTGGCTGCTGCCGACGTCGTGAAGTCAGCGTTTGGGCATGCCGGGCAAAAGTGTTCGGCTGCCTCACTGGTGATTCTGGTGGGGTCGGCCGGGAAGTCGGCGCGGTTCCGTAACCAGATGGTCGACGCCGTCGCCTCCCTGAAGGTGGGGTACCCCGAAGATTCGGCCACCGAGATGGGCCCGGTCATCGAGCCTGCCGAGGGGAAACTGCACGACGCGTTAACGACGCTGGGCGAGGGCGAAACCTGGCTGGTGAAGCCTCAACAGCTGGACGACACCGGACGGCTCTGGAGCCCAGGCGTCCGGGCGGGCGTGAAGCCGGGCAGCTACTTCCACCTCACCGAGTTCTTTGGACCGGTCCTGGGTGTCATGCACGCCGACTCCCTGGAGCAGGCCATCGAGTGGCAGAACGCCAGCCCATACGGTTTGACGGCGGGCATCCACACCATGGACGGCGACGAGTTGGCGCTGTGGCTGGATTCCGTCCAGGCCGGCAATTTGTATGTGAACCGCGGCATCACTGGGGCAATTGTGCAGCGTCAGCCGTTCGGTGGCTGGAAGCGTTCGGCTGTGGGGCCAGGAGCCAAGGCCGGAGGACCCAACTACCTGATGCACCTCGGCAGCTGGAAGCCGGTCGAGCTGCACCCCGGGAATGTTCACGCTCCGCTGAGCGGACCGGTCCGTGATCTGCTGCATGCAGCCGACATTCCCGCCGTCGACCAGGGGTCCCTGGCCCGGGCGACCGCCGACGACCAGCGTCACTGGGTCAAGTCGTTCGGGGCCAACCGCGACGTGTCGGGCCTCGGGGTGGAACGCAACGAGTTCCG
Organism: Arthrobacter sp. CAN_A212; assembly: GCF_015752345.1. NCBI lineage: Bacteria > Bacillati > Actinomycetota > Actinomycetes > Micrococcales > Micrococcaceae > Arthrobacter > Arthrobacter sp. CAN_A212. Next base: position 98,477 of record NZ_JADOUT010000004.1, read on the forward strand.
TTATGTTCCGGGTCCGGTCACGGTGCGGCTCAACGAGGACGGCACGCTCGCTGGTCTGGTCAGGGTGCTTGCTGCAGGGCTACGGGCCGGAGCGACGCTGCGGGTTTCGTCGGCTCACCCACTGCCGCCTGCGCTGACGGCTGTCCTGTCGGCTCATAATGTTGAGCACGGCGTGGACGACGACGCCGCGTGGCTGGAGCACGCGCCTGCGGCCTCGCTGGGTCGGGTCCGGCTGATTGGCGGCGGCTATTCGGAACTGTGTGCAGCCACCGACGGCGATCCTGATGTGGCCATCTACGCTGGTCCGGTCACCGAGTCGGGTCGGATCGAGATGCTCCCGTTCCTGCACGAGCAGGCGGTGTCCATTACGGCTCACCGGTTCGGCAACCCGGACAGCGTCTCGCACACGGTGCTCCACTAGGCGCGTTTGCTGGGGCGGTTGGATTTGCCCCTTCCGTTGATCCCCTCCGCCGAGCGGTGAGATCTGACGGGTTCGGACGATCCGGACCCGCCTTTTCTCACCGCTCGGCGGATGTTCAGGGTGCTAGAGCGCGGGGATCGATTGTTCCTGCCACTGGGCATAACTCAGCCCGGTGGCGGAAACAATCCAGCTTATTCGGCCATTGGTTGGTCGGCCGGTCACGACGGCGGCAGCAGCGCTCGGGCTCTTGAACGCATAAGGCCGAGCAAACCGACGGAGAACGCCGAAGTCTTCAAACGTTCCGTCCACGCGGAGTCGTTCGTAGAGCTTCTGGTATCCGGTGTGCCCGCTTACCCACTTGCTTCGCACTGCGGATCCTTCGTAGACAATGAACTCACCATCGATTTCCTGACCACGGGCGGTTCCTCCGTCTCCCGGAACGCCTAGTTCGAATACCGGTGACGAGGCTTTCGGCCCGTCCGGATCCGTCGCCTCCGACTCGTTGCGTGGCACTTCTCTGAACGCATCGATGCCAAGCAGCGGAAGCACGATCCGTGCCTGGCTGATGAAGTACTCCATGTCTGAGATATCGGCCTCTGGCAACGGCAAAGTGGGTGGCGCGGTCTTGTTGACGATGGTTGTCCGGTCGGTCGACTTGCCCAATTGGATGAACCGGCTTTCCAGATACCGGACGTGAGCTTTCGTGAGGTTCGCGTCCTTGCTGGTGAGCAGTAGTGCCCTGGTCCAGAAGTCTTTACCTCCCTCCAATTCACCGCGGTTGTGCATCTTCAGGCGGGTGCCGACGTCGTCGCCTTCACCGATGTATAGCATCTGGTCATCGGGGTCGCCCTCGTTCACTCCGGTCAGGAAGTACACCCCGGTCTTCCCTGCCTCTGGCCGGGCGAGAAGCGACGCGAGGTCCGACCGGGACCCGGCAACAATCTGTCCAGTCCAGTTCATGATTTCGGCCGTCAGGAGTCCGCCCGGCATGCCGTCGGTCAGGAAAAGTCGGACCTGTCTACCTGGAACCATGTCTAGCCTCGCTATCAGACGTCAGTGGGAATGTGTATTAGGCATCGCGGCTTAGCCGCGTGCTTCCGCGTAGCGCGGTGCCATGGATTCCATCTGCTCCATCACCAACTTGATGGCCGCAGGCTGCTTGTCGGGTGGATAACCGTTCTTCACGAGCAGACGTTTGATCGAGGAGCGTAGTTTCGCGCGGACGTCGTCGCGTACCGTCCAGTCCGTCCGGACGTCGCGCTGCATCACTGCCACGAGGTCGCGGGCAATCTGGGCCAGGATCCCCTCACCCTGCACCTCGACCGCCGATTCGTTCTGTGCCACGGCGTCGTAGAACGCCAGTTCGTCCTCATTCAATGGCGGTGAGAACTTTGCGCCACGGGCCGCCTCCGCCGCAACTTCCTTGGCCAGCGCGACCAGTTCCGCGATGACCTCGGCTGAGGTGAGCTGCTGATTCGTGTACCGGTTCATCAGCTCGGTAATGCGGTCCGAGAAGGCCCGTTCACGGATCACGTTGTTGCGGGTGGTCTTCGCCGACTCCTCTGCCACAAGCTTTCGCAGCGCCTCGATGGCAAGCTGCGGATTCCGGGCCTGCTGCGTCCTAGCGATGAACTCAGGGGTCAGGTCACCCAACGATGGCTTGGGCATCCCTGCGGCTTCATAGATGTCGAGGATCTCCCCAGTCGACGTCGACGTCGCGATCAGGTTACCAAGCAGCCGCGCAATGTCCTCGGGTACTGGCTCACCACGGGATTGCCGGTCGTCGGCGTCGAACTTCGCCATGTAGACGCGGATCTCCTCGTACACCTGGATCTCGGGGCGGAGCTCAGCAAGGTTCTGGGCCCCTGAACACAGGGCCCACGCCCGCGACAGCTGACTCGAGGCCTTCCGGTACCGTTCCGCGAGGGTCTCAACGCCGTCATCGGGCTGGTTGCCCGGCGTCAACGCGCTCCGCAGGTAGTTGACCGAGCCGGTGACCGCATTCTTGAAGGCCTTGGGGGTACCAGCACGGTAAACGGCTTGCCAGTCGAAGCCGGCGAGCATCTCGCGCAACATCTCCACCAGTGATCTGGTGAGCTCGACCGCCTCGTCAATATTCCTGCCGATGGGTTTGTTCTGCTGGTCGGTCTGGGAATACTCAGCCAGCGCCTTAGCCAGATTGTCGGCCAGCGGCGCATACGCCACCAGCAACCCATCCTGCTTGCCGCGGAACGTCCGGTTTACCCGCGCCAGCGTCTGCATCAGCAGCGCTCCCTTCAGCGGCCGGTCCAGGTACAGGGTGTGAAGCGGCGGCGAATCGTACCCGGTGAGCATCATGTCCTTGACGATCACTATCTCGAGTTCGTCGTCGACATTCCTCAGGCGTTCCTTGATGGTCGCGTTCAACGAGTCCCGGCGCACATGGTCAACCACCGGTGGAACGTCCGACGGCGTCCCGGAGTACACCACCTTGATCTTGCCTTTGTCGAGGTCATCCGAGTGCCAGTCGGGACGCAGCGCGATGATGGCTGTATACAGGTTGGCGCAGATCTCCCGGGTGCCGCCCACAATCATGGCCTTGCCGGGCGACTCGATGAACTGGCGCATTTTGCCTGAACGATTTTCCCAGTGCGTGACCAGGTCCTCCGCGAGGGCCGCGATGCGCTGCGGTGCCCCGTAGACGGCGTTCACGACGGCGACGCTCGCCTCGATCCGTGCCCGCTCCGTGTCGTCGAGACTCCGGGTGATGTCGTCGGCCGCCTGGTCGAGGGTTTCCTCGGTGACGTCCTTGGCCAGCGCCACCTTGATTAGCCGTGGTTCGAAATACACGGGGACGGTGGCGCCGTCGTCGACCGCACGGCTGAGGTCGTAGATATCGATGTACTCGCCGAACACGTCACGCGTGTTGCGGTCGTCAAAGGAAATGGGGGTCCCGGTGAACGCAATCAGGGTGGCCCGCGGCAGCGCGTCGCGCAGGTGGCGGGCGTAGCCGTCGAGGTCGTCGTAGTGGCTGCGGTGCGCTTCGTCGACGATCACGATGATGTTCCGCCGGTCGGAGAGCAACGGGTGGTCCACGCCAGCGTCCTTCTCCTTCTGGCTGCGGCCGAACTTCTGAAGGGTGGTGAAGTAGATGCCGCCGGTGGTTCGACTAGCGAGTTCCTCACGCAGTTCGGCCCGGCGGCGGATCTGCCGTGGTTTCTCCGGGAGCAGGAGGCTTTGCGCGAAGGTTTCGTACAGTTGGCCGTCGAGTTCATTGCGATCGGTGATCACCACGATGGTGGGATTGAGGAGTTTCGGGTGCCGGGAGACCTGGTTGGTGTAGAGCTCCATTTCCATGGACTTGCCTGAGCCCTGGGTGTGCCAGACGACGCCGGCCTTGCCGTTGCTCGCAACCGCAGTAACGGTGCTGCCTACGGCCTTGGAGACGGCGAAGTATTGGTGGGGCTTGGCGATTCGTTTGGCCAGCCCGTCCGAACCTTCGTCGAAGGCGGTGAAGTTGCGGGTCAGCTGGACAAACCGTTCAAGGCTGTAGAGGCCGTCGAGGGCGAGATCCAATTCGGTGACCGGCTCGCCGTCGACCAGGGCATCGCGCGCAACCGGATTACCGTCGTCGTCGACGTTCCAGGGCGAAAAGTGGTTCAGCGGGGTGAACGGCGTGCCGTATTTGGCGAGGATCCCGTCCGAGGCGAGGTTGAAGACGCAGAAGCGGAAGGCGAGCGGGAACTCGCGCAGGTAGGTCTGCAGCTGCGCGTGCGCCGCGGGGACGTCGGCCGAGCGGCTCCCCGCCCTCTTGAGCTCGATCACGCTGACCGGCATGCCGTTGCAGTAGAGCACGACGTCGAAGCGTCGTTTGTAGTCGCCCTGGCGGAGGGTGACCTGGTTGACGGCGAGCCAGTCGTTGTCGTCGGCGTCGGCGCTGAGGAGGCGGAGAGTGGGATTGTGCTCGGTGCCGTCGGTGTCAATGTAGCTGATCCCGCGGAAGCCGTCGGTCAAATAGGTGTGGATGCGGTGGTTTTCGGTGATGGCGTCGGTCGACTTGGGGGCCGTGATTTCGGCGACGGCCTGCTGCAGGTACTGCTGCGGCACAGTGGGGTTGAACTTCCTCAGCGCTGCGAGCAACCGTGGCCGAATGAGCAGGTCGTCCCAGGTCTCGCGCTCCCCCGATCCGGGGGCGATGGACTCGCCGGTACCCGGCCGCCAGCCGAGTTCGGCCAGCTGTTCCATGGCGAGGCCTTCCCAGAGCGCTTCGCTGAGACCTGTCACTGCTGTCATACTATTTCCCCCAGTGTGTTGCCGATCACTGGCTCCAGTCTAGGTTCCGTCGGTCACACCTTGTGACCGAGGCGGCCTCACCCGCACTGGTGGGATTCCGACTTCATGTACTTCCAATGAAGTTGCGATAGCTCGATAAGACTGCCGCGGGCATCATCCCGGAAGTGGCATCATGACCAACCTCATCGACATCTACTACCGTCATCCGCGCGGCGGGTTCACCGTGTATATGCCTCGGCAACGCGAAGTCAGACCTCACACGATCACCGCGTGCCGCCACACCTGGAAAATGCTCCTGCGCTACGTCGCTGAGATCCGCGGGGGTCCCACTTGAGCAGGTGACGTTCTCGATCATTGGGTACCGAGATGCACGGGGTCAGGCGTCACGTCGGTGCAGCGCGACGGCCGCGGCTGCGAGAGGGACGATAGCGTAGGCGGCCATCACAATCAGGCTCGCCTGTGTGGAGAGGTAGGCACCCTGCGTCTCGGGTGCTCCGGTGGTGAGCAACGCTGCGGACGCCGGCAGCGGTAGGTAGCTGACGATGGTCTCTACCCAGTCCAGGCGGATGAAGCTGAGGGTGCCGGGCAGTAGCAGCAGGACGGTCAGGGCTACGGTCACGCTGGCGGCGGTGGAGCGCAGGAGCGTGCCGATGCCGAGGGAGAACAGGGCGGCGGCGATAAGGGAGTAGAGGGTGCCGCCGAGGACGCGCCAGGTGCCCGGGTCGTCCAGCGCTGGGACGAGGTCGTACTGCGAGAGCTGGAGCATGGTGACGAAGTAGGAGAGGGTCGCGCTGACGAGGGTCACGGCGGCCGTCAGCACAATCAGGACGAGGGCTTTGGCGCCAAGGACGGGGATCCGGCTCGGAACAGCCGCGAAAGTGGAGCGGATCGTGCCGGTGGCGTATTCCCCGGTGATGAGCAGGGCGCCCAGGACGGCGATGGTGAGCATGCCGAAATGGAAGCCGCCTGCGATGATCTCGGCACCATGCATCTGCTCGACGCCTTGGGCCAGGGCGGGATCGTCGGTCGTGGCGCTGAAGGACATGGCGGAGGCCAGGGCCACCAGCGTGATCACTGCGGCGGTGGAGGCCAGCGCCCACCACGTCGAGCGCAGGGACAGCAGCTTGATCCATTCCCCACGCAAAACCCCCACGAAGGTGGGATACACCTGCGCAGCGGCGAGCGGGTTGGCGGCGGGTGAGGTCATCGGGGGGTCATCGGTCAGTGTGCTCATCGGTCTTGGCCCTTCTGGTCTGTGGTGCTGTGGGCGGTGGTGGGCTCGGATCGGTACTCGACCGCGTCCTGGGTCAGGAACATGTACGCCTCCTCGAGGCTGGCCCGGCGTGGGGACAACTCGTAGAGCGGCAGCCCGTTTCGGAAGGCGACCTCACCGACGTGTTCCGCGGTGGTCCCGCTGACCTCGAGCATCCCGGTCTCGGGAGAGGTGATGGTCACGCTGCCGGTGGCCAGAGCGGCGGCGAGCTCACAGGAGCGCGGGGATCGCACCCGCACAGCGCCGCTGGCGACGGAATCGATGACCTGTTGGACCGAGCCGGTGGCGATGATGTGACCGCGGCCGATCACCAGGAGCTGATCGGCGGTCTGGGACATCTCGCTCATCAGGTGCGAGGACAGGAACACAGTCCGTCCCTCGGCGGCCAGATCGCGCACCAGTTGGCGAACCCACTGCACGCCCTCAGGGTCGAGCCCGTTGACCGGCTCGTCGAGAATGAGCGTCCGGGGGTCACCCAGGAGTGCGGCGGCGATGCCCAGGCGTTGGCTCATGCCGAGGGAGAACCCGCCGACGCGCTTGGTCGCGGCCCCGGCCAGGCCGGTCATCTCGATGACCTCGCTGACGCGGGAGGTCTTGATGTGGTGGGTGGCGGCCATCGTACGCAGGTGCGAGCGGGCGCTGCGGCCGGGGTGCACGGCCTTGGCGTCGAGCAGGGCGCCGACCTCCCGCAGCGGGGAACGGTGCTGCCCGTAGGGCTTGCCATTGACCGTGACGGTGCCCGACGTCGGCCGGTCCAGTCCCATGATCAAGCGCATCGTCGTGGACTTGCCGGCACCGTTCGGGCCGAGGAACCCGGTCACGGTGCCGGGCGCGATGGTGAAGCTGAGGGTATCCACAGCGGTCTTATCGCCGTAGCGCTTGGTGAGCTCGTGTGCCTCGATCATGACCGGGACCTTCCTGGGTGTTGGTGGGACTGGCGGATCTGATCCGGTGGCTCGGCGTGCCCGTCACCTGCCGGTAGGGGCATTGGATGGCCCCTACCGGACGGGGGTGCTCCTGGGTTCACGCTTGCTGCTGGGCGCGAACGGCTTCACGGTCCGGGCTGGTCGGCATGGTCACCGACTGTGCGGTGCGGGGCCAGGTCCAGGCGGAGCGCAGGATGAAGGCCAGGATCAGCAGCTCGACTCCAATGGTGAGGCCGTAGTAAAAGGCCCAGTCCCAGGTCGCCCCTGCCGCGTTGAAAACGGAGAGAGGGATGAACAGCAGGGCAACGACCAGGTTCATGGCCCGGTTCGCCCGGGGAGGCAGCGCCATCGAGAGCAGCACCATCAAGCTCGGGATCGCTATGATCACGAAGAAAATGGAAACCAATGTCCCGGTGATGTCGAAGACAAAGATCTCGCCACCCCGGATTACATCAATTTCGCCGGGCTGGTAAAGGTGGAAGTAATCGATGTAAATGACGAGGAACATGAAGCTGGTCCAGGCGGCCGCGAGCTTGGCCTGCACCGGGATCCGCGGATTGTCGAGCAGGGTCGGGGTTTTCGTTTGGAGGGTCATCGGTTTTACTTTCGATTAGAGCGGTCCGTCCGCCGGAGTGGCGGCAGGTCTGGGCGTGCTTTCATGCGGGTTGGGTCGTTCTCGTCGGTCCTATCGGTCCGGTCGTCAGACGGTGATCACGACCTTCCCTCGGGTGTGGCCGGCCCCGACGTAGCGGAGGGCGTCGGCCGCTTCGTCCAGGGGGTAAGTGCGGTCGATGACGGGCGTGACCTGCCCGGCTGTCAGCAGCTCAGCCAGGGTGAGCAGGTCCTGGCGCTTCCCGAGCGACATGAAGGGCTTCAGCTGCTGACGGGTGAACCCGGACAGCACACGCGCTTTGACGATCCGACCGAGGGGGCCGAACCAGCGGCCCCCTCGTCCGCTGTTGGGGATCAGGGTGCCGGTGGGCGTCAGCGCTCGCCGGGCAGCCGCCAGGGGCTGGGCTTCGACGTTGTCGAGGATGACCTCGTAGCCTTTCTCGCTGCGGGTGAAGTCGGTCCTCGTGTAGTCAATGACGTGGTCGGCACCGAGTGACCGGACCAGGTCGACGTTGCGGGTGCTGCACACACCCGTCACCTCGGCACCAAACGCCTTTGCGATTTGCACGGCGAAGGAGCCTACGCCGCCTGACGCGCCCGTGATCAGCACCGTCTGGCTCGGTTGAACGTTCGCGATCTTGCGCAATGCCTGCAACGCCGTCATGGCCGAGGTGGGCACCGCTGCCGCGTCCACGACCGACAGGTTGGCAGGCACGGGCACGAGGTTGTCCGCCGGGACGCATGCGTACTCCGCGAGTGCTCCAGCGGTGCTCCAGCCGAACACCTTGTCGCCGGGGCGGAGAGTGGTGACATCCTTGCCTACCGCTGCCACCACGCCGGCAAGGTCCATGCCAGGGATACCGTGGCGCGGCCGGCGGAACCCGTACACCAGGCGCACCATGTACGGCTCGCCGGTCATGACGAAGTAGTCGCCGGGGTGTACCGAGGCCGCGCCTACCTGGACGAGCACCTCCCCTCGACCGGGTAGCGGTACCCCGATCTTGGACAACTCGAGCACTGAGGGCGGGCCGTAGCGGTGCTGGACAGCGGCCCGCATCGTCGCCGCCCCGCCCAGACTCGCCCCCGGCACCAGGGGTGCTCCGGCATTCGATCGCTGTTCGTTTCCCACAGAAACCTCCTTGCATCCACGCAACGACTTTCGCTGCCCGTACACCGTACGACGTACGTTGTACGATAGAGTGTGATCGTACGCTGTACTAATGTCAAGCATTGTGAGAAAGCGAGGAATTTGTGTCCGCTAGGGAACAACGCCAGGTCGCGTCAGACGCGGGGCTGACCAAGCACCGGGTGGTGGTGGAGGCGATCCGGCTTGCCGACCGCGAGGGGGTCGAAGGGTTGAGCATGCGCCGGCTGGCTCGCGAGCTTGGCGCGGGCGCGATGTCGCTCTACCACTACGTGGCGAGCAAGGAGCAGTTGCTGGACGCGATGATCGACGTCGTGTTCGAGGAGATTGAGCTCCCGCCCGAGGAGACCGACTGGCAGTCGGCGATGCGACGGCGTTCGGTATCGGCCCGACAGGTTCTCGCGCGCCACCCGTGGGCGATTGGCCTGATGGACTCGCGGACATCGCCGGGGTCCGCGCACCTCCGCCATCGCGAGGCTGTCACCGCCTGCCTGCGGAGGGCGGGTTTCTCAGCCTTGATGGCGACCCACGCCAACTGGCTGCTCGACAGCCTTGTCTACGGTTACGCCCTGCAGGAAGCCAACCTGCCGTTCGATACGGCCGATGAGTTCGCGGCCATGGCCGAGGACGTCTACCTGCCCCAGCTTCCTCCAGACGAGTTCCCCTACCTCAACGAGTCCGCCGCGGCACTCGTCGCTGCCGACTACGACCCGGCGGAGGAGTTCAACTTCGGCCTCGACCTCGCCCTGGCCGCCCTCGAACCCTTGAGAGCCTCCGCATAGCGACGCTCACGGACCATCGCGCGGCTCCCAAACGCGGGTGGCTACTGGAGTTGGTCGGAACGAAGCTCCCTCATCGGCGGAGTCCATCCCAGACCGGTCATTTTAGGTTGCCCCTTGCCGCCTTTCACTGGATAGGTCGACGTCGTTTCGGACCTATCCAGCGGCACCGGTTGTGTCAGACGAGTTCCTCGACCAGCATTTCGGCTGCTTTGACCCGCAGTTTCCCGGACATGAGTTGTGGCAGAAGAGCATCGCGGGTGGTGGCCAAGCGGGAAGACTCCTCACCCAGGTCCTGCATCATCAGGAAAAGGTTCGATGCCACTTCGTTGAAGGCATTCAGATCGGCGCCGCTAGGTAACGCCACAGCCTTCAACGAACAAAACTCCGAGAACGCCAAGTTCTTTATACCGGTGGATCCATTCTCATACTGAAAAAACTCTCCCCGTTCCCAACAATTTCGCAGTAGAGCGTACACGAAGTAGGCGTTCACTTTATCTTCCAGCTTTACGATCCTGCAGAAATTAGAACTTGAAATTGGTAAATGGAGGCGTCGAAGTAGGCCATCGGTTATAAGAACAGCCCGTCCAGTCGACTGCGTCGGACTACCACCAGACATCTCAACGACAAGGTCTAAGGAAGCGAGCTGACGGCGTCTCAAGCTCGGAGGTTTGAGGAATCGTCGCGGCATCTTCCCTGTTCCGGATCCTTGCAAGTCTGTGATATCGGCACCGCGTATACAGTGAACTTCTTCGGTATTTGGACCTGAAACTCGGTCCGTACCCCAATCACCTCCAACAACTTCATCAACCAATGTCGAAAGGGTTACACCACGCGCTGAATCACCCATTGAAAGCGCCATCCACTGGGCCATGAAGAATTCGTCGATAGTTCTGGTAAGTCTTTTGTTGGCAGCGATCTTGTCGTCGAGCGCCCCCAACACCTCCGCAATCGCCCGCTGCTCGGCTAGCACCGGAAGTTGAACCGTGAGTGCACGTAATTGACCTAGATTGAACCCCGGAATAGTGCTTCCAATGGCACGCGATTGAACTTCAAAAATCATCTTCGGTTGACTCAGATTGTAGTAAAGGAAGAGCGGGTCGATCTGTGCAAGATCCGGACTCAACTTCATCTGCTTATTCGATACGACGTATTTCGGATACCTCGCTGCACTGTCTATTAGTCCGATTTGACCGATTGAACCCCAGCAGGTGAAGACAAGATCCCCCACCCGCGCTGTGCTCCGCTGGAATCCAGCAGCAAGCTCGGGATCCAGGAACACTAGCTGCTCCTCATCCAGCCTCTTTCCTACGTCTTCGCTTAGGTTGCTTCCACGCAGCATCGGAACACCCTCTGCGCGGAAATTTTTCGAAGCGACAGCTGAACCGAACGGACCGGTCGAGAGCGCGGATCGTTCTTTCGATGCGAGGGACTCGATCGTCGCTGCGCGCCACTCGCTCATGAAACCCGCCCCAACTGCTCCCGCACGACTACGGCCAACCGTTCAGATTCAGCGAACTGCTCAAACAGCTCAGCCGACAAACGAGCAATCTTCTCTTCAATCGGCTCGCCGTCGTCCTCAACGTCAGCAGCTCCGACATACCTGCCGGGCGTCAGCGCGTAGTCGGCTGCCTTGATCTCTGCCAGTGGCACCGACTTGCAGAACCCCGCGACGTCGTCGTACTCGATGCCCGACCCCTGAGCCGACGCTGACCCGCGCCACGCGTGATATGTCTCTGCAATCTTTGCGATGTCCTCGTCCGCGAGGGCGCGCTCGGCACGATCCACCATGTAGCCCAGGTTCCGCGCGTCGATGAAGAGCACCTCACCCGACCGGTCAACCGCTCCAGAGGACTTGTCCTTGGCAAAGAACCACAAGCAGACAGGGATGCCGGTGCTGCGGAACAGCTGAGTGGGCAGGGCGACCATGCAGGAAACCAGGTCGGCCTCCACCAGCTGCGCACGGATGTCACCCTCGCCGCCGGAGTTCGACGACATCGAACCGTTGGCCATCACCACACCGGCGCTGCCGCCCGGGGTGAGCTTGGAGATGATGTGCTGGATCCATGCGTAGTTGGCGTTGCCTACGGGCGGAACGCCATACTTCCAACGGGGGTCACTTTCGGACCGGGCCCAGTCCTTGATGTTGAAGGGCGGGTTGGCCATGATGAAGTCGGCTTCCAACTCCGGGTGCTGGTCACGCGCGAACGTGTCGCCCCAGCGGCTGGCCAGGTTGCCGTTCAGCCCATGGATGGCAAGGTTCATCTTCGCCATCCGCCAGGTGCGCTCGTTCAACTCCTGCCCATAGACGGAGATGCTCGACCCCTCCTTGTTGTGCGACTCCAGGAACTTCTCCGTCTGCACAAACATGCCGCCCGACCCACAGCACGGGTCATAGACGCGCCCGTGATCGGGTTCCAGCACCTCGACGAGCACGCGGACGACGTCGGCCGGCGTGTAGAACTCACCGCCCCGCTTGCCCTCGGCTTTGGCGAACTTCTCCAGAAAGTACTCGTACACCTCGCCGAGCAGGTCGCGGGCTTTCTTAGCGCCCTGCCCGGTGAACCGCGCGGAGTTGAAGAGGTCCAGAAGTTCACCGAGACGGCGCTGGTCGATGTTGTCCCGGTTGAAGATCCGCGGCAGCGTTGCCTCGAGCGACGGGTTGGCGCCCATGACGGCGTCCATCGCGTCATCGATCAGCTCACCAATGGTCTTGGCCGCTTCACCGGCTGCTGCCTGCGTGCCCTTTGCGTTCTGTGCGAGGTAGGTCCAGCGTGCCTGCGTCGGCACCCAGAACACCCCCCCGCCCGGTGTACTCGTCGACGTCGTCGATCATTTGGGTGATCTGATCCTCGCCGAACCCGTCAGCGGCAAGTTCAACCCGGATCTGCTCCCGGCGTTCGTCGAACGCGTCCGATACGTACTTCAGGAACACCAGGCCCAGGATCACATCCTTGTACTGGGACGCGTCCATGGAGCCGCGCAGCTTGTCCGCGGCCTTCCACAGGGTGTCTTTGAGTTCCTTCATGGTGGACGGCAGGGCATCCACCTTCACTTTCGGGGGCACTAGGGTGTTCCTTCCATCGGGGCGGCGGGGGTGTGTTCGCCGAGGGTCACGGTGTTGCTCGCTACGCCGTCCATGATCAGCGTAGCGAGTTGAGTGAGTTGGTTGACGCGTTCCAGCGCGGCGAGCCGCTCCTGCTCGACGGCGTCGAGAGTGCGGCTGAGAAGATCTCGCTGGTCGACGTCGACCGCGCGCACTGTCCACGACCTCCACCGCCGCGCTGTCGACGCCTGGCTGTTGATGTCTTCAGCGAGCAGTCTGGCTACCAGTCCCGGCTGACCTCGACCGGGTTGTCCCCCGTCAACAATCCGGAGGATGCGGGCTGGATATGCAACAGCGGCCGCGCCCTCACAGTCGACGATTGCCCACGGCTTCGGTCCGGTGCAGAAGACGACGTCGCCCGGCTCGGTGAGTCGGCCCGCCGGGTATTGTGTAGCGAACCTGAACCGATCCATTGTCGCTAGCGGACCGGCGTCGAGCAGAGACCCTACGGTGAACACCCTGATGGTGCCGGGCGCGGCGGGTTCTCTCTCCAAAAGGTCAGCTACTTCGATCCGGTTTCCGGGGAGGTAGGCCACCACTCCGGCGGCGGCCAGATCTCCGAGAACCCTCTCGACCGGGCTTTCCGGGTTCGGCGTTGGACTCACCGACACATCCAGACTCCGAGCGGTCTCCGGAAGTTCGAGTGATGACAGGAGTTGCTCGATGGCTAGCACCGCGTCCGCTGGCTGAGCGATCCTGTTGCGTGGAAGTGGCCGAGCCCTGACCAGCGAACCGCGTGCCGCGAGCATCGACGACGTCTTCACGAGTCGCGCAAACCGAAACGCATGGCTCTCCACCGATCGCCGATTCCCCATGGCAGCGGCAAGATCGCTGACCAGATCATCGATATCAGTCGTGGACAGTCTCGATCCGGAGAGGTCGGACACCATCGTCCACCGATCAGCCAAGGCCACCTCGGCGTGCGCGGGCCCGAGTACCCACAGAGCCATTGCCCGGCGCGGTTTCGACTTCAGCAAACCTTGAGGCAAGCGGACGACGGCGCGCAACCGACCCGTACGCAAAATGGCTGACCGGATAGCGTCCCCCTCCCCCGCCGGCCCGTCCACACTCAACGGATCACAGAGCGCACTCGCGGGACCGAACACAATGGCGCGTTCATCATTGGTGAGCTGCAGACAGATCGTATCGATGGTATTCAGGACCGCGACGTCGTCCGGGTCCTGGTGCTCCGCGTGAGGGAACTGCGCCAGATGAAGTCCCGAAGTTTGCACGCCAAACAGGCCGTCGGCGTCGTCCGTTGTCTCAAGCACGAGGCCGTGAGTGTACAGACGACGCAAACCACGCCGAGATGCTGCTGAGTCGCTTCCCTTCCAGGCGAGGGCACACCGAACGGGTCCGTCGCCTTCATTCAGCCGCAGCAGAATGTCGCTGTTTCCCGGGGAGTGATCCACGACCAACCTTGGACCGTCTCGCGGGCTGAGCAGCGCGGCTACCGCGGCAGAAACCAGGCTGACGGCATCTTGGTGAATTTCCTCACTTTGCAGTCCGAGCCGCCGCTCGGACGTGAGCAGCAGGTCGAATGCTGCCGCCGGGCTGTAGGCAGCGTCCGCCAGTGCCTCGGCCGTCGCCGCGAGGAAGGCAAGCTGGTCGCCTGCCGCTTCCATTTCGCGATAGAGGCTTTGGTTGTGCGGATCGTGGTCGTCAGCCAGATCCAGCAGCTCGACGTTGGACAGTCCGTTGAGTCGCTCACCGCTGAGAACCATCAGGCACAAGAGGGCCGTCAACGCGTCAGTCTCTGACTGGTCGGCTGATATGCCCGAGCGAAATGCGTCGGCGTCGAGATGAGCGGAGGGGTTGTTGCCACGACCCGTGTCGTGGAGCCATCGGCCAATCTCCGAGGCGTCGAATGCCGGTTGGCTTGATGAGCTGTTGGTCGGCGCTGGAAAAGGGAGATCGGCGTCTCGATAGCGGCGGCGCCACATGGAGACCACCGGACGCGCAACCTGGGCCAGCCGGGCTACGTCGGCAAGGGACATATCGGCTGTGGTCATACTCGGCATGCCTCCTCTTCAATCCGGGGTCCTAGGACCTGACCCTACCTGCTTACTCAACGCAGGCCCGTCAGCACTTGATAAAGGGGGTTATCGCTTGAAACACAGAGAAAACGTTGTTGCGGACCCTAGCGTTCATTCGACGAGCTCTACAACCACCGATCAAAGGATCATCATGAAGTACATACGCCAGATTCACCTTGATAGCCCGGGGACACGGAGCGAACATATCTCCCGCGTGAATCATTCGGATACCCCTACCGGTCCATTGTCCGAATCATCCAGAGCAAAGATCGTGCAGCAAATCGCGTCCGGTACGGAGACCTTTTGCAGCCGTAACACCAACGGCGCCGAGGCGCCGGTGGTGGTGAGGACCAGCGGACTCGGAATCAAGTACATCGCCACTGTCAGCGACGGACGGGAGACCAACAATCTGCTGAGTCTTCCCACGTACTGAGCAAACCCACAGTCTGCGGTTGGAAGCGGCATGGGGGCCGCTTCCAACCGCTTCCTACCCAACAGCACTCTCTTCAGAAGGATCTTGCAATGAAAATTAACTTGGCAATCTACGCAGTCGGACTACTTGCGCTCACCGGCTGTTCGACCGCGGAGTCCGATACAGCAGAGACGCCGGAGACAGCAGATGTAAGCTCGACCGCTCCGGTCGATTCGACTCCGCCATCGGAGCTTGTGGCGACACCGTCCGCGACATCATCGCTCGCGCCTTCTGTGACATCGACGCCTGCGGAGGCCGAGGAGGCCGAGGAGGCCGAGGAGGCCGAGACAAGCGTCCGCGGGAACCTGGTCAAAGACATTGGTGAACCTGCAGGCATCTCCAATACGGAGGACCGCAGCATCAACGTCATCGACTTCACCGTGACTTCAATCGCTCCAACAGAATGTACCGAGGAGTACGCTCAACCCCCGGTCAACGGACACTACCTGGCTGTTCAAATGGACGTCGTTACCCAACCTGAGCTGAAAGATGAGTTCAGTGGCAGCTTCTACGCCGATGCGGGTACCTGGAAGCTCATTCAGGCAGACGGGACCACGTTCAACGGCATGTTGTACGGAAACTCATACGGGTGCCTACCTGAAACAGCCATCCTGCCGCAGTCTATTGGACCCGGAGAGACAGCTTCCGGAACGGTTCTCCTCGATGTGCCCGCCCTCGAGGGAACGCTGGTGTTGTCTTATCTCGGCGAAGACGCGTGGGAATGGGTCATCCCCGAGTCCTAGGCTGGGTTCAGCCGACTTTGGATCGCGTTGAGGTTTCTCAGGACAGTTCTCGAGCTTTCGGACATCAGCAATCTCGGCTTTTGTCAGGCCCCGAAAATTAGTTGAAAAAGTTTCTGGAGCACCCCTGATTTCCCCCTTATTTTGTCAGTGCTGGGTGATGGAATTGAGGTATGGAAAGCAGTGAAGCTTCTTCTACCGGACCGGGATCATCCCCCGATTCCGGTGCGGATTCCGCTTCCGATAGCGGGACTGCGGATACTTCCACGGAGACATCTGGGGAGACGTCCACCGATACGTCCACAGGGGCTTCCTCAGGCTCTTCCTCGGGGTATGGGCCAGCTGGTCCGTTGGGTGTTGAGTCGGTGTGGACGGCCCCGGTCGTAGTGCCTCCGGAGCCCACGACAGATACGGAGCCGGCGGAGGCTGATCCGAACAATGCAGATTCTCCGGAGTCTGGTTCTCCCGAGCCCGGTTCGACAGGGTCGGATTCCGATTCAGCTGGTCCGGATTCGGCGTGGTTGTTCTCTGAATCGTGGGGTTCCTTTCACCTGGGAGATGACCCGGATGAACGGGTCCGTTCCAGCAGTGCACCTCCCGCACTGACTGGGCAGCTTCAACTGGCGGCGGTGGGTGGTTTGGACGCCTGTCAGGCGTTGGACACGTTGAAAGACATCGACGAAGCACGGTCCTGGCTCGACGCCCAGGAAGCCAAGATTGTTACCCGGGTCCTGAACCTGCAAACCGAACAAACCCGCCACGACCCCCGAGGTTGGGGTTACGAAGCAACCCTCACCGCTAGTGAGGTTGGGGCGGCGTTGCACCTGCCGGACCGGACGGCGGGGTTCCTGGTCGAGCACAGCACCCTGTTGACCCGGTACTACCCGGCCACCCTGGAGGCATTGGAGGCCGGGAAACTCAGCCGGCGGCACGCCTGGGCCGTGGTGGAGGAAGCGACCAGCATCCCCGACACCGACCCCACAGCGACAGCCGAGTTCGAGGCTCGGCTTATTGAGGTGGCGTCCCGGACGACCGTGGTGAAGTTTCGCCAGCAAGCGAACCGGCTCCGGGAACAACTCCACCCCGAATCCGTTGCCAGCCGGCACCGTAAAGCGGTGAAGGAACGCGGGGTATTCCTGACCCCGAGCTATGACGGGATGGCCTGGCTCGAAGCCTACCTACCGGTCGATCAGGCTGCCGGGATCTTCCACCGCGTCGACACCGCCGCCCGCGCATTCCAAGGCCCCGACGAACCCCGGACCCTCACCCAGTTACGCGCCGACGTCCTCACCGATGTCCTGACCAGCGCAGGCGCCACCGGCCACATGAGCGTAAGCCCCGATGGCCCCGCCACCGGAGAACCCGCCACCGATGACTTCAACGGCGGCGGTGCCAGCGAACCGGATGGTCAAGTTAGCCCGGATACACCGGATGGCACGGGTGGGCTGGATGGCACGGGTGGGCTGGACGTCCGTAATGGTGCACAGGCTTACTGGGGTGTGCAGGCGAAAGTATTCGTCACCGTCCCCGTGATGACTCTCCTCGGCGGGGATACCCCGGGTGAACTCGAAGGGTACGGGCCGATCGACCCCGACACTGCCAGGAAACTCGCCGGGCACGCACCATCTTTCACGAGGATCCTCACCCACCCCTTCACCGGTGCCAGACTCGGTGCCGACGCCACCACCTACCGGGTCCCCCAAGACCTCAAGGACGCAGTCAGAGTGCGGGACCGGACCTGCCGGCACCCCGGGTGTAACCGGTTGGCGGTGTTCTGCGAACTCGACCACACAAAGCCCTGGTCACAAGGCGGGAAAACCAGCTACGGCAACCTGGCAGCACTGTGTAAACGCCACCACAAACTCAAATCCGAAGGCTACTGGCACTACCGACAACCCGAACCAGGAATGATCATCGCCATCTCACCCATGGGCGAAACCTACCTCACCCGACCAGACCCACCACCGGCACCACAGGACGACCCGCCACCCTTTTAGAGTCCTGAGCCAGACACTCTGTACTTGAGTGTTGCGGGTGCACGGCATGGGACATCCACTCGGCGCTGTACCTCTCTTCCACCTCATGGCTCCCGGGATCCGCACGTGGATCGTTGCCCACCCGCGGTTCCATCCTCACTCTTGAACGACCCCGCCGGATATCCGAACAGATGCCGAGCTTCACCCGTCGCGGCGGAATGAGGGGCGAGCACCTGCGCGGGGCATTCCTCAGAGGAGCGGGACGTGATTCCACCGACCCAGACAACGCTCGGGAAGGAGCACCCCCAAGCACTCACCCCGAACAAGCAGCAGGGGTGGTGACTATCCTCCCGGATAGTCACCACCCCTGCTGGTCTTGCATAATTGGTCAAGCAACCACAGGTGAAGCTAGACCTACTTCACGTCCTCGTCGACCCAGTCGAACGTGCGCGTGACAGCCTTCTTCCAGAGGCGCAACTGGCGGTCCCGCTCTCCTTCGTCCATTGAAGGCGTCCAGCGCTTGTCTTCGGCCCAGTTGGTTGCCAGCTCGTCGGTGTCCTTCCAGAACCCGACGGCCAGACCGGCTGCGTAAGCCGCGCCGAGGGCGGTGGTTTCGGTGACCTTCGGGCGGATCACCGGAATGCCGAGGATGTCGGACTGGAACTGCATCAGCGCATCGTTGGCGACCATGCCGCCGTCGACCCGCAGGTCCTCCATGTCCACACCCGAGTCTGCGTTCGCGGCATCCAGGACCTCGCGGGTCTGGAACGCCGTGGCCTCAAGCGCGGCACGGGCAATGTGACCCTTGTTCACAAAGCGAGTGAGTCCCACGATGGCGCCGCGGGCTTCGCCGCGCCAGTAAGGGGCAAACAAGCCGGAGAACGCCGGCACGATGTAGACGCCTCCGTTATCTTCAACGGTCTCGGCCAGCTGCTCCACCTCGGGAGCCGTTTTGATGATGCCCAGGTTGTCGCGCAGCCACTGGATCAGCGACCCGGTCACCGCGATCGAACCTTCGAGGGCGTAGACGGGCTTGGCATCGCCGAGCTTGTAGCAGACGGTGGTCAACAGACCGTTCTTGGAGTGGACGATCTCCTCGCCGGTGTTGACGATCATGAAGTTACCGGTGCCGTAGGTGTTCTTGGCGCCGCCCTTCTCGAACGCGGCCTGGCCGAAGGTCGCCGCCTGCTGGTCACCGAGGATGCCCGCCACCGGCACCTCGCGCAGCAGCTGGGATGTGTGGACGGTGCCATAGACCTCGGACGATGACTTGATCTCCGGCATCATCGAACGTGGCACTCCAAATGCCTCAAGGATTCCATCGTCCCAGGACAGGGTCTCAAGATCCATGAACATGGTCCGGGAGGCGTTGGTGACGTCGGTGATGTGCACGCCGCCGTCGGTGCCGCCGGTGAGGTTCCAGGTGACCCACGAGTCGGTGTTACCGAAGAGCAGGTCGCCGGCCTCCGCCTTCGCCCGCGCCCCGTCGACGTTGTCCAGGATCCATTTGATCTTGGTGCCCGAGAAGTAGGTGGCCAGCGGCAGCCCGACCTTCTGCTTGAACCGCTCCACTCCCCCATCAGCCGCGAGTTCGTCGACGATGGACTGGGTCCGTGTGTCCTGCCAGACAATGGCGTTGTAGACAGGCTGGCCGGTGTTCTTGTCCCAGACCACTGCAGTCTCACGCTGATTGGTGATGCCGACGGCGGCAATATCGTGCCGTGTCAGGTTCGCCTTCGACAGCGCGTTGCCGATGACCTCCCGAGTGTTGTTCCAGATTTCCATCGGGTCGTGCTCAACCCAGCCGGCCTTCGGGAAAATCTGCTCGTGTTCCTTCTGGCCTGAGGACACGATGTCCCCACTGTGATCGAAGACAATGGCCCGGCTGGAGGTGGTGCCCTGATCGATTGCGATGACGTACTTCGACATGTAGTGCTCCTCTTTGAGTATTTCCGTCGTGAATAGTCCCAGCCTGCGCGGTAGAAGGACCGAGCTGCCGGGGTGTACTGATTGTTAGCCGGTGACAGCCGGGAAGGTTATCAACATGGCGACGAGGCCGCCGAGAACGCCACCAACGAGGGGGCCAACCACTGGCACCCAGGAGTAGCCCCAGTCGCTGCCACCCTTACCCTTGATGGGCAGCAAGGCGTGGACGATCCTGGGACCGAGGTCACGCGCAGGGTTGATGGCGTAGCCGGTGGGACCACCGAGGGATGCACCGATACCCACAACGAGCAGAGCGACAGCCAATGGGCCGAGGCCCGAGGGCGTCCCTGCGAACGAAATGACCACGAACACCAGGACGAACGTGCCGATGACCTCGGTGACCAGGTTCCAGGCATTGGACCGGATGGCCGGACCGGTAGAGAACACGCCCAGCTTGTTGGCGGGGTCGGGCTCAGCATCGAAGTGCTGCTTGTATGCCAGCCAGCAGAGGAAGGCGCCAAGCATGGCGCCGATCAGCTGGGCGGCGAAATAGGCCAGCACGTTGACGAAGGTCTTGTCGATATCGGGGCCGAGCGTCGCAACATCAGAGTTGACCAGCAGGCCGACCGTCACGGCCGGGTTCAGGTGGGCGCCGGAGAGCGCAGCCACATAGACACCGGCGAAGACGCCGAGCCCCCAACCGAAGTTCACCATCAAGAATCCGCCATTATTGCCCTTGGTACCGGCCAGCGCGACGTTGGCAACGACACCTGTACCTAGCAGCAACAGCAGCATGGTGCCGAACATTTCGGCAACGAATGCTTCCAGAGACATCTTTGACTCCTTTAATTATTCATTTTTAGCGAACCCAGCCTGCGGCTGTGGCTCTCTTGCTCCCCCCGGCAACAGCTGCCGTTGGTCCTGCATCCGCTCCGGGAGCGGCAATGGTTGCGTGCCTGACAGCGGCTACGCCACCAAATCTTCGACCTGAACGTTATGCCACTGAAGCAGCACCTGCTCAGCCAGTTCTACCTCAGCCGACACTTTTTCGACGCTCCAGCCCAGCAGCGGGGCCAGCGTTTCCGCAAGCTCGTGAAGCAACTCACCGGTCACCAATCCCCGGAAGGCGATCGACGTCCGGCGGATCAGAACATCAGCCAGGTGCCCCACCTGCTCGTGCGCGACCATGTACTCCAGCTCCCGCTGGCTCAACTCACGGGTGGAGGAGAACTGACGGTCCTCCCCCGCACGCAGGTACTCGATGACATCGACGGCGCGGGTCCCGTAACGGGTCAGCAGCACCTCGACTCGCTCAGCTGAAAGTCCCGGCTCCACATGAGCGCTCACCCAGGCTTTCTCCGCGGACGGCGTCCGGGGGAATCCCTGGCCGCCGCCGATGGCGAGCCCCGCCGTCGTCGTCGTCCGTCGTTTTCCCAGGATCTCGAGCACATCGTTGGTCATGTGCTCCGAGAGGGCGCGGAAGGTGGTCCACTTGCCGCCGACCAGGCTGAGCGTGGTCACCGGCTTGGTGCCGGTGCTGTCCTGGCGCTTCTCGATCCGGTAGTCGCGTGACACGAAGCCGGGCTGGGTGTCGTCGTGCCGTGGCAGCGGGCGGACCCCGGAGAAGCTGTAGACGACGTGGTCGTGCTGGACGGTGATGGCCGGGAAGACGTGCCCGATCAGTTCGATGAAGTAGTCGACTTCCTCGGGCGTGCACACAGCGGGCTCGTCCACATCGGTGTCGATGTCGGTGGTGCCGACCAGTACCCGGTCGCCGATCGGGTAGACCAGAACAATGCGGCCGTCCGTGTGTTCGAAGAAGATCTCGCGGCCCGCGCAGGCGGCGAGCAATTCCGGGTGGTCGAGCACAATGTGGGAGCCCTTGGTGCCGCCCATGAAGGTGCTGCGTTCGCCCAGTGCGCCGTTGGTACCGTCCACCCAGGCGCCGGTTGCGTTCACGACGACGTCGGCTGCGAAGGTGAATTCCTCGCCGGTCAGTTCGTCGCGGAGGAGCACCGACTCGCCGTCGCGCCCGATCGCGCTGACATAGTTGCTGGCCCGCGCCTCTGGATTGGCGGCGAGGCCGTCGCGGAGCACGTCGAGGGTCATCCGCTCGGGGTTGTGAACCGACGCGTCGAAGTAGGTGGCCGTGTAGCGCACGTCAGGGCGCAGATCCGGGAGCTGGGCGAGGGAAGCCTTGCGGCCTGCGAACGTGTGGCGCGGCACGGCGCCGCCGTCGCGGGAAAACCAGTCGTACATGGTCAGGCCAACCTTGATCAGGAAGGCACCGCGTTCGCGGGGCTGGCCGTGCTGGCGGTGGGTGAGGAAACGCAGCGGCGCCGCCAGGATGCCCGAGAAGGTGCTGAAAATGGGGATGGTGGTCTGGAGGGGCTTGACGTAGTGGGGCGCGGTTTTCAGGAGTGCGTTCCGCTCGACCACTGATTCGCGGACCAACCGGAACTCACCGTTTTCGAGGTACCGGATCCCGCCGTGGATCATGTGGGATGACGCCCCCGATGCGCCCTGGCAGTAATCTCCCCGCTCTACGAGCGCGACGTCGACGCCCTGCAGCGCAAGGTCGCGGAAGGTTCCTACGCCGTTGATTCCGCCACCAATGATGAGGACAGACGCTCGGGGGGTCTCCCTGAGGCGTGTCACCCCTGCTCGCTCAGCGGGTGTGCTTGTGGCACCTTTGCCGGTAGCGGACTCAGCCAAAACATTCTCCTCAACAGTCTGCACGCTGCACTGGATCCGCAGCCGTTCCACCTATTCTTGAAATGCTGGGAATAATAGTCAATGGTGATGCACATACGTGCAGATGTGACGGAGGATTTGGCTATGAACGTTCGACCCGAGGCTGAAAGGCCCGACCCCGCTGCACAATCTTCCGCTGAGGACTTGAAGCGTTCACGGAGCGGGGACGCGCTGCGGGCAGCCCAGATGTATTACCTGCAGGACCTGACCATGAACGCCATCGCCCGGGAGCTGAGGACCTCCCGATCGACTGTTTCCCGGCTGCTGTCGATGGCCCGGGACACGGGGCTCGTGCAGATCCAGGTCAACAATCCGCTGCAGCGGGCACCGTCCCTTGAGCAACAGATCCGGCGACAGTTCGGTGTGGAGGCCCACGTGGTTCCGGTCACCGACATCGTCAGCGACTCGGAGGTGCTGGACCGGGTGGCGATCCAGGCGGCCCGGACCATCGGACCGCTGGTCGATTCGAACGCCATCATCGGCGTCGCCTGGGGGTCCACCCTCAGCGCGGTCAGCCATCACCTGACCCGCAAGGTCACGCATGACAGCACCATCGTGCAGCTGAACGGCGCCGGCAACACCCAGACCACCGGGATCACCTACGCCAGCGAGATCCTGCGCCGGTTCGGCCAGGCCTACGGCGCCCGAGTGGAGCAGTTCCCCGTACCGGCCTTCTTCGACCACGCAGAAACCAAAACGGCCATGTGGGCCGAACGCAGTGTCTTGCGCATCCTCGACCTGCAGAGGCGGATGACCATGGCCATCTTCGGGGTTGGCTCCATCGACGCCAACATTCCCAGCCACGTCTACTCCGGTGGATATCTGGACGACGACGATCTGCGTGCGCTGGATGAGCACCAGGTGGTGGGCGACGTCGCGACCATGTTCTTCCGCGCCGACGGCACCCACAGCGACCTCCTCCTCAACCAGCGGAGCACCGGCCCTGAGCTGGATCTGCTCCGGCAGGTACGACGGCGCATCTGCGTGGTGTCGGGGGAAACCAAGATCAACGGGTTGCGCGGGGCGCTGGCCGCAGGGCTGGCCACGGACCTCATCCTCGACGAAGGGTCGGCGCGACGGCTGGTGCACGGCGGGTCCCGCTGAGCCAGAGCCCCTTCGGTATTGTCGAGGTATGCATAAGGCACCGAAAATCGCGCTCAACAACGGGGTACAGATCGACCAGGTTGGCTACGGTGTGTACAAGGTGCCGCCCGAGACGACGGCCGACCTCTGCGCCCAGGCCCTCGAAGTGGGGTACCGGACGATCGACACCGCCGCCATGTACGGCAATGAGGCGGGGGTGGGCCGGGCGGTCACGAATGCCGTCGACGCCGGCTGGCTGGAACGTGACGACGTTTTTGTCACCACCAAGCTGTGGAACGACAACCACGGCTACGATGCGACGCTCCGGGCGTTCGACGCTTCCCAGCAGGCACTCGGCCTGGACGACGTCGACCTCTACCTGATCCACTGGCCCTGCCCCGACAAGGACCAGTACGTTGACACCTTCCGCGCCATGGAACAGCTCTACCACGACGGGCGGGTACGGGCCATCGGGGTGTCGAACTTCCAGGTC
This sequence comes from Arthrobacter sp. CAN_A212, assembly GCF_015752345.1. Classification (NCBI taxonomy): domain Bacteria; kingdom Bacillati; phylum Actinomycetota; class Actinomycetes; order Micrococcales; family Micrococcaceae; genus Arthrobacter; species Arthrobacter sp. CAN_A212. The sequence continues at coordinate 122,490 of NZ_JADOUT010000004.1, forward strand.
ACCCAGCTGCAGCGGCTGTTGGCGGAGACGGGGGTGGTTCCTGCCGTGAACCAGATCGAGCTGCACCCGTACCTGCAACAGGATGAGCTCCGGCAGTTCCACGACGTCCACGGGATCCGCACCCAGGCGTGGAGCCCCCTGGGCCGGGGGGCCATCCTGGCTGACCCGGTGATCGGTGGGATCGCCGCCGACCTCGACCGGACGCCAGCCCAGGTGGTGCTGCGCTGGCACGTGCAATCCGGCAATCTGGTCATCCCCAAGGCGAGCACCCGGGCCCGGATCGCCGGCAACCTCGACATTTTCGGGTTCGAACTCACTCCCGGGCAGCTCGCGGCAATCCGCGGGCTCGAACGGGACACCCGGTTCGGCTCCCATCCGGACCGGGTGAACTAACTGGTGCCTTCCCCGATAACTGTGCGCCGCCAGGCCTCGGTGGTGACCCTGACCTATCTCGGAGCCGCTCAACGCTACTGGATTTTCCCGTCCCTGGCCGTCGGCGGCACTTCGCCGACAATCTTCATGGTGCATGGTTTCAGGGGTGACCACCACGGGTTGCTCCGCATCATCGAGGAACTGCCCACGCACCGGGTTGTGGTGCCGGATCTTCCCGGCTTCGGCCAATCCGGGGCCCTCGAGGGCGTGCACGACGTCGACGCATACGCGGGGTTTGTCGGTTTCAGCCTTGCGGAGCTCGGGTTGGGCTCCGATACGGTACTGCTCGGCCACTCCTTCGGGTCGATCGTCGCGTCCCGGTGGGCAGCAGATCATCCCACCGCGATTGCCGCCCTGATCCTGATTAATCCCATCTGTGAGCCTGCGTTGGAAGGTTCCAACCGCCTGGCCTCCACCGCGGCTGCCCTGTACTACCGGGTCGGCGCTGCGCTCCCGGAGCGGTTGGGAATGGCGCTGCTGGGGAATCCACTCATTGTGCTCGGCATGAGTTCAATGATGGCGAAGACCCGGGACCGGGCACTCCGGAAGTACATTCACGGCCAGCACATCAGCTACTTCAGCAAGTACGCCAGCCGACGGGTCCTGCTCGAAGCGTTCCAGGCGTCCATTACGGGAACGGTCAGAGACAGTGCGGCGCGGCTCGCCATGCCCGTGCTGCTGATCGCTGCCGAGAAGGACGACCTCGGCTCGGTCGCCGGACAGCGTGCACTTGCCGGCCTGATCCCCCGCGCGCGGCTCGAAATCATCGACGGGGTGGGCCATCTGGTGCACTATGAGACCCCCCACGAAGCGGCCCGGCTGATCGAAAGTTTCCTGGGAGGGACACACGAATGAGGATCCTGTTTGATGCTCGGTTCACCCGTCTGGACCACCATGACGGCATCAGCCGGTATGGTGCCAGCCTCATTGCCGCCGTGGCGGAGCGGGCCGACGTGGCGATGCTCGTTTCCGACCCCAGACAGCTTGCCCTCCTGCCCGCTGTCCCCTCCGTCCTGATCACATCGCCGCTCTCCCTCCGGGAACTGTTCGTGGCCTCGACGATCAACCAGCTGGCGCCCGACGTCGTGATCTGCCCGATGCAGACCATGGGGAGCTGGGGACGGAAGTACCCGTTGGTGCTCACCCTGCATGACCTGATCTACTACCAGAACCCCCAGCCACCCGGTTTCCTGCCCTGGCCGGTCCGCGCGCTGTGGCGGCTTTACCACCTGGCCTACTGGCCGCAGCGCCTGCTGCTGAACCGGGCCGACGTCGTCGCCACCATCTCGGAGACCACCCGGGGGCTGATGCAGGAGCACCGGTTGACCAGTCGTCCGATCCGGCTGGTGAGCAACGCTCCCCAGGCGGACACCGAGGTCCGCCCCGAGGGGGTCCCACCCGGCAAGGACCTCCTCTACATGGGGTCCTTCATGCCCTACAAGAACGTCGAAACTCTGGTGGCGGGCATGAATGGTCTCGACGGGTACACCTTGCACCTGCTCAGCCGGATCACCGACGACCGGCGGACAGAGTTGGAGCGGTTGATCCCGCCGGGCCAGCGCGTCATCTTCCACAACGGCGTGACCGACGAGCGGTACCAGGAGCTGCTGCGGTCAGCGGCGGCTTTAGTGACACTCTCGCGGGCCGAGGGCTATGGCCTGCCGGTGATCGAGGCGATGGCGGCCGGGACCCCCGTGATTGCCGCCAACACGCAGATCTTCAGGGAGGTCGGTGGCGACGCCGCGCTGTATGTGGACCCCGACGACCCCTCGGCGTTCACCGCAGCGGTAAAGACCCTCGCCGCACCTGACCGGTGGGACGCGGCCTCGCATGCCGGCAAGGCGCAGGCAGGCTCCTACTCCTGGGACCGCTCAGCCGACCAGCTGCTTGAGGCTGCCGCCATCGCCACCGTCGAACACGCGGGCCGCTCAGGCCTCGGCCGACTACTCCGGCGCCAGTGACGGCTGGCAACGACCCGACGGCTGATGCTTTCCCGACGGCTGGCAACGACCCTGCGGCAGGCGCGGTCCCGACGTCCGGGGACGTCCCGACGGCCCCTGCCGAAAGAACTGACTGGAACGTGGGCCCGCTGACCCCTGATCGCTATGGCGAGGCAGCGGCCCTATGGGAGGTGACCGGGTTGACCCGGCCGTGGAATGATCCGCTCGAGGACATCCGCCGCTCCTTGGTCGGGCCGGCGTCCACGGTCCTGGCGTGTGTTGTCCAGGACCGGCTCGCTGCGACCGCGATGGTGGGCCACGACGGGCACCGGGGCTGGGTCTACTACGTTGCGGTGGAGCCCGGGCGCCGGACCTCCGGGCTCGGCCGGACGATGATGGCAGCCAGCGAACGGTGGCTCGCCGAACGAGGAGCCGTCAAGGTCCACCTGATGGTGCGGGAGTCGAACGAGCAGGTGATCAGGTTCTACGAGCACCTTGGCTACGAAAGATCGCAGGTCTCGGTGCTCGCGAAGTGGCTGCCCTAGATCGGGTCCGCAGCTTGATCAGGGCCGCCACTTGATCAGTGCCGCGGCTCGACCAGATCCCCAGCTCGATCAGGCCCGCTACTAGATCAGGTCCGCGGCATCACAGCGGATGTGGACCGGTTCGGACGTCCCCTTCGCTGACAATGACGCCTTGCGGGCCTTCAGCCAGGCGGTCGCCGCCGGTGCACTGCGGTAGCTGAAGAACAGCAGTAGCCGCTGCTGGTCAGCGCTGGAGGTCTGCGTCTCGGGTGCGTCGCGGCGCACCCCGGGTCCGGCCTGACGTCCCCCCGGGGCGCGGCCCGGCTGCGGTGCAACCGGCATGGGGCCCACGGTGCGAAGGAACAGGGCCGGATCGAGGTCGGCCGTGAACGCGGTCAGAGCTTCCCGGGACCCGGTCAGGGCGGCGAAGCGGACGGCGGGCGGCAAACCCAGTTCGGTCCGGGTGGACAACTCCCGCCCGGCAGCGCCCTGCGGATCCCAGCGCACCAGGTGACCCACCGCAGTGGAATCATCAGCGGTGATGACCACCAGGCCGCCGTCGCTCGCGGGGCGCGCGAGCAGCGATGCGGTAAACCAGCGCCGCAGGGTGTCCTCCCCAGCCCGGAGGGATTCCCGGGACAGCATCGTCGACCCGTCCAGGAGGATCACCGCCGCGTAGCCGTTCGGGGCGAGCGGCTCAGCCCCGGGCGTGGCGACGACGACGGCTGGACGGTCGGGTACTGAGTCCAGGATGTGCTCGCCGGCAGAGGAATAGACCGTCGCCCCGGGAAAGGCGCGCCCCAACTCTTCGGCGGTCCGAATGGCACCGGCGACTGTCGCACGTAACCGGTGGCTTCCGCAGTTGGCGCAGGCCCACCGTGGGTCAGGCCGTCCGCACCAGCGGCACCCGGGAGGTCCGCCCCGCCCGGTCTGGGCCAGCGGGCCGGTACACACGGTACAGCGGGCCGGTTCCCGGCAGTCCTCGCAAGCCAGTGCCGGTGAGAATCCGGTCCGTGCCACCTGCAGGAGCACCGGCCCCCGGGCCAGCCCGTCGGAGGCAGCCTTCCACGCTGCGTGCGGGATCCGTGCGCGGGCCGCCAGCGGATCGCGGGCCGTCTGGAACTCGTCCCCGGTGTGGAGTACCCGCGGGCTGCTGCGCCGGACCTCGGCGCGGTCCGCGGCGACCGACTGCGCCCAGCCAGTAGCCACCAGACGGTGCGCCTCGGTGCTTTGCGATCCGGCTGCGAGCAGCGCGGCGCAGCTCTGGAGCTCTGCCCGGAGCAGCAACACTTCGCGGGCATGTTGGTAGGGTGCCCGTTGCTCCTGGTGCAGGTCGTCGCCGTCGTCCCAGATGCAGACCAGCCCCAGGTCCTGCACCGGTGCGTAGGCAGCCGACCGGGTGCCGACCGCCACCCGTACCTGCCCGTGCAGAAGTTTCAGGAAGTTGCGGTACCGCGGCGTCGGCCCGTCCTCGGCGGTCAACCGCACCATGTTGTCGGAGCCCAGCCGCAGCGCCAGGGCGGCTTCAACCCGAGCCAGGTCCCGCTGGTCGGGGACGACGACGACGGCGCCCCGGCCTGCATGCCACACAGTGGCGACCGCCTCAGCGATTTCTGCGGGCCAGTCCCTGGCGCCGTACCCTCCCAGGCTGGTGAGGACCGCCCGGGGGCTGTGCCCCGCTGCCAGATGCCTGAGGAAGCTGGCCCCGTTGGCATAGCGGGTCAGCAGCGGTGCGGAGGGCTTCCCTGGATCGTTGTGACCTGCAAAGCTGGGCTTCTCGTCATGCTCCGGCTCGTCGGCTCCCATTTGTCCGCTGCCCGGCTGTTCCGCGACCATTTCATCGAAGCCCGCGTCCACCCGCGCCATCCGCGGTGGGATGGCGACCTTGAGGATATCGCTGACGGTCCCGGCATACCGGGCGGCGACGGCACGGCCGAGGGCCAGCACCTCGGGGGTGAGGACAGGCTGCGCGGAGAGGACCTTGCCGAGGGGCAGGAGCCGGGTGGTGCTGTCGGAGGTGGCCGCCCGGGCGACGATGAATCCGGTGAACTCCCGCCCGCTGAAGCGCACCTTGACCCGGACCCCGGGTTGGGCCGAGTCCGCCAGCTCCTCGGGGACGGCATAGTCGAACACCCGGTCCAGGTGCGCCAGCGGAGAATCGAGCAGAACCTGCGCCACCGGCAACTCTCCGGCCGGCACCGGCGCCCCGGCGGCCCGTGGTGCGGCCGGGAATCCCTGCAGCAGCGACAGCTGAACCGCCCCATGATCGCCGGCGGTACCGGCCGTCGACGAACGCGGGGTGGCGCCGGGGTGCTGCCGGGTCGCGCGTCCGCCGGAAGTGTCCCCGTTGCCGTTGCCGGGCGGGCGCGTGCTAGGCGTTGAAATAGCTCCGCAACTTGTCCACACGATCGGTCAGTTCCCAGTTGAAGCCGACGTCCTCGCGGCCGAAATGGCCGTGCGCGGCGGTCTTCTGGTAGATCGGCCGCAGCAGGTCCAGAGCGTTGATGATGCCGAGCGGACGCAGATCGAAGACTTCGCGGATGGCGGCGCCGATGGCGGCAGGGTCAACCGTCTCGGTGCCGAAGGTCTCCACGTAGATGCCCACGGGCTGGGCCATTCCGATCGCGTAGGCGATCTGGATCTCGGCGCGCTTGGCCAGGCCGGCCGCAACCACGTTCTTGGCAACCCAACGCATGGCATAGGCCGCTGAACGGTCAACCTTGGACGGGTCCTTGCCGCTAAAGGCGCCGCCGCCGTGCCGAGCCATTCCGCCGTAGGTGTCGACAATGATCTTGCGTCCGGTCAGGCCCGCATCGCCCACGGGGCCGCCGATGACGAAGTCGCCGCCCGGGTTGAGGATGTGGCGCACATTGCTGATGTCCAGCTCCGATGCCGCCAGCACAGGATCGATCACGTGGGTCACAAGGTCGGCGCGCAACTCATCGAGGTTGACGCCCTGCGCATGCTGGGAGGAGACGACCACCGAGTCCACAGAGACGGGCACATCGCCGTCGTATCCGATGGTCACCTGGGTCTTGCCGTCAGGCCGGAGGTAGTCCAGGGTGCCGTCCTTCCGGACGGTAGTCAGGCGCTCGGACAGCCGGTGGGCCAGCCAGATGGGGGTGGGCATCAGCACGGCGGTCTCGTCGCTGGCGTAGCCGAACATGATCCCCTGGTCGCCTGCCCCCTGCGCGTCGTAGGGGTCCGCGCTGGTTCCCTGGCGGTTCTCCAGCGAGTTGAACACTCCGCTGGCAATTTCCGGCGACTGCTGCCCGATGGACACCGAGACGCCGCAGCGTGCGCCGTCGAACCCGTTCGCAGATGAGTCGTAACCGATGTTCAGGAGCGTCTGGCGGACCAGTTCGGGGATTTCGACGTACGCCTCGGTGGTGACCTCGCCGGCGACGTGCACCAGCCCCGTGGTCACGAGGGTCTCGACGGCGACCCGGGACTTCGCGTCCTTCCGAAGCATCGCGTCCAGGATGGCGTCGCTGATCTGGTCGCAGATCTTGTCGGGGTGGCCTTCGGTGACGGATTCCGAGGTAAACAGGCGCAGATCGCTGCGAACGGGATTGGCTGACTTCACGTGATCACTCTACTTGGTTCGACCGACAGAATTGCGGCTTGTGTGACGGACTGTGTGACTGCTGGATGGGGTTGCTGACGGCGACGCCAACAGCACTGGCGGACCGGTGCTTGGTTAGCCTCGGCCCGTCAGAGCGGCTGCCACCCGGGCCACCACTGCGGTGGCGACGTCGGTTTTGGTACCGGCAACCTCAACTGGTTCGGCGCCGTGGGCGTCGAGGATGGTTGCGACCGTGTCATCGAGTCCGAACACCTTGCCATCGCCCACCTGGTTGAGCACCAGGAGGTCGCAGCCCTTCCGGACCAGCTTCTGGCGGGCGTGGTCGAGCGGGTCGGCGGTCGGGTCACCGGTCTCAGCGGCGAACCCCACGATCACCGGCCCCGCGCCCGCAGCGTCACGCTGCTCCACGGCTTCTCGCAGGATGTCGGGGTTGCGGACCAGGGTAATCACGGGGTCGACGCCGTCGGCGCGCTTCTTGATCTTGGTGAGCACCGGCTCGGCTGGCCGGAAGTCGGCGACGGCTGCGGCCATGATGAGGGCGTCGGCCTGTTTCGCCGCACGCAGTGTCGCGGTCCTGAGCTGTTCCGCGGTTTCGACCTGAACCAGGTCGACGCCGTCGGGAGCGGGCACCTCCACGTGGGCGACGATCAACTCCACGGTGGCTCCCTCGGCGAGGGCTGCGGCGGCCAGCGCCATCCCCTGCTTGCCCGACGAGCGGTTGCCGAGGTAGCGGACGGGGTCAATGGGTTCGCGGGTGCCACCAGCGGTGATTACCAAATGCCGGCCAACGAGCGAGCCGGGTGCCGACGCTGTGGGAGACCTGTCGTGATTGGCGCCCTCGCAGGCCGCCATCGCGGCGGCAAAGATGTCGGCCGGTTCGGGCAGCCTGCCGGCACCGGAATCGGTGCCGGTCAACCGTCCCGAGGCGGGATCGAGCACCAGCGTGCCCCGGCTGCGGAGGGTGGCAATGTTGGCCACGGTGGCAGGGTGCTCCCACATCTCGGTGTGCATGGCGGGGGCCATGAGGACCGGACAGCGGGCCATCAGCAGGGTCCCGGTCAGGAGATCGTTGGCCATCCCGGCGGCAGCGCGGGCCACCAGGTCGGCCGTGGCCGGGGCAATGACCACCAGGTCGGCGAGCTGGCCGAGGCGCACGTGGTTGACCTTGTCGACGTCGTCGAACACGCTGTTGCTGACCGGGTTGCCGGAGAGAGCCTCCCAGGTGGCGGTCCCCACGAACCTGGTCGCGGCATCCGTGGGAATGACGGTGACGTTGTGCCCCGCCTCAGTGAAGAGTCGGAGAAGGGACGCCACCTTGTAGGCGGCGATCCCTCCCCCGACTCCCAGAATTACGCGCACTTGCTCGGCATTCGGTTCGGCTCGGCTGCAATCACAAGGACGGCGAAATTACTGCTCGGTTGATTCGACCGGTGTGGCGACGAGCATGCCCTCGTTGATCTCGCGCAGGGCGATCGAGAGTGGCTTCTCGTTCAGACGGGTGTCGACCAGCGGGCCAACGTACTCGAACAGTCCCTCGTGCAGCTGGGAGTAGTATGCGTTGATCTGGCGGGCACGCTTTGCACCGTAGATCACCAGGGCATACTTCGAATCCGATGCCTCCAGCAGGGAGTCGATCGGCGGGTTGATGATGCCTTCAGGCTGTGTTGACACAAATACTCCGTAAATGGTTCAGATTGTTGGTGGGACAGCGGCTACCAGGTCACGCGCTAGCGTGCCTGAGGGCTTAGTCCCATCAGTGATACAAGCTCGTCCGCTGCGCGCTGAACACTGTCGTTGACCACCGTGTGGTCGAATTCAGGCTCAGCGGCAAGTTCTAGTTTAGCGGTTTCCAGCCGTTGCTGCTGTTCCTGCTCCGTTTCGGTCCCCCGGCCGATCAAACGGCGGACCATCTCGTCCCAGCTGGGCGGTGTCAGGAACACGAAATTCGCCTCGGGCATTGACTCCTTGACCTGCCGGGCACCCTGCAGGTCAATCTCCAAAAGCACCGATTTCCCGTCGGCCATTGCCGCGTCGACGGTACGCCGGAGGGTGCCGTAGCGGTTGCGGCCGTGGACCAGCGCCCACTCCAGCATCTGGCCCGTGGCGACCAGGTCGTCGAATTCCTCGTTGCTGACGAAGAAGTAGTGGACTCTGTCCACTTCGCCCGGCCGCGCGGGCCTGGTGGTGGCCGATACGGACAGCCAGACCTGCGGGTAGTTGTCACGGATGTAGGTGGATACGGTTCCCTTACCGACGGCCGTTGGCCCGGCGAGTACTGTCAGCCGAGGCTGCGACACGTGGTTCCTTACTTACAGGTCTGCTGCCTTGCCCCGATCAGGGCGAAGGGTCCTGCTTTGCTAGATGTTCGATCAATGCCTGGCGCTGGTGCACACCCAGCCCCCGCACGCGGCGGGTTGAGGCGATGCCGACGTCGTTCATGATGCCCGAAGCACGCACATCCCCCACGCCCGGCAACGCCTTCAGCAGGTCGAGCACTTTGAGCCGACCCACCGCGGGATCCATTGACATGCCGTTGACGACGTCGCTGACCGAGGTTTCCCCCGATTTCAGCTTCACCTTCAGATCTGCCCTGACCGCACGTGCGGCGGTGGCCTTCTCGCGCGCTTGTGTCCGTTCGGAGTCCGATAGCGGCTTCAAGCTCACAAGTGCTCCCCTGCAGTTGGCACCGTGCCGCGCTGGACGCTCGGGTAGATGCAATTCTTGTGGAATGGGCTTCCACTGAACCTATCTGTAGAGGTGGCACAAAATCAATTGCGCAGTTCCGCCGTCGCGTGCTCCGCGGCCGCCCGAAGCTTGCCGCTGTCGGGTCCAGCCCGCAGGATGCTGCGGCTCGCGCTTCCGACCACGAGGGAGGATGCGGGCCCGAACGTGTCGGCGACTTCTTTCCCGCCGGCACCCTGCGCGCCGATGCCGGGGGCAAGGATGGGTCCGTTGAGGTTCTGAAGGTCAAGGCCCAGGGTGCGCACGGCCGTGCCGGCCGTTGCTCCGACGACCAGGCCCACCGATCCCAGCCCGACGGCGTCGCGGTTCTCCCGCGCAGCCGCGTCGGCGATCAGCCGGGCCACCGCGTGACCGCTGGGTGGGGTGTTGCTGGGCCTGTCGGCCACTGGTTCGCCGGTCTGGCCCGACACTACCGCGTGCTGGATGGCGGCGCCCTCCGGGTTGGAGGTCAACGCCAGCACGAACACACCGCGTCCGGTGGCGGCCGCGAGGTCCAACGCGGGACGCAGGGATTCGAACCCCAGGTAGGGGTTGAGCGTCACCGCGTCGGCCGCCAGCGCTGACCCGTCCCGGAGCCAGGCATCGGCGTAGGCGGCCATGGTGGAGCCGATGTCTCCCCGTTTGGCGTCGGCAATGGTCAGCACCCCCTGGTCAGCGGCGTCGGCCAGCAGCCGTTCCAGGGCTGCCATTCCGGCAGAGCCGTGCCGTTCAAACAGCGCCACCTGGGGTTTGAGGATGGCCGCCGTCTCGCCGACGGCCGCCAGCACGGTCAGCGCGAAGCGTTCGCACCCTGCGGCGTCGTCGGTCAGTCCCCAGTCACGCAGCAGGGCCGGGTGCGGGTCGATTCCCACACACAGGCTGCCGCGCTCCTGCATGCGGGAGGCCAGACGGACCCCGAAGGAAGGCCTATCGTGCGGCATCGCGGGCCTCGGTTGCCGCCTGCAGGTTGGCGGCGTGTTCCTGGAGGCTGGTCACCGACCACTCGTAGGAGCGCATGGCCTCGATCGCTTGGACGGCAGCGCCGAACTCGGGGACGGTCGTGATGACCGGAAGCCCGTAGGAGGTCGCGGCCGCCCGGATCTCGTAGCCGTCGCCGCGGGCCTGACCGCCCGAGGGGGTGTTGATAATCATGTCGATGGTGCCGTCGGTGATCAGGTCAACGACGGTGCCTTCACCGTGCTCACCGGTGCCCTCGGCGATCTTGCGCACGGTGGTGGCCTGGATGCCGTTGCGGCGCAGCACATCGGCGGTGCCGCCGGTCGACAGGATCTCGAAGCCCAGATCGACGAGCCGCTTGACCGGCATGATGATCGAGCGTTTGTCCCGGTTCGCCACCGAAACGAAGACCCGGCCCTCAGTGGGGAGGGCCGCGTTGGCGGCTGACTGGCTTTTCGCAAAAGCGGTGTCGAAGTACTTGTCGATCCCCATCACCTCGCCCGTTGAGCGCATCTCAGGGCCCAGCAGCGAATCGACGACGGTCCCGTCGGGGGTGCGGAACCGGCTGAAGGGCAGGACCGCCTCCTTCACGGAAACCGGTGCGTCCAGCGGGAGGTCCCCGCCGTCGCCGCGGGCGGGCAGGAGGCCGTGCTCGCTGCGCAGTGCGGCGATGGACACCCCGGTGCCGATCAGGGCGGCAGCCTTGGCCAGCTGCACTCCGGTCGCCTTCGACACGAAGGGTACGGTGCGGGAGGCACGCGGGTTGGCTTCGAGCACATAGAGCACATCCGAGGCCAGCGCGAACTGGATGTTGATGAGCCCACGGACCCCTACCCCATCGGCGATCGCGAGGGTCGCTTCGCGCACACGTTGCAGGATGTCGGCGCCCAGGGTGATCGGCGGCAGGACACACGCCGAGTCGCCGGAGTGGATTCCTGCCTCCTCGATGTGTTCCATGATGCCGCCGAGGTACATGTCGGTGCCGTCGTAGAGGGCGTCGACGTCGATCTCGATGGCGTCCTCAAGGAACCGGTCGATCAGGACCGGGTGGGCTTCGGTGATTTCAGTGGCGTTGGCGATATAGCGGGAGAGATTCGCCTCGTCGTAGACGATTTCCATTCCGCGACCGCCGAGAACGTAGGACGGCCGGACCAGGACCGGGTAACCGATCTCGTCGGCGATCTTCTTGGAGTCCTCGAAGGACACGGCGGTGCCGTTCTTCGGCGAGACCAGTCCGGCCGCGTCGAGGACCCTGCTGAACGCACCCCGGTGTTCGGCCAGGTCGATCGCCTCGGGTGACGTGCCGAGGATCGGGATGCCGGCGTCGGCCAGTTCCTGCGCGAGCTTCAGCGGGGTCTGCCCGCCCAACTGCACGAAGACACCCAGCACGCCGCCGCTGCGGTCCTCGGCCGCAATCACCTCCAGGACGTCCTCGAGGGTGAGGGGCTCGAAGTACAGGCGGGTGGAGATGTCGTAGTCGGTGGACACCGTTTCCGGGTTGCAGTTGACCATGACTGTTTCATAGCCGGCCTCGCGCAATGCCATGGTGGCGTGGACGCACGAGTAGTCGAACTCGATGCCCTGCCCGATCCGGTTCGGACCGGAGCCCAGGATGATAATGGACGGCTTCGCGTGCGGGCCCACCTCGTCCTCCTCGTCGTAGGACGAGTAGTGGTACGGGGTGTAGGCCGCGAACTCCGCGGCACAGGTGTCAACCGTCTTGTAGACCGGGCGCACGCCGAGGGCGTGGCGGACTCCACGCACCACCGCTTCGGGGGTGTGGGTCAGAGCACCGATCTGTTCGTCGGAGAAGCCATGCCGTTTGGCCAGCCGCAGCATCTCCTCGGTGAGCGCGGGCGCCTCCCGGACGGTCGCAGCCACCTCGTTGAGCAGCACCAGCTGGTCCAGGTACCACGGGTCGATGCCCGTCGCCTGGTAGAGCTCATCGATCGTGCCACCGCCCAACAGTGCCTGCTGCACCTGGGCGAGGCGTTCGGTGGTGGGCCGCTTGGCGGCGGTGATGAGGGCCGGCACATCGATGTCCGCTGACGTGTCGAAGGACAGCTGGGAGCCCTTCTGCTCCAGGGATCGCAGGGCCTTCTGGAGTGCCTCGGTGAAGTTGCGGCCGATCGCCATCGCCTCACCCACCGACTTCATGGTGGTGGTCAGGGTGGGATCCGCCGCCGGGAACTTCTCGAACGCGAACCGGGGCACCTTGACCACGACATAGTCGAGGGTCGGCTCGAACGAGGCGGGGGTCTTCTGGGTGATGTCGTTCGGAATTTCGTCGAGGGTGTAGCCGAGGGAGAGCTTGGTGGCGATCTTCGCAATCGCGAAGCCGGTGGCCTTGGAGGCCAGGGCCGAAGACCGGGAGACGCGCGGATTCATTTCGATGACGACGATGCGGCCGGTGTCGGGTTCGATGGCGAACTGGATGTTGCAGCCGCCCGTGTCGACGCCCACCTCACGGATGATCGCGATCGAGATGTCACGCAGCCGCTGGTATTCACGGTCGGTGAGGGTCATAGGCGGGGCGACGGTGATCGAGTCACCGGTGTGGACTCCCACCGGGTCGAGGTTCTCGATGGAGCAGACAACCACCACGTTGTCGTTCTTGTCCCGCATCATCTCGAGTTCGTACTCTTTCCAGCCGAGGATGCTTTCCTCGAGGAGGACCTCCGTGGTGGGGCTGTACTGGAGACCCTGGCCCACGATGCGGCGCAGATCCTTTTCGTTGTAGGCAAGACCCGAGCCGAGCCCGCCCATGGTGAAGGAGGGGCGCACCACCATCGGGTAGCCGAGGTCGGCTGCCGCCTCGAGCGCGCCGTCGATGGAGTGGATGATCATGGATCGCGCCGACTCGGCCCCGCAACGGGCGACAACACCCTTGAACTTCTCGCGGTCCTCCCCCAGCTCGATGGCGGCGATGTTCGCGCCGATCAGTTCCACGCCGTACTTCTCCAGGACACCGTTTTTGTCCAGGGCGATGGCGGCGTTCAGTGCGGTCTGCCCGCCGAGGGTGGGGAGGAGGGCGTCGGGGCGCTCCTTCTCAATGATCTTGGCGACCACCTCGGGAGTGATGGGCTCAACATAGGTGGCATCGGCGAACTCGGGATCGGTCATGATGGTGGCCGGATTGGAGTTGACGAGGATGACCCGCAGGCCCTCCTCCTTCAGCACCCGCAGCGCCTGCGTTCCCGAGTAGTCGAATTCGGCGGCCTGGCCGATGACGATCGGCCCGGAGCCGATGACCATGACGCTTTTGAGGTCGGTTCTGCGTGGCATCTAGTTTTCTTCCTTATCGTTTGCGTCGCTGCTCAGCTGGTGACCGGACCGGGTGTCGGTCATCAACTGGATAAACCGGTCGAACAGGTACGCCGAATCGTGGGGACCGGCTGCCGCTTCCGGGTGGTACTGGACGGAGAAAGCAGGCAGGTCCAGGCAGGCCAGGCCCTCGACGACGTCGTCGTTGAGGCTGACATGGCTGACCTCGACCCTCCCAAACCGGGCCTCAGGCGCCAGGGCCGGACCGTCGAGGGGTGCGTCGACGGCGAACCCGTGGTTCTGCGAGGTGATCTCCACCTTGCCGGTGCGTCGGTCCAGGACGGGCTGGTTGATACCGCGGTGGCCGTAACGGAGCTTGTACGTGCCGAAGCCGAGGGCACGGCCCAGGATCTGGTTGCCGAAGCAGATACCGAAGAACGGGATCCGCGCGTCGAGCACCTCCCGCAGCAGGCTGACCTGGGGGTCGGCGGTTGCCGGATCGCCCGGCCCGTTGGACATGAACACCCCGTCGGGTGACTCCCGCGCCACCTCCGCGAAGGTGGACGTGGCGGGAAGGACCACCGTGCGGACCCCCCGCTGCGCGAAGTGCTTCGGGGTCATCGACTTGATCCCCAGGTCCAGGGCGGCGACGGTGAATAGTGGCTCGCCCTCCCAGCCGTTGTCGGACGGCTCCACCACGTAGCGTTCGACGGCGCTGACCTCCTCGGCCAGCCGGGCACCCGTCATCGACTCCTGGCCGAAGACCTGCGCCAGCAGTTCGGCGTCGGACCCCGATGCTGCCGGGCCGGAGAAGATTCCGGCCTTCATCGCACCGCGTTCGCGGAGGTGCCGGGTCACGGCGCGGGTATCGACGCCCTGGATGCCGACAATCCCCTGGTCCCGGAGCTGCCCGTCGAGGCTCTGCTCGGACCGCCAGTTGGAGGGGCGGCGGGCGGCGTCGCGCACGATATAGCCGGCCACCCAGATGCGGCGGGACTCGGCGTCGTCCTTATTCACCCCGGTGTTGCCGATGTGGGGGGCCGTCTGGACCACCAGCTGGCGGGCGTAGGACGGGTCGGTGATGGTTTCCTGGTAGCCGGTCATGCCGGTGGCGAAAACCGCTTCGCCCAGCGCAGTGCCCTGCGCCCCGTAGCTGCGGCCACGGAAGGTGCGGCCGTCCTCAAGGATCAGTACTGCAGCGCTCTCGGTTGCTGGCTGGCTGGATTCTGTCACGGTGTGTCCTTCATGGGGTTTTGACTCTGTGCCGGGGGGGGTGTGGGTGTTGGGAGACGGCTGAGGGCTGGCGGGGGCGAGGGCCGCGGCGGCGCCCAACAGCCCGTTGCGGTCCTGGGCCTGGCGGGTGCGGAAGCCGGTGTCGACGGGTGTCCCGTTCAGTGCCCAGGTGAAGACCACCAGGCCGTCCTTCTCGACGAATTTGCCGGCCATCCCGCGGTCCAGCCGGACGCTCCTGAGGTCGGCACGCCTGATGAACAGGTCGCGGGCGCCGCTGCGGACCACCATGATGCCCTCCTCGTGGACGCTGGCGGTCGCGTTGGATTTCACGCCCAGGCCGTGGACGGCGATCCGGTCAAGCCAGTCCCCCGCCGTCGTCGTGACCACGTACTGGCCGTTGGCGACGTACACCGGGTCGCTGAGCACCTCGGGTGCTTCGGGAGGGGCGGGGACGTCCCGCTGCCGGGCCAGGCGGCCGCGCCACCCCAGTACCCCGAGGGTGATGACGGCGGCGATGATGCCCGTGGAGAGGGCGACGGGCATTAGCCAGTCCATGTGGATTCCTCAGCTGCTGTTGGGTGCGGGGTGTTCAGGCGGCCGTCCAGCACGGTCGGGTGGCCCCGGAAAAACGTGGCGTGGACGGCCCCGGGTAGCTCCGTGCCGGCAAATGGGCTGTTGCGGCCCATCGTGGCCATTTTATCCGGATCGACTACCCATCGTGCCTCCGGATCAACGAGTGTGACGTTAGCTGCCTCGCCCTCGGCCAGTGGCCGGCCCTGGCGCTCCAGGCCGCCGATCGCTGCGGGGGTGTGGGAGGTGACGCGGGCGAAACCCTCCCAGTCCATCAGGCCGGTGTTGATCATGGTGTGCTGCACCACCGACAGTGCCGTTTCCAGCCCGGTCATGCCCATGGCGGCCTGCGCCCACTCACAGTCCTTGTGTTCGGACGGGTGGGGTGCGTGGTCGGTGCCGACGACATCGATGGTGCCGTCGGCCAGGGCCTCCCTGAGGGCCTGCACGTCTTCGCCGGTACGTAGTGGCGGGTTCACCTTGTAGACCGGGTTGTAGGTGCGCACCAGCTCATCGGTGAGGAGCAGATGGTGGGGGGTGACCTCGGCGGTGACCCTGATGCCGCGGGCCTTGGCCCAGCGGATGATCTCCACCGATCCGGCGGTTGAGACGTGGCAGACGTGGAGGCGGGACTGCACATGGTGCGCCAGGAGGACATCCCGGGCAATGATGCTCTCCTCGGCGACCGCAGGCCAGCCGGTCAGGCCGAGTACGGCCGAGACGGCCCCCTCATTCATCTGGGCTCCCTCGGTGAGCCGGGGTTCCTGGGCGTGCTGGGCGATCACGCCGTCGAACGCCTTGACGTACTCCAGCGCACGGCGCATCAGGACCGGGTCGTTGACGCACACGCCGTCGTCGGAAAACACCCGGACGCGGGCGCGCGAGTCCGCCATCGCACCGAGCTCGGCGAGCTGGGTGCCGCCGAGCCCCACGGTGACGGCACCAACCGGGCGGACCTCCACCCAACCGGCCCGGCGGCCCAGGCTGTAGACCTGTTCCACGACGCCTGCGGTATCGGCGACGGGGGTGCTGTTAGCCATGGCGTGGACCGCAGTGAAGCCGCCCCTCGCCGCGGCGCGGGTGCCGGTTTCAACGGTTTCGGCGTCCTCCCGGCCGGGTTCGCGGAGGTGGGTGTGCAGGTCTACCAGCCCGGGCAGGGCGACAAGGCCGTCGGCGTCGATCACCGTTGCCCCTGCGGCCGAGAGGCCCGGTCCGACGCCGGCGATCACACCGTCAGTGATCAGCAGGTCGGAGCGTTCCCGGCCGAGCAGCGCTGCGCCGCGGATGAGGTAGCGGGCTGATGCGTTCATCGGTGGTTCTCCTGGGTGGGGGTGGGAAGTGCCGGAGCGGGACCCGTCTGGTCCTCACCGGCGAGCAGCAGGTACAGCGCAGCCATCCGGACCGATACTCCGTTGCGCACCTGCGCCAGCACGGTGGAGCGGGACGAATCGGCTGCTGCGGCCGAAATTTCCAGACCACGGTTCATCGGCCCGGGGTGCATGATGACGGTGTGGTTGAGCCCGTGCGTATCGAGGGCCGCCAGCCGTGCGTCGTCGAACCCCCAGCGGCGGGAGTATTCGCGGGTGGAGGGGAAAAAGGCGGCGTTCATCCGTTCGGCCTGGAGCCGCAACATCATGACCGCGTCGGGGCCGGCGGCGAGGGCTTCGTCCAGGTTGTAGGTGATCCGGCAGGGCCAGTCTTCGGCTCCGACCGGGACGAGGGTGGGCGGCGCCACCAGGGTCACCGTCGCGCCAAGCGTCACCAGGAGCCACAAGTTGGACCGCGCCACCCGGGAGTGCAGCACGTCGCCGACGATGGTGACCGCCATGCCCGAGAGGTCGGACCCGTGGGAGGGGACGCCGTTGAGCTTCGCCCAGTGGCGGCGCAGGGTGAAGGCATCCAGCAGTGCCTGGGTGGGGTGTTCGTGCATCCCGTCCCCCGCGTTGATCACCGCGGCGTCGATCCAGTCCGACGTCGCCAGCCGGGCGGGTGCACCGGAGGCCCAGTGCCTGATCACGACGGCGTCCGCGCTCATCGCTTCAAGGGTCTGCGCTGTGTCCTTCAGCGACTCGCCCTTGGACACGGACGACCCCTTCACTGCGAAGGTGATGACGTCGGCGGACAGGCGCTTGGCTGCCGCTTCGAAGGAGATCCGGGTCCGGGTGGAGTCCTCGAAGAACAGGTTCACCACGGTGCGACCGCGGAGGGTGGGAAGTTTTTTTATCTCCCGCTCCCCCACTGCCGCCATTTCCTCAGCCACGTCGAGGATCCGGATGGCGTCCCACCGGGACAGGTCGCGGGTGGACAGCAGGTGCCTCATGCGGGGCCCTCGATGACAACCTCGTTGATCGGCTGGCCGTCCACGGCGTCGATTTCGGCGAGGTGGACGCGTACCTTCTCCACGGAGGAGGTGGGAAGGTTCTTTCCCACGTGGTCGGCCCGGATGGGGAGTTCCCGGTGCCCGCGGTCCACCAGGACTGCCAGCCGGACGGCCCGCGGTCGCCCCAGGTCCACGAGGGCGTCGAGGGCGGCACGGATGGTCCGCCCGGAGTACAGGACGTCGTCGACGAGCACCACCACTTTGTTGTCAATGCCCGACGGCGGCAGCTGGGTCCGCAGCGGCGAGCGGGTGGGGTGGTGGCGGAGGTCGTCCCGGAACATGGTCACGTCGAGTTGTCCGACCATGGCGGCGGGGTCGAGCGAGGATCCGGTGGCCTGGTTTTCGGCGGCCGCGATCTTGCGGGCCAGCCGTTGGGCGAGGGGGTAGCCGCGGCGTGGGATACCCAGCAGCACCAGATCGGCGGTCCCCTTGTTGGCCTCGAGGATCTCGTGGGCAATGCGGGTGAGCGCACGGTCAATATCGGCTTCGGCGAGAACGACACGCGAGAGCACATTCTCAGACTGAGGTGCAGGCATGTTCATTGGACGCTTCCTCCTTCCCCGCCTCACAGGACGGAATTTAAAGGTTGGTTGCGCTGTCAAAACTATCACAGCACATGCCGCGTTCTGAGCTGTCGCTCCTTTATATGACGCCCTGCCGCGACGATCTATTGTGTGAGGATGAACATCACCGCCCCACCGCACTGGGAATCCCCACAGCCTCTACGCCCGGTCTGGAAGCAGGGGGTGCGTCGGGGCCCCGGCGTCGTGAATGTCCTGCTGGTGGCGGTGGCCGCCCTGGTCCTGGTGCTCCTCGCCTGGTTCCTGAGTACCACCCTTGGCGGCGTCGCACTGATTCTGTGCGGGATCCTTGCGCTGATCCCGCTGTCCATCTGCGTGGCGGGTCTGATGTGGATCGACCGGTGGGATCCCGAACCGCGGGGTGCGCTCTGGTTTGCGTTCCTGTGGGGGGCCGGAATCTCGGTGGTGGCGGCCCTGGTGTTGGGCAGTTATGTGACCGAACTGCTGTCCGTGGCGCTGGCTGCTACGCCATCGGATGTGATTGGCCCGGTACTGCAGGCACCGCTGGTGGAGGAGATCGCCAAGGGGCTGGGCGTGCTGGTACTGGTGTTCTCCAGGCGCAGCCACTTCGACGGACCCGTCGACGGGATTGTGTACGCAGGAATGGTGGGGGCAGGCTTCGCCTTCAGCGAGAACATTCTGTACTTTGGCGCGGCCGCGTTGGACGGCGGCGGGCTGGGCGGCCTGGTCTCGGTGTTCGTGATCCGGGGCCTGTTCTCCCCGTTCGCCCACGTGATGTTCACCGCCGCCCTTGGCACCGTGGTGGGTTTGGCGGTGGCCCGCAGCGGCCGGCGCTACATCTTCCCCGCGTTCCTGGTCGGTCTGGTTCCCGCCATCGCTGGGCACATGTTGTGGAACGGTGGCCTGCTGGTGCTGTTCACCGATTTCTTTGAGTTCTATTTCCTGATCCAGTTCCCCCTATTCCTCGCCGCCCTGGCCAGTATCGTGGCCCTCCGGCGTGCCGAACGACGTCTGACCGAGGATCGGCTCGGTGGGTATGCGGCGGCAGGCTGGTTCACCGCCCAGGAGGTGCACATGCTGGCTACCCCCGGGGGTCGTTCGCAGGCCCTCGGCTGGGCGCGGCGGTTTGGCCGCCAGCAGACCATGAAGGCGTTCATCCGCTCGGCCACCCGGCTGGCGTTCACCCGCCAGCGCATCGTCGCGGGCCACGACCGGCACCTGAACATCGCCCGGGAACAGCTATTGCTAGCGGATGTCACCCGATTACGGAACGAGCTGTTTACGGCGGCCCACCGGCACACCAACGCCTGAGTGCTAGGCGAGCAGTGTCGGCTTCAACTGCTGAAGACGACCAAGGAGGCCGTTGATAAAGGCGGGCGACTCATCGGTGGAGAGCATTTTCGCCAGTTCCACGGCCTCGCTGACTGCGACGCCGTCGGGCACGTCCGAGTTGTAGAGCAGTTCCCAGGCGCCAATGCGGAGGATCATCCGATCCACGGCTGGCATCCGGTCGAGGGTCCAGCCCTGCGAGTAGGTGCCGAGAAATTCATCGATCTGCTCGCCCTGGGTCATGACACCCTCGATGATATCCACCGAGTAGGGAGCGACGATGGTGTCGGTCTTTTCCCGTCGGGCCTTGAGCGCCTCGAGGGGTGAAACGGCACGCTGTTCCGCTTCGAAAAGGATGTCCAGTGCCCTGCGGCGGGCTTTACTGCGGGCACTCACTCGTTGACGCGTCCCAGGTAATCGCCGGTGCGGGTGTCGACCTTGACCTTGGTGCCGGTCTCCAGGAACAGGGGAACCTGGATGTCGTAGCCGGTTTCGACCGTCGCTGGCTTGGTGCCGCCGGTGGAGCGGTCGCCCTGCAGGCCCGGCTCCGTGTAGGTGACCTCGAGGACCACTGAGGGTGGCAGTTCGACGTAGAGGGCTGATCCTTCATGCATGGCGATGGTGACCATGAGGCTCTCGAGCATGAAGTTTTCGGCCTGGCCGACGGTCTTGCCGGGCACGGTGAGCTGATCGTAGTCCGACGTGTCCATGAACACGAAGTCTTCGCCGTCCTTGTACAGGTACTGGTAGTCCCGGCGGTCCACCGTGGCGGTCTCGATCTTCAGGCCGGCGTTAAAGGTCTTGTCGACCACCTTGCCGGACAGGATGTTGCGCAGCTTCGTGCGGACGAAGGCGCCACCCTTGCCGGGCTTGACGTGCTGGAACTCGAGAACGTTCCACAGGTTGCCTTCAAGCTTCAGCACCGTGCCGTTTTTGATGTCGTTTGTGGTAGCCACAGAGTCTCTTTCGTTCGAACACATCGTTCCCCGGGCAGTAAGTATCCGGGGCCACATGCAGTGGGGTGGGAAAAGTCCAGAGCCTATTCTACCTTGTGGGACGGCCCACGGCTGCGGCGGGCCCTGCAACGGGTGGTTAGGAAGCAATCTCCTGGTACGCGGCGAACAGGAGCGACGTGTCCGGCACCTCCAGCATGCTGGGCCGGGCGACGTCGTCGAGGACGACGAAGCGCAGGAGGTCCCCGCGAGACTTCTTGTCCCGACGCATACCGTCGAGCAGTGCCGCCCACCGGTCCTTGCGGTAGGTGACCGGAAGCTCCAGCGACTCAAGGACGCTGCGGTGACGATCAGCTGCCTCGTCGCCGAGCCGACCGACCATGCGGGAGAGTTCAGCCGCGAACACCAGACCCACCGAGACGGCCGCACCGTGCCGCCAGGAATACCGTTCGGCCAATTCGATGGAGTGCCCGAGCGTGTGCCCGTAGTTGAGGTATTCGCGACGGCCGTGGTCCTTGAGGTCGCCGGAGACGAAGTCGGCTTTGACCGCGACCGACCGTTCGATGAGTTCCCGGACCGTTGCGGATCCGCCGTCGGACACCGCCGCCGGGTCGGCCTCGATCAGCTCGAGAATCCGCGGGTCGGCGATGAAACCGCACTTCACCACCTCGGCCATCCCGGTGAGGAGTTCGTTGCGCGGCAGGGTCTGCAGGGTGTCCAGATCCGCCAGGACCGCGGCCGGCGGGTGGAAGGCCCCCACGAGGTTCTTGCCCTCGGCCGTGTTGATCCCGGTCTTGCCGCCCACGGCGGCGTCAACCATGCCGAGGAGGCTGGTGGGCAGGTGGACCACCTTGACGCCGCGCAGCCAGGTAGCGGCAACAAACCCGGCGAGATCCGTGACCGCGCCGCCGCCGACAGCCACGACGGCGTCGGAGCGGGTGAAGTCGTTCTGGCCGAGCACCTGCCAGCAAAAGGCCGCCACCTGGATGTGCTTGCCTTCTTCAGCGTCGGGGATCTCGGCCGTCACGGCGGTGAACCCGGCATCCGCGAGTTCCGCGCGCACCGTGTCGCCGGTGCTGCGCAACGCCCGGGGATGGATGACCAAAACCCGGCGGACCCGCTCACCCAGTACTGCTGGAAGCCGCTCCAGCAGTCCGTGCCCGATCACTACGTCGTAGTTCTCGGCGGTGGTGGTCCCGGTGACCTTGATGACGGTCGGCTCATTCGGCATGACTGTCCCCCTCATTGTTTGAAAGCTTGTCGTGTTGCTGCTTGTGGTGGTGATGCTGGTCGGGTGGAAGCTGAAGTTGTGTGCCGAGCTCGGTGACAAGCTGGTCGATGCTGCGGCCCCGGGTGTCCAGCACGATGTTGGCAAGGCGTTCGTACAGCGGTCGACGCTCACGGTCCATCCGGGTCCACGCCTCTACCGGGTCACCGGCCAGGAGGGGCCGGCTCCTGTCCCGGGTGATCCGGCGGCGGACGGTGGCCAGGTCCGCGTCGAGGAAGACCACCCGGGAGCCGGCGAGCAGCGCCTGGGTGCCCTCGTCGAGGACCGCGCCACCTCCGAGGGAGACCACCGTTTCGGCGGAGGCCCCGGTGAGGACCTCGGCGACCACCTCGGCCTCGAGCCGCCGGAAGGCCTGCTCCCCCTGCTGGCTGAAGATCCTGCTGATCCGTCCGTGGCGGGCGACGATCAGCTGGTCGGTGTCGATGAACGTCCAGCCCAGGCGGGATGCCAGCTGGGCACCCACCACTGACTTCCCGGTCGCCATCAGCCCGATGAAGGCCACCGGCCCCCGGACTGCTGAGTCCATTAGTTCCCGGCCGAGTTCAGTGCGGTGGGGATGGCCTCCAGATACGACTGGAGGTTGCGGGCGGTCTCCCCGACCGAGTCCCCGCCAAATTTCTCGGTCACGGCCTCGGCGATTACCAGGGCCACCATGGCTTCGGCGACGACGCCGGCGGCGGGCACGGCGCAGACGTCTGACCGCTGGTGGTGCGCGCGGGCGGCATCACCGGTGCTGACGTCGATGGTGCGTAACGCGCGTGGCACGGTGGCGATGGGTTTCATGGCTGCCCTGACCCGCAGGGTGTCACCGATGCTCATGCCGCCCTCAATGCCGCCGGCGCGGTTGCTGGCGCGTTCAATCATGCCGGAGTCTCCGCGGACAATCTCGTCGTGGGCGCGTGAGCCGCGTCGGGACGCGGTGAGGAATCCGTCGCCGACCTCAACGCCCTTGATTGCCTGGATGCCCATCAGTGCGGCCGCCAGCCGGGAGTCGAGCCGCCGGTCCCAGTGGACGTAGCTGCCAAGTCCCGGGGGCAGACCATACACGACCACCTCGACGACTCCGCCCAGGGTTTCGCCTTCCTTGTGGGCGGCATCCACCTCGGACACCATGGCCAGGGACGTCTCATGGTCAAAGCACCGCAGCGGATCCTGATCCAGGGCGATCACGTCGGAGGGAATGGGCAGCCGCGACCCTTCGGGGACGGCGACCGAGGCGATCGCCACGGTGTGGCTGACCAGGCTGATTCCCAATGCTGACAGGAAGCGCGAGGCCACCTCGCCGAGCGCGACCCGAGCCGCTGTCTCCCGGGCGCTGGCCCGTTCGAGCACCGGCCGTGCCTCGTCGAACCCGTATTTTTGCATGCCGGTAAAGTCGGCGTGGCCTGGGCGGGGGCGGGTGAGCGGCGCGTTTCGGGCCAGCTCGGCAAGTTCGCCTGCGTCCACTGGGTCGGCGGACATGATCCGGTCCCACTTGGGCCATTCGGTATTACCGACCTGAATGGCCACCGGCCCGCCCTGGGTCAGCCCATGACGGACACCGCCGATGATGCTCACCTGGTCCTGTTCGAACTTCATCCGGGCGCCGCGGCCGTAGCCGAGCCGCCTGCGCGCCAACGCAGCTTGAATGTCGCTGCTCGTGATCTCCACGCCTGCAGGCATTCCCTCAATAATTCCCACCAGTGCCGGTCCGTGGGATTCTCCGGCAGTTAACCAACGCAACATGCTTCCAATCCTGCCACGGTGACGCGGCTGTTTCAGCGAGCGGGCGCTCCGACCGCGTCACACATGACTTTTAAGACCCGTGCTGGATCAGGAAATCTGGATCCAGTGAAGAGTCTGACCTGCTCCACGGCCTGGTAGATGAGCATCTCCAGTCCCGGCACGATCGTTCCGCCGCGCGCCTCCCAGGCTGCGGCGAGGGGGCTCGGCCAGGGGTCGTAGGCGACGTCCAGGAGGACCGGCCGGGTGGGGTGCACCCGCGGTGCGCCCAGCTGGCTGGCCAGCGCGTCGGCGCCCCCCGGGGGCAGGGTGGAGATGACGACGTCGGCCTCGAGGAGTCCTGTGGCCGCCGCGTCCCATTCGCGCAGCTGCACGGGAACGCCCAGGGAGTCGCCGAGCGTGCGCAGCGGGGCGGCGCGCCCGGGTGACCTGGCGAACACGGTGACCCCGGTGGCCCCGAGCTGCTGCAGGGCCGCCAGCGACGCCGCCGCAGTGCCGCCGCCGCCGAGGATCACCGCGGAGCGGGGAGCTTCGAGCACCCCGCCGTGACGGAGGGCACCAATAATCCCGGCGACGTCCGTGTTGTGGCCGGTCAAGACCGGCCGGGGCCCTCCGGTATCAACAGTCACCGTGTTCAGGACGCCCAACACCCCCGCCAGAGACGTGACGGAATCCACCAGGTGCACCATCGCCGTTTTGTGGGGCATGGTGACCGATAGTCCCCGCCAGTTCCCGGCGGCGCGGACGCTCTCGACGAAGGCCGGGAGGTCCTCCGGCGACACGTCGATCGCCTCGTAGCTGCAGTCGAAGCCCAGCAGCTGATAGGCAGCCCGGTGCAGGGCTGGTGACTTGGAATGACCGATCGGTGACCCGATCACTGCCGCCCGCAGACTGTGCCCAGGGCTGGCTGGTCCGGCGGCGGAGTGCGCCGTCGGGGTCACCTAGCTGCACCTGCCGGGGTTGTCGGCGCACCAGGCCTGGTACTCGGCGACGTAGACGGCGTGTTCGGCCAGTGTTTCGGAGAATTTGGTTTCCCCGGTGTCCAGGTCGACTGTCACCCAGTAGTAGAACGGAACGTCGGCCGGGTTGACCGCCGCGTCAATGGCTTCCGCACCCGGGGATCCGATGGGCCCGACGGGCAGCCCCGGGTTGGCGAACGTGTTGTAGGGGTTGGAATCGTCCCGGCGTTCGTCCTCGGTAAAGTCGAAACTGCGCCGGTCCAGCCCGTAGGTGACTGTCGCATCGGACTGGATCAGCCCGTTGGTCTCGGTGTTGTCTTCCTTGAGCCGGTTATCGATCGAACCGGACACGGCCGCGTAGTCGGCTTCGCCGGCCTCGGCTTCAATGATGCTGCCGATGGTGAGAATCCGGAACTGCTCGGCCGGGTCGGTGACGCCAGCATCCTCCAGCAGGGCAAAACTGTTGTCGACCATGATCTGGATCATTTCCACGGCGGTGGCACCGACGTCGAACCGGTACTCCCCTGGCGCCAGATACCCTTCGAGGCTGGGGGCAACCTCGGGGATACCGAACTGAGTGGGGTCGGCGGCCAGTTCCTCGAAGGCATCCCGGGGGACTCCGGTCGATTCGGCAAGAATGTCGAGTGTCTCACCCTGGCGGAGGCCCTGGGCGACGGCCGCGTAGAGCACCTGGTTCGCTTCGACGTCGAGCAGGGCGAGGGCGGCGCCCTCAGACGACATCTGGTAGCTCAGCTCGTATTCGCCGGGCTGGACCTCACGCCCGTCCGCCACCTGCTGAAGGGCCATCACGAACTCCGACCCGTCCGCGACAATGTCTTGGGCCTCAAGGCCGGTGCCGATGGCCAGGGGGCCTGCGCCGTCGGGAACCGTGAAGACCACGCTGCCCTCACCCGGTCCGGCGTAGTCGGTGATGTCGTCCAGCCCCAGAAGGTCGCGCAGCATCAGGGAGACTGCCACCACCACGCCGATGAAGCCGAGGACCACCACCAGCATGATCACTGTGCGGCGGCGACGTCGGCGCTGCTTGGCTTTGGCCGCCCGGTGGCGATGGTGGCCGGTGGGCGCTTCGAAGAACTGGTCCACCGGTTCGACGTGCTCGTCGTGGTGGTCGTATGCCTCGTCATGCACGTCGTGCTCGTCGTGGTGGTCGTATGCCTCGTCATGCCCGCCGTCGTTGGCGTGGCGCTCGGGCTCGCTGTCGGCGGCCGGGAACTGGGGGTGTTGGTGGCTCACAGTTCCGGGTTCCTTTCGCGGGTGTTCTCCGTAATGACTGGCTCCTTGGTAGGGGTCAGCGGATCCCCTTGTGGATGATCCCGCCGACGTGCGTCGACCTGATCCCCCACATCCCGCATTTGTGACCTTTGCATGTCCATGGCGTGCTGGAGAATTTTCACAGCCGCCACCTGATCTACCACCTTACGGTGGTCGCGGGTATTCAGGCCAGCTTGCCGGAGCGACCGGTGCGCCGAAACCGTGCTCAACCGCTCATCGATCAGCCGGACACTGACCGCCAGGCCGGCCCGGCCGATGGCGTTGGCCAGCTCCTGGGCGTACCCGCGCGCCATCTCAGCCGACGCCGACTCGGTGCCGCTCAGGTTTCTTGGCAGCCCGACAAAGACCTGGACGGCCTCCCGCTCGGTGATCTCCCGAATGAGTATGTTGAGATCCGATTTTTTCTTCAGATCCCGTTTCATGGTCCGCACCGGCGTGGCGAGCAGCGAACCGCTGTCGCTGCTCGCCACCCCCACGCGGACCATCCCGACGTCAACGCCGATCTTGACGCCCCGCGGATAGTTGCCGTCGGTGCCGTGCTCACTCATTGTCAGTGCTCACCGGTCGCTTGGGTTGCTGGCTCAGCGGGCCGCGACGGCTGCACGGATCGCGCTCAGGGCCGGTTCCACCTTGGCGGGATCGGACCCACCGCCCTGTGCGACATCGTCCTTGCCGCCGCCTCCGCCACCGAGAATCCCAGCGGCGACGCGGACCAGTGCTCCAGCCTTCACTCCCGCGGCGCGGGCCTCCTCATTGGTGGCGACCAGCACCAGCGGGCGGTCGTTGCTCACCCCGGCGGTCGCGACCACTGCGGCACCGGATCCGAGCCGGTTCCGGAGGTCGAGTGCGAGGGTCCGCAGATCATCGGCGCCTCCGATGGTTCCGGCGTCGTGCACCAGCAGGCGGACGCCGTCGACGTCGACAGCGCTACCGACGAGGGCAGCCGCCGAAGCGCTCAGCGCCTCCTTGCGCAGCCGCTCAAGTTCCTTCTCGGCTGTCTTGAGCTTCGCCAGGGTCGCGGACAGCCGTTCGGGCAGCTGAACCGACGGGACTTTGAGCATCTCGGAGAGCTCGGTGACCAGGGCCCGCTCGGCGGCCAGATGGCGGAACGCGTCCATGCCGACCAGAGCCTCGACCCGCCGGTTGCCTGATCCGACCGACTGTTCGCCGAGCAGGGTCAGCGACCCGATCAGCGAGGTGGACCCGACATGGGTGCCACCACAGAGTTCCCGTGACCAGTCACCGTCGATCTCAACCACCCGGACGGTGTCACCATAGGCTTCACCGAAGAGGGCGGTCGCGCCGAGGGCTTTTGCCTCGTCCAGTTTCATCAACTTGGTGTCGACGGTGTGGTTGTTGCGGATCGCAATGTTGGAGACCTCTTCGATCTCCGATTTGGCGCCGGCGCTGATACCCTCGCCCCAGGAGAAGTCGAACCGTAGGTAGCCCGCCTTGTTGAAGGAGCCACGCTGCAGGGCCTCCGGGCCGAGGATCTGGTGCAGGGCTGCGTGCACAATGTGGGTGCCCGAATGGGCCTGCTCCCCCGCGTGCCGTCGCTGCCGGTCGACGGCCGCGACTACCGGGGCACCGACCGTGACTTCGCCCTCCCTGACGACCGCACGGTGGACGCTCAGACCCTTGACCGGGCGCTGGACATCGAGGACCTCCACCACGAAACCGTTGCCGGTGATGAGCCCGACGTCGGCGGCCTGGCCACCAGCCTCCGCGTAGAACGGGGTCTGATCCAGGATCAGGTCGATCTCTGCTCCCTGACCCGCTGCGGGCACCGTGACGCCGTCACGGACGATGCCGGTGATCAGAGATTCGGTGGTGAGCTCGTCGTACCCGGTGAACACGGTCTGACCGTCGGCCAGAAGCTCGGTGAAGACCGACAGGTCGGCCTGGCCGGCTTTTTTCCCACGGGCGTCCGCCTGGGCGCGCTGCCGCTGCTCGAGCATCAGGGCACGGAACCCGTCGGCGTCGACCGCGAGTCCCGCCTCTGCTGCCATTTCGAGGGTCAGATCGATGGGGAAACCGAAGGTGTCGTGCAGGGCGAAGGCGTCCTCCCCGGACAGCGGCCGGCCAGCGGCCTTGGATTCGACAACTGCACCCTCGAGCCGGGCGGTTCCGGAGGCGATCGTGCGGAGGAAGGCGCGCTCCTCGGCGTAGGCGATCCGGCTGATCCGCTCGAAATCATTCTCGACCTCGGGGTAGGTGCCCTTCATGGCGTCGCGGGAGGCCGGCAGGAGTTCGGGCAGGCAGGCGCGTTCGACGCCGAGCAGCCGCATCGCGCGGACGGCGCGGCGGATCAACCGACGGAGCACGTAGCCGCGGCCCTCGTTGGAGGGGGTGACGCCGTCGGAGATGAGCATCAGGGCGGAGCGGATGTGGTCGGCGACCACCCGCATCCTGACGTCGTCGGTGTGGTGCGGGTCGGTGTCGGACTCAGCGCTGGTGTAGGTCTTGCCGGAGAGTTCGGCCGCCCGGTCCAGGACGGGACGCACCTGGTCGGTCTCGTACATGTTCTCGACACCCTGGAGGACCAGCGCGAGGCGCTCCAGTCCCAGGCCCGTGTCGATGTTCTTGGCCGGCAGCTCGCCGGCGATATCGAAGTCCTCTTTGCTGCGCACGGCGGAGAGCTGGTACTGCATGAACACCAGGTTCCAGATTTCGATGTACCGCGGTGAATCCGTGGCGGGCCCGCCGGCGATGCCGTACTCGGGCCCACGGTCGTAGAAGATTTCCGAGCAGGGACCGCCGGGGCCCGGCTGGCCCGTGCTCCAGTAGTTCTCCGCTTCGCCGAGCTTCTGGATCCGTTCGGCAGGGACGCCAACCTGGTCGCGCCAGATGGCGAGTGCCTCGTCGTCGTCCTGATACACGGTCGCCCAGAGGCGGTCCGGGTCCAGGCCATAGCCGCCGTCGTCGAGCGGGGAGGTCAACAGTTCCCACGCCATCATGATGGCGCCTTCCTTGAAATAGTCACCGAAGGAGAAGTTGCCGCACATCTGGAAGAACGTCCCGTGGCGGGCGGTCTTGCCCACCTCTTCGATGTCGCCGGTCCTGATGCACTTCTGGATGCTGGTTGCACGGTCGAAGGGCGCCTTTTCGCGCGCCGTCAGGTACGGGATGAAGGGGACCATTCCCGCGATGTTGAACAGCAGGGACGGGTCGGTCGACACCAGCGACGCCGACGGCACCACCGTGTGTCCCTTGCCTTCGAAGTACGCGAGCCAGCGGCGGGCAATCTCATGGGATTTCATGGAAAGTATCAGTCCTTATGGTCTTTTCTGGGGCCGGGAACCCGGGAGCCTTGTTCCTCGGGGAGCCTGACGCCTTGTTACCTCTCAGGCCCTGGTCCGATGGCAAGACTGGCCGGTCGGTGAAGCTGGGGCCGGCGGCGTTCCCTGAGGCGGTGCCACCTGGTGGGCACGGGGCAGTTACTGGCCGGGGCGTTCCGGGGCAACGTCGGCGGGATTGATTCCGAGGGCAGCGCGGAGGTCGGACTCCCGCTCCTGCATCCCCGACCGCAGGGCATCAGCAAAGCTGGCGACGCTGTCAGAGACTTCTCCCATGGCCCGGTTCAGGCCCGCTGGCCCGTAGCTATCGGCAACCGAGGACAGTTTACGGACGGCGATGACGCCAATGGCGACGCCGGCACCCATCCAGATGACTCGCATGATCATTGAATTCCTCATCGTTTCCTCAGCGGCTTCGGCGGCGGGGGGCGGGCTTGCCGCGCGCTGCCAGGGCAGAACGGACACCGTAGGAGAAGGCTGCGACCTTGATCAGCGGAGCGCCGAGCGTTGCCGCGACAAGCGACGACAGGGCGGAAAGATTCGCTGTCGCATCGGAGACGTTGGACGTGATTCCGTCAACGTTCTTCAGCTGCTGATGGGTGGTGGTGACGGTGCTCGTCACTTCTTCGATCAGCGGTGTGGTTTCGTTGCTCACACTGCGGATCGTGGTCCGGAGCTCATCGAACACTTTCCCGAGTTTCCATACCGGCACAGCCAGCAGTGCCACCAGCACGGCGAACACTCCGGCCGCGATGAGACCGGCGATATCTCCACCAGACATGGATCGTGTCTCCTTCGTTAATCAGGTAGGCCGCCCGGGCTTCGGTCGCTCGGCGGCAATAACGTACTTCTGTACCTTACCTACTCAAAGGCCCGCGGCGTGTGCCGCGGGCCTTTGAGTAGGTCCTTGCTTAAATAGCTAAGGAACTAGCGTGCGTAGTACTCCACCACGAGCTGCTCTTCACAGGTCACGGGGACCTCTGAGCGCTTGGGGCGGCGAACCAGGCGGGCCTGAAGCTTGTCCAGCTGGACCTCCAGGTAGCCGGGAACTGCGGGCAGCACATCGCGGTGCGCGCCTGCGGCGGCAACCTGCAGCGGGTCGAGGACCTCGCTGCGTGGGTGTACGTGAATGAGCTGTCCTTCGGCGACGCGGTAGGACGGGCGGTCAACGCGTGAACCGTCGACCATGATGTGACGGTGAACAACCAGCTGACGGGCCTGCGCGCTGGTGCGGGCGAAGCCGGCGCGGAGCACCAGGGCATCGAGACGCATTTCGAGCAGTTCGATCAGGTTCTCACCGGTCAGCCCCTTGGTGCGGCGGGCTTCTTCGAAGACCCGGGTCATCTGGGCTTCGCGGATGCCGTACTGGGCGCGCAGACGCTGCTTTTCGCGCAACCGTACAGCGTAGTCGCTGTCCTGCTTGCGACGGGCACGTCCGTGCTGGCCGGGCGCGTACGGCCGGCGTTCCAGATACTTTTCGGCCTTGGGGGTCAGAGCAATGCCGAGGGCACGCGAAATGCGGACCTTGCGGCGGGCACGTGTGTTGTTAGCCACGAATACCTTCCATTTATTTTTGCGGCAAAGCAGCTCAGCTGAGTCCAGTCGGTCTAACCCGGCCGGACGGCTGGCACTTTCAGTGTCGCTGGCCTCCACTTGCGGAGAGCCGGGAGTGGCCGCTTCCCGGTACTACAGTGCGCAGTTTGCGCAACCTCCACGGAAGGGAACCGCCGAAACGGATCACACTTGAGCGAATCAAGCCTTCAATGATGGGATGCGCAGAACGCGACTTGCCAGTCAACCGACAATCCTAGCAGTGCGCCCGGCCCGCCGTGGAATCGCTGGGGCCGCCCCGGGAATCACTTGCCGCGGATGATGCGGCGAAGTCTCGCCAGACGGGAACCGATGTCCCGTTCCGCGCCCCGGTCGGTCGGCAAATAGTAGTCGTGGCCCGCCAGGTCGTCGGGGGCGTACTGCTGGGCGGCGATCCCGTGGGGCTCGTCGTGGGAGTAGATGTAGCCGCTGCCATGCCCCAGTTGTTTCGCACCCGGATAGTGGGCGTCCCGTAGGTGGGAGGGGATCCCCTGCCCCCGCCCGGCCCGGACATCTGCCACGGCCGCGTTGATCCCGTTGTAGGAGGCATTGGATTTGGGTGCAGTCGCGATATGCACCACCGCTTCGGCGAGGATGATCCTGCCCTCGGGCATCCCGATCAGCGCCACCGCCTGGGCGGCTGCCACCGCGGTTTGCAGGGCAGTCGGATCCGCCATCCCGACGTCCTCGGCCGCCGAGATCATCAGCCGGCGGGCGACGAAGCGTGGGTCCTCCCCCGCCTCCAGCATCTTCGCCAGGTAGTGGAGGGCGGCGTCGACGTCCGAGCCCCTGAGCGACTTGATGAAGGCGCTGGCCACGTCGTAGTGCTGGTCCCCGGCACGGTCGTAGCGCAGGGCTGCCACATCGACTGCCTTTTCCGCGTGCTCCAGCTCCACGATGACTGGTTCCCCTGGATCGTCCGTCGCCGAATGGGCAACCCCCGCCGCGGCTTCCAGAGCAGTCAGTCCGCGGCGGGCATCGCCTGCGGCGAGCCGGACCAGGTGTTCCATGGCGCCGTCGCTGACCCGGACCGACCCGTCCAGCCCCCGCGGGTCCTGGACCGCACGTCCCAGGAGGGCGGCGATGTCTGCCTCGGTCAGGGGCTTGAGCGTCTGGAGCAGCGACCGGGAGAGCAGGGGGGACACCACCGAGAAGGACGGGTTTTCGGTCGTGGCCGCGATCAGGACCACCCAGCGGTTCTCGACGCCGGGCAGCAACGCGTCCTGCTGTGCCTTGTTGAACCGGTGAATCTCGTCCAGGAACAGGACGGTGGTGGTGCGGTGCAGGTCGCGGGCGGTGAGCGCCTCGTCCATGACCCGGCGCACGTCCTTCACCCCGGCGGTAATGGCCGACAGCTCGACGAACGTCCTGCCGCGGCCCCGCGCAATCACGTGGGCAAGGGTGGTTTTACCAGTGCCCGGCGGTCCCCACAGAATGACCGACGACGGGCCGGCCGGTCCCGTACGGTCTGCGTCGCCGGCCAGGGTCCGCAACGGCGAGCCGGGGCCCAGCAGGTGCTGCTGGCCCACTACCTCGTCGATGGAGCGTGGACGCATCCTCACGGCGAGGGGGCTGCGGTGACGCTCGGCGCTGGTCGCGCTCCGGGCGGGTGCGTCGTCGTCGTCAGACCCGTAGGCGGCACTGAATAGATCATTCACACTGCCAAGGCTACTGTGAAGCACTGACGGCAGAGATATCGGCCGTCCGCCAACCGCGGGCCGCAGCCGGCCTTCCGGAAAGAACGGCGTCGCGCCGGATCGGAGTCAATCGTGGGATCACCCCGCCACGTACTGGTGTCTCCGGAGCGGCTGCCCGGCTGGGTGGAGCGGTTCGCCGCCGGCAACGGCGGGTTGAAGTCCACGTCCGGGCACGACGCCGACGCACGATCGCGTGGAGGGCTGCTGCTGTGGGGGGCGAACGGGTGTGTGGCCGAACTGTACCCACCCCGGGAGGCCCCTGCCCCCGGGTCCGGCGCTGATCCGTCGGTGGACGGGCTGATCGCCTCCGCGACCAGCGAAGACCCGATTGGTCTGCTCCTGGTCCGGCGGGGAGGTTATGCGGTGGGAGTTGCCGAGGCAGGGAAATTGCTTGTCTCGAAGACCGGCACCAAGTACGTCCAGTCGCGTACCGCCGCCGGCGGCTGGTCGCAGCAGCGTTTCGCCCGACGTCGGGCCAATCAGGCGTCGGGGCTTGCCGACGCTGCAGCAGTCCACGCCGCGCGACTGTTCGGCGAGCACCCGCCCGGTAGCCTGCAGCTCGGCGGCGACCGCACGCTCGCGGCCGAAACGCTGGCCAACCCGGTGTTGCGCCGGTTCCAGTCAGTGCCGCAGTTGAGGTTCCTGGTGGTGCCCGATCCCCGCCTGGACATCCTTAAACAGGCAGCCGGCGATGCGCGCTCCATCAGGATCACGATCACCGACCCCTAAGCTGACCCCGAACCTGCCGACGGTGATGGCGTCGCTGCTGCACCCTGGCGCTACCGCGCATCAGCGCCCTCGCGCTACCGCGCATCAGCGCCCTGGCGCTACCGCGCGTTGGAGGCGCGTTGGGCCGCGCTGCGGAGCCGCCCGACGGCGTCGTCCGGGTTGTCCGCCCCGTAGACCGCCGACCCTGCGACGAAAACCGTCGCCCCGGCCTCAGCCGCGCGAAGAATGGTGTCTTCGGTGATACCGCCATCCACCTGGAGGGCGACCGGAAGGTTGGCGCCCCGGATTGCTTCAGCTGCCCGGCGGATTTTGGGGAGCATGACATCCAGGAAGGACTGCCCGCCAAAGCCCGGTTCGACAGTCATGATCAGCAGCAGGTCCACTTCGCCCAGCAGGTCCAGGTACGGCTCGACCGGCGTTGCCGGTCGCAGCGCCAGCCCCGCTTTCGATCCGATGCTGCGGAGCTCGCGGGCGAGACGAATCGGGGCGGCCGCGGCCTCGGCGTGGAAGGTAACCGAAGCGGCACCCAGTTCGGCGTAACCGGGAGCCCAGCGGTCGGCGTCGTCAATCATCAGGTGCACATCGAGCGGGAGGCTGCTGACCTCCTGGATGCGCTTGACCACCGGCAAGCCCAGCGTCAGGTTGGGGACGAAGCTGTTGTCCATCACGTCCACATGAACGGCATCCGCCGAGGCGATGCGACCCAGCTCGCTCTGCAGGTTGGCGAAGTCGGCGGACAGGATGCTCGGGTTGATGCAGCAGGCGGTCATGGAACTCCTTGAGCGGATGTGTCGGTGGTCTTCCCACAACCTACCCCGATCGGGTGGGGTACCCGGTTCTGGCCGGTCCGGTTTCCAGGCGGTCCGCTTTCTAGGCGGTACGGCGGATCAGCGCGAGGAACATCGCATCGGTGCCGTGGACGTGAGGCCACAGTTGGGCGGTCTTCTCGTGGCCGGCCGCCAGCGAGCCGGTGAGGCTGACCTCGTCGAGGGCCTCCCCCGCGTCGATCAGTTCAACGTCGTCGCGGCGCCGCAGGCAGTCCTGCACCACTGCCGAGGTTTCGGCGGGATGTGGCGAACAGGTGACATAGGCCACCACGCCGCCGGGGCGGACTGCTGTCAGGGCAGCCGCGAGCAGATCACGTTGCAACGCCCCGAGTCCGCCGATATCCGAGGGCTTCCGCCGCCAGCGGGCTTCCGGACGCCGGCGGAGGGCCCCCAGCCCGGTGCAGGGCGCATCGACGAGAATCCGGTCGAAGGTGTCCGGGAAGTCATCGGCAACCGTTCGGCCGTCCCCCACCCGCACGGTCCAGACGGCAGGATCGAGCGGCCGCAGGGCCTGGCGGACCAGCTGGGCGCGGTGTTCGGCCGGTTCGTTCGCCACCAGGGTATGACCACCCTGTTGCGCGAGGGCGCCGAGCAGTGCGGCCTTGCCACCAGGCCCGGCGCAAAGGTCGAGCCACTGCTCGGCGCCGTGGTCGGCCGACGTCGGGCCGCCGTCGAGCGACACAGCGGCAAGTGCCCGGGCGACCAGCTGGGAGCCGGCGTCCTGGACCCGGGTGGTTCCGACCCTGATGCTCTCGAGCCGGCCCACATCACCCGCCGAGAACAGAGCCGAGTCCTCGGCGAGCTCGCCCGGCACGGCTCCGGCGTCAAACGCTTCATCAAGGGATCCCAGTCCGGGGAGGGCGAGCAGGTTGACCACCGGCGCGGCATTGTTGGCGGCGAGGAGAGTCTCGATTTCGGAGACATCCCTGCCGTGATCGACCAGCGCACCTCGGAGGGCGCGGACAATCCACTCCGGGTGGCTGTGGGTGATGGAGCTGATCTTCGTAGCGTCCGTGAGATCAGCGGTCA
Source organism: Arthrobacter sp. CAN_A212 (assembly GCF_015752345.1). Taxonomy (NCBI): domain Bacteria; kingdom Bacillati; phylum Actinomycetota; class Actinomycetes; order Micrococcales; family Micrococcaceae; genus Arthrobacter; species Arthrobacter sp. CAN_A212. The sequence goes on from NZ_JADOUT010000004.1 coordinate 157,351, forward strand.
GTTCAGCGACCCATTCCTCAAGCGACTTGGCCGACACCCGCCGCAGCACCGCATTGATGAGTGCTGAGGGTCCGGCGCCGATCACGGCCCGGGCCAGGCCGACTGTCTGGTCCAGGGCCGCGTGAGCGGGCACCCGCATCGCGAGGAGCTGGTGGGTTCCGATCCGCAGGGCATCAAGAATGGCCGGGTCAAGTTTTTCCAGCGGCCGGTCGACGCACCTAGCCAGGACAGCGTCGTAGGTTCCCTGGCCACGAAGCGCCCCGTAGGCCAGTTCAGTGGCGAAGCCCGCATCGCGCTTGTCGAGGCGGTGCTTGCGGATGCTGACGGGCAGCACCAGGTTCGCGTAGGCGTCGTCGGCCTCGACGGCGCGCAGCACCTCGAAGGCTACGAGCCGTGCCGGGTCGGCCCGTCGTGTCCGCTCGGAGGGCGCGGCGGTGGAGAACCCGCGCGGTTCGGCACGGTTGCGTTCCCGTCCGGCCGCATTACGGCGTCGTTCCGGCCCGCCCTTGCTGCCCTGTCCCTGTTGCTTGGTCACGAAATCTGCCTCGTCACGAAAAAACCAGCTCTCCTTGTTGTCCTGCGCCGCGCGCCCAGTCGGCTGCGCGCATCTTCTTTTTCCCAGCCGGCTGAACCTCACCGAGGACGACTGCACCCGAGCCAGTGCCCACGATTACGGAGCCGGCTTCGAGGGACACCACACCCGCGGCCAGGTCGGCGACCGCATCAGTGGAGGCCGGATCGGTGGAGGCCGCATTAGTGCGTTGTTCCAGCAACGACACCGGACCCAGCTTCACCCGCTGGTCTCCGAGGAGGGTCCAGGCACCCGGCTCGGGGGTGACACCGTTGATCCGCCGCCGGACGGCAAGGGCAGGCTGGGCCCAGTCCACCCGCGCGTCGTCGATAGTGAGCTTGGGCGCGAGGGTGATGGGACCCGCTTGGGGCACTGCCTCGGCCCGTCCCGCGTCCACCGCGGAGAGGGTCTGGACCAGCAGCACGGCCCCACCCTGGGATAACCGCTCCAGCAGGTCACCACTGGTGTCGCCGGGCCGGACCGCTTCGGTCATGGTGCCGAAGACCGGACCCGTGTCGAGGCCCGCTTCGAGACGGAAGGTCGAGGCCCCGGTGATCTCATCGCCGGCCATGACGGCGTGCTGGACGGGGGCGGCTCCGCGCCACGCGGGCAGGAGGGAAAAGTGCAGGTTGATCCAGCCGTAAACCGGGATGTCCAGGGCCGGCTGAGGGACCAGTCCGCCGTACGCAACGATTGCTGCCACGTCGGTGTTCAAGGCGGCGATCTGCTCTGTGACCGCGGCGTCGATCCGGTTGGCGCGGATCACGGGTAACTCCAGTTCGGCTGCCCGCGCCGCTACGGGGCTGGGTGTCATGATCCGTTTGCGCCCCAGCGGGGCGTCCTCGCGGGTCAGTACCCCGACGACGTCGAACCCGGCATCCACGAGTGCGTCGAGGGACGGCACCGCCACACCGGGCGTCCCGGCGAAGAGGACCCTCATCGTCTGGTTCCGTGGGTGCTGGGCTGGCCGCCCTGCACGGTTGACGCGGTGCCAAGCCCGAAGCTTGAGCCGATGCTCTCCGACCGCTCGCGGGTGGTCTGGTCCGCCACCGAGGAATAGCTGGAGCTCCGGATTGCGCGCATGGCGTCCTTCCGGTGCTCCCCCACCAAGCGGTCAATGTACAGCGAGCCGTTCAGGTGGTCTGTCTCGTGCTGGAAGCAGCGTGCGAGCATTCCGGTTCCTTCAAACTCGACCGGTTCACCGTTGAGGTCGAGGCCGGTCACCCTGGCCCAGCTCACGCGTGGCACGGGGTAGCCGAGTCCCGGGATGGACAGGCACCCTTCCGGTTCCTCGGGTTCGGGTTCGGTGCCCACCTCGAGTACCGGGTTCACCACGTGGCCCGACGCGTCGCCGATCCGGAAGGTAAAGACCCTCAGGCTCACCCCCACCTGGGGTGACGCAAGGCCTGCTCCATGCACGTCGTCCATGGTTTCCACCATGTCAGCTACCAGCCGGGCCAGCTCCGGACCGAACTGGGTGACCTCGGCGGCGGGGGTTCTCAATACCGGGTCGCCGATGATCCGAATGCTCAAGACGGCCATGCTGTGAGTGGTCCTAACGTCGTGGATGGTGTGCTGCATGATGGGCAACTGTTGTCAGTGGGTCACTGTTGTCAGTGGGGCACTGTTTTGATGGGTGAACTGATCTGAATCGTGGGTCCTGCTCTTCAATAGTGCGCTGTGATGCGATGCCATTCTAGGCGCGAACCCGGCCGCACCCTCAGCCGGCCCGTTCTCAGTGGGCAGATCCGCTTGCGACGGCGCCACCTGCGGTGACGGGAGGTGGCCCGATGGGGAGCAGCGCCCGCCCGGCGGCGGCCGCATCCAGACCGGCTTCCCACGACCGGCGCAGCGCGCAGAAGCGGAACCAGTGCTCCTTGAGGACCTCAGGGTTCGCACGCATGGCGCGCACCTCGGTCTTGCCGATTGCGACGCCCAGCAGGATCAGTTCGTGGTCGTACTTCCATGGCTCCCAGGTGCCAGCCTCCCCGTCGACCAGGCTCTCCTGGGCCTTCATGCCGGCGACGAGCTGCATCACCACCTTGTCATCGAGGGGCTTCACCTGCCCGTCGCGGTCGGTGTTTTTGGTTTTGAAGTCGATCAGGCACAGCCGTCCACCGATTTCGGCGAGCAGGTCGAGCGTGCCGGCGTAGCCGACCTCGTGGTTCCAGACGGTGAGTTCGGCAGCGATCGGCCGCACCTGGTACTGGGTCCACCATTCGTCGAAGCGGGCGGCGAACGCTTCCTCGTCGTTCTCAGCGAGGGCTGCCCGGGCGCCGTCGACGTCGTGAGGCTTCTCCAGGTCCCGAAGGGCAACCTGTTCGCAGTAGTAGTGCACCCGGGTGCCCCGGTCGGCGGCCTCGTCACGGTAGCGTTCCGCGGCCACGGAGGCGTCCTTGACCACGGTGCGCAGCTGCGAGGGGTTGTCCAGCGCGGCGGGCACCCGCGGATCGTTCGCGACGGCGTTGGCAGCCATGTAGCCGATCCAGCCATCGAGGGAGGCGGTGGCCTGCGAGATGACGGTGGTGATCGAGGGGACGATCGGACGGTCGGTGGTCGAACGGGAATACATGCGTCCGTGCTCAGTCGAATGAGCCAGCAGCGGTTGAGTCATACATCCAGTCTGACACCGGATACTGACAATCTATAGTCGGCCCCATTCCGGCGTCGTTCGACCCGGATTGGACGAACCCCATTTCCTCCTATAGAGTTTTTACTCGTTGGAAAACGACGAATAACCCTGCAAATCCACGGATTTTCATGAGGTTGTGAATCATCAATCAACATGCGGACGTAGCTCAGCTGGCTAGAGCACCACCTTGCCAAGGTGGATGTCGCGGGTTCGAATCCCGTCGTCCGCTCGCAAGTCACTGTAACTATCGGAGCACCTTTCGATGGTCTTGGTTTACCAGGCACGGTGGGGTGGCCGAGAGGCGAGGCAGCGGCCTGCAAAGCCGTATACGCGGGTTCGAATCCCGTCCCCACCTCCAGTACGGAGCTTGCACCCATCTCGATGGGCGATTGGCGCAGCGGTAGCGCGCTTCCCTGACACGGAAGAGGTCACTGGTTCGATCCCAGTATCGCCCACTCAGAGCGGTTCCCGTGGTTCTTCAGAATTCACCGGGTACCGCTTTTTCGCGGACGTAGCTCAGCTGGCTAGAGCACCACCTTGCCAAGGTGGATGTCGCGGGTTCGAATCCCGTCGTCCGCTCCACTTCCACCACCCGCGTCTTACACATGATCCCGGCTACGGCCGGGGTATTTTTCTTTAACGAGCTTTGACCAGGAACGCCTCGCGGCTCCCCCACCCGGTTGCCGGCTCGATGCGGGCCAACACAAGTGCTCACCAACCCGGCAACTGCAGTGAGCATAGACGCTCATGCTCAGCAGCTCCCCGCGGTGAATGAGCACTTGTGCCGGGCCCAGCGGTATTCCAGCCCACCCAACGAGCTCAGTCAGTGGGACTGTCTAGACAATCCCACTGACCAGCCTCGGTCAGTGGGATCTCGGGATAGGAACACCCCATTCCAGGTAAGTCACCAGCCAGAGCGGCATGATTCCAGGTAAGTCACCAGCCAGAGCGGCATGCGGGCCAACAGGAGGGCCTCTGCAGTTAGTGCAGCAGTTTCAGCCCGATCACGCAGGCTACAATCCCGAGTACCAGCAGCACCTTGATCACCGAGGCGGATTCGCCGTCGAAAATCATCGCGTACGCCACGGTCAGCGACGCGCCAATGCCCACCCAGACCGCATAGGCGGTCCCTACGGGAAGGGTGCGCATCGCCCACGCCAGGCCAACCATGCTGAGGGTCACCGCCACACCGAAGATGATTGACGGAACCAGCCGGGTGAATCCCTCCGACTTTCCAAGGGCTGTGGCCCAGACGGCTTCGAGGACGCCGGATACCACTAGAACAATCCATGCCATGACAGTCTCACTCCTGAAACGCCGTCTTGTCGCTGGCCGGGTACGGCGCACCTCGTCCGGGTGCCATCTGGCTTTTCAAGGCTGTCACATCGCCGCCCCAGCGGCAATACAGCCCGGAAATACGCCGTCGGCGGACACTCAGGCAAACCACAGGCTGCGTGCTTGGAACTGCCAACCGAGCGCCCTAAGATGGCTCGCAGAGGGAGCATCAGGTTCCCGGATCGAAAGGAGGTGCCTGTGTCTGTATTTGACGGGCTCAAAGGCAAGGCCGGAGTGCTGAAGGAAAAGGCAACCGAGCTGGTGGGCGAGAACTCTGGAAAGATCAAGGAAGGCATCGGTCACGCTGGCAACTTCGTTGACAGCAAGACCGGAGGCAAGTACGCCGACAAGATCGACAAGGTTCAGACCAAAGCCTCCGAAATGGTTGACAAGACCGACCGCGGGGACACCGACCGGCCAGCTGGCCCCGGAGTTCCTCCGGCCGTGTAAGGCCTATTGCTCGACAAAAGAAGCGCCGGTCCTGCCGTGAGGCAGTACCGGCGCTTTTTGCATGCTCACCCGGTGTCCGGGCCGGGTCTGGCCGATCCGGCCCAGGGCGGGAGCTAAGCTTCGCTGCCCTGACGGGCCAGGGCCGTCAACCGGGACACGGCCCGGTGGTACTTCTTCATGTAGCCGCCGGTCATCATTTCCTCGGTGAAAAGCTGGTCGAATGCGACGCCACTGGCAAAGACCGGAATGTCCTTGTCATAGATGCGGTCCGCGAGGACCACGAACCGCAATGCGACCGCCTGCTCCGAGATGGTGCCCACGTTGTGCCAGGCGATGTAGTCCACGCCATCGATCAACTGGCGGTACCGGCTCGGGTGCACCCCTGAGAGATGTTTCACCAGGTCACTGAAGACGTCCTCGGCCAGCATGCCATCGGGCCCGTCCTTGAGCTCGCGCACGCGGTCATGGAGACCTGATTCGCTGAAGGGCTCAGGCGCCTCGGGGAGCCCACGGTGGCGGTAGTCCTCACCGTCGATGCGCAGCACGTCGAACTGGTCAGCGAGCACCTGGATTTCCCGCTGGAAGTCGACGGCCGCAAACCGTCCGTCGCCCAGCGAGCCGGGCAGTGTGTTGGAAGTCGCCGCGAGCTTGACCCCGGCGTCGGCGAGCTCACGCATCAGCCGGGACATCAGCACCGTATCTCCCGGATCGTCGAGTTCGAACTCGTCGATGCAGACCAGCGCGTACCCACTCAGCGCGTCGACCGCGCGTCGAAAGGACAGAGCGCCCACCAGGTTGGTGTACTCCACGAAGGTACCGAAGGCCTTCTTGCCCGAGGTGGCGTGCCAGAGCGACGCCAGGAGGTGGGTTTTACCGACGCCGAATCCGCCATCGAGGTAAATTCCCGCTCGTGTGGGGGCCTTCTTTGCGCCGAATAGTTTCCGCAGGCCGGTCGGTTCGGGCTGGTTGACCGTGTCCGCGAAATCGGACAGCGCCTTGACTGCCTCTGCCTGGGACGGCTGGTCGGGGTCGGGACGGTAGCTGTCAAAGGACACGTCGCCGAACCGGGGGGACGGATAGAACCCGGTCAGCAGTTCGTCGACCGAAACTTTGGGGGTCCGCTGGGAAAGCTGTTCGATAGTTGCCACGGTAGGCAAGAATACGGCACATCCACCGGAGCACGTGTCCCGGGACCACCCATCGCGGGGCATTTGTGGCGTGCGGTGAACCTCTGGAAATATTTCAGGGCAGGCGTGGTTACGCTAGTAGAGACCACATATTCTTCGCGAGAAAGGCCTACGGATGTCAGTCGCAGCAGATTCCGATGAGAAGTTCGCTCACTATGCCCACCCCGAACGGCTCGTCTCCACCGCCTGGCTGGCGGACAATCTCGACACAGATTCCCTGGTGGTGGTCGAGTCGGATGAGGACGTCCTCCTCTACGACACGGGCCACATCCCCGGTGCAGTGAAGGTGGATTGGCACACCGACCTCAACGATGAGGTCACCCGCGACTACGTTGACGGCGCCGCTTTCTCCCGCCTGATGTCCGCCAAGGGCATCACCCGGGACACTACCGTTGTCATTTACGGTGACAAGAGTAACTGGTGGGCAGCCTACGCCCTCTGGGTCTTCACCCTGTTTGGCCACGAGGATGTCCGGCTCCTCGACGGCGGCCGCGACAAGTGGCTCGCCGAGGGGCGCCCGACCACCACGGACGTGCCAGCCGTTCAGAACGTCGAGTACCCGTTGGTGGAGCGCAATGACGCTCCGATCCGCGCGTACATGGGCGACGTACTCGAGCACCTGGGGAAGCCCCTGATCGACGTCCGCTCGGCCGACGAATACACCGGTGCCCGCACCCACATGCCGGCCTACCCTGAGGAAGGCGCACTCCGCGGTGGGCACATCCCCTCCGCCGCGTCGGTCCCCTGGGCCCGCGCCGCTGCCGAGGACGGGACGTTCCGCAGCCGGGCCGAGCTCGATGCCATCTACCGTGACGAGGTGGGTCTGAAGGACGACGACGACGTCGTTGCCTACTGCCGCATCGGCGAACGGTCCAGCCACACCTGGTTTGTCCTGTTCCACCTGCTCGGTTTCAGCAAGGTACGCAACTATGACGGCTCCTGGACCGAGTGGGGCAACGCGGTACGGGTCCCCATCGTCAAGGGCGAAGAGCGTGGCGAGGTTCCCACGTCATGACCGCGCCGCTACCCGCCAAGCTCGACGAGATCGTCGAGGATTTCCAGGCGCTGGACGAGCCTGACCGGTTGCAGTTGCTGCTGGAGTTCTCCCAGGGGCTCCCGGCTCTCCCTGCCCATCTCCAGGAACACCCGGAGTTGCTGGAGCAGGTCGTGGAGTGTCAGACCCCTCTGTTCCTTAGTGTGGAAATCGGCGACAGCCCCGAGCGGATTGTGCACCTCTACTTCTCCGCGCCGCCGGAGGCTCCCACCACCCGCGGGTTCGCCGGGGTTCTCCATGAGGGCCTGGACGGGCTTCCATCGGCTGAGATCCTCGCCATCCCCGACGACGTTCCGGACCGTCTGGGCCTGACCCGGGCGATCACGCCGCTGCGGATGCGCGGCATGACCGCCATGCTCGGCCGAATCAAACGGACGGTGCGTGCGGGCCAAACCGCCTAGGTGTCAGGTCACGATCCGGAAAGATCAGTTTCTGACGCCGGGCCGGGCCCTGCCGTGCAGCACCGGCGCCAACCAGTTGGCGACGGTCTGCTCCCATTTCACCGGGTCGACATTCCATTCCTTGGTGTGCCTGGCCCGGTGGAACCGTTCGAACCTGACAAACGCCGGGTTCCGCTCGGCGAGTTCTTCGGAGGCGCCCACCGGGACGAATTCATCATCCTCGCTGTGGATGATCAGGGTGGGGATAATCAGCTGCTCGGCCCGGGCCACCCAATCGAGACTCTTCAGATCGAGCGGTGCCGCCAGACCGGTGGCCTTCCGTCCGGCACGGTTGGTCAGGAGCCACTGCCCCAGCCGCCCGATGGGTGCTGGGATGCGGTTGAGCTGGGCGTGATAGGCGAGAACCTCGATCCAGTTGACCACCGGCCCATCGAGGACCAGGGCCCTGATGCGTTGCCGGTGACGGGAGAGGTCGGCGGTCTGCAGGCAGATGGCACCACCCATCGACCAGCCAAAGAGCACCACACCCTCGGCACCGTGGGCCACCGCGTAGTCAATGGCGGCCTCGACGTCCCGCCACTCGGTCATTCCCAGCCCGTACCGGCCATCGGCTGCGTGGGGGGCTTCGCCGTCGTTCCGGTAAGACGCTAACAGGGAGGTCATTCCGAGCGAGCGGGCCAGGCGCACCGCCCGCAACCCTTCGGTGCGTTGCACTCCCCTGCCGTGCACCATCACCGCCCAGTCCGTTGAGGTTTTCTCGGCACGAATCAGCCACGCGGGTGCAACTCCCCCTTCGACGGGGATGCCCACCTCTTCATCAGCAAAGCCGACGGACGACGGCGAGGAAAAGACTGCGCCGCTCCACCACCCGCGGGTGGCCCCGGCAAGGTTGCCCGAATAGACGGTTTCCACCTCCCGCTGCACGGTACCCTCACGGGGAACGTAGGAGCGGATGGCACCGATGCGCGCGTGGCCCCGGCCGCCGTCGAAATACAGGCTGTAGGTACCCTCGACAGTCGTGTCGTCATTGGCGGGGAGGATGACCTGCTGGCCTGTCCCGGAACCGATCACCGCCAGTATGTCCAGGTTCTCGTCCCTGACGCGCGCCGGGGTGACGACTTGCCGCGCGAAGTGTGCGGCAAGACCCGAGGTGGCTACCGCGACGGTCGAGCCAACTGCGCTGCCGATACCCACCCCGAGCATCGTCCAGCGGAGCCAGGGTGCAGTGGTGGAAGACTCCGACGCGGTGACGGGGAAATTTCGCATACCCCATTCTTGCCTGTGCTCCCTGCGATCGGTGGCAAACCATTGCGGGGTGTCGCAGGCTCCGCCGTCGCTAAAGCTAGGGTCGCGGGAGGTTGAGCACTAGTCTTGGCTCATGGCCGAGACGATAGTGGTACTGACCGAAGAGAGCCTCAACGATGGCGACGCAAAGAACCTGCTGACCCTGGTCGGAGAGGAACCCGCCACGCTGCTGGTCTTGATTCCCGATGACCGGCACAAGAATGTGATGGTCGAGTTCTTCCACCACCTGAGCCTGCTGGAATTCGCCGACGCCTTCCGCGAACTGTCCAAGGGGCAGCAGTCCGCCCAGGAATCCCGGGGGACTGCCGAGGCTGCCCTCGAGGCTTCCCTGCGGGTTGCCGAGAACCACGGGCTCCGTGCGCGCGGGTTCATTGCGGCCGGCAACGCCGTGGAGGCGATGGTCGACGCCGTCAGCGAGCATGACGCACGGCAGGCGGTGGTCATCACCCGGCCGCACGCCGTCGCGGACACGCTGCACACCGACTGGGCCAACCAGGCCCAGGACCGGCTGGGAGTGCCTGTGCTGCATCTCTATTCCGGTTCGGGATTTATCGGGGGTTCCTAGGCGTTGAAGAAGTCATGAGCACAACAGAACCCAGCGAAGTCCCTGTCCAGAAGACCGATGACGAGTGGCGTTCCGAGCTAACCAGTGAGGAATACCGCGTCCTCCGTCAGGCTGGCACGGAGCGGCCCTACACCGGCGAGTACTACGACACCACTACCAAGGGCGTGTATCAGTGCCGCGCCTGCGGCCATGAGCTTTTCACCAGTACCGAGAAATTCGATTCGCACTGCGGCTGGCCCTCCTTCTGGGCCCCGCTGGCCGAGAACACCGTCCGCTATCTGCATGACAATTCAATGGGGATGCAGCGCACCGAGGTTCGCTGCGCCAACTGCGATTCACACCTTGGCCACCTGTTCGAGGGAGAGGGCTACGGCACACCCACCGACCAGCGGTTCTGCATCAATTCCGTCTCCATGAAGCTGGTGGAACAGGCCTAGGCAAACCCCGGGGGAGGTCCAGCATGTCTGGGCCTCCGCTGCCGTGCGCTTCAACGAAGCATAAGAGTTACTTATACTCGATGGAATATTCGGTAAGGAAACCTTGAGGGTTGCTACGCTCATTTCCATGACCCCGACGACGACGAACCCCAACCTCACGGCAGCAGGCGCAAGCCCCCTCCAGACCACGGACCGGACGGCTGGCTCGCCCCAGAACATGCCGGCGTGGCATCGGCTCAAGGCTGCCGCCACGTCCCTCCAGACACTCCAGGTCAAGGACGGCTCGGTCCCTGAGCCAGCCGACCACCAGAGCGCCTCGGCGGCAGTGGACACGATTGTCGAAGCCATTGAGGAGCTTGCCCCGTCCTTTCCCCACGACGCCGGATACCTGACAGCCGCCGTTCAGGACTTCACGACGTGGCGCGACGCGGGCTTCGGCGTCCCCAACTTCCTTGCCTCCCTCCTGAAGTTCCAGCCCCAGCAGCACCGGGTCGACGGGCTCCAGCACCTGGTGGTGTTCCCCATGTACACCCAGAATGGCAGCACCAACCGGCTCGTGGAGGCCGTCCTCATCGAGGTGCTGTGGCCCGAGTTCATTGCTGAGCTTGAGGCCGGCGACTACTCCAACAAGCTCTTCGTCCCCATCCGTTTCCTCGACTTCACCGCCGGTTACGACACCAACTCCGCTGTCCTCTTCCCGGAAACAGTCGCGGTCAGCTCCACCCCCCAGTTCACGTGGGGTGCCATTTTCGCGGACCGCGAGGCGGCACGCTTCCGGAGGGTTGTCGCTGCCGCGGCCGGGATCACCCAACTGGACCTTCCCGCCGAGGCCGCGGAACTCGTCGCGGACCAGCAGCTTGCCGAGCGGACCTTCGTGATGTGGGACCTCATTCACGACCGCACCCATATGCGCGGCGATCTGCCGTTCGATCCGTTCATGATCAAGCAGCGCATGCCCTACTTCCTCTACTCGCTCGAGGAACTGCGCTGTGATCTCACGGCCTTCCGGGAATCGGTGCGGATCGCCCTGGACGAGTCGGCTCCGGACGAGACCCGCCGTCATGCCCGGCTGGTGCAGTACGCGGTCATCTTCGACCGGATCTTCCGCTTCTCCATCACTGGTAGCAGGGTCCGGAACTACGACGGCCTGGGAGGTCAGCTCTTGTTCGCGTGGATGCACCAGCACCACGTGCTGCACTGGACCGACAGCCGCCTAAGCATCGACTGGGCGGAGGTTCCCGCCGTCGTCATCGCCCTTGGCGAGAAAATCGAACAGCTCTACTGGCGCTCGATCGATCGGCCCAAGATCGCCCACTGGCTTGCTGCCTACCAGCTGGTGACCGACACCGTCACGCCGCACCCGGCGTCGGTGTGGGCGAAGGGTCCCGACGCGCTCGAACTGACCGGTCCGCCGCGCGGGCTCACCGATGCCGTTCTGGACGATGAGTTCCCCCTGTCGATGTTCTTTGAAGCTCTGGATCGCAAGATGAAGCCAGTGATCGAATCCACCGCGGGCATCACCGGGACCGCAGCGTGAGCGCAGCCGTGCCCTCACTCGACGGCCTGACCATCGTCGTTGCCGGCGCTGCCGGAGCGTCAGGGGTAGCCTGTGCAACCCTGTTGGCGGGGCACGGCGCAACGGTTGTCGCCGTGGGGTCCCATGCTGGCCGGCTTGAGAAGGCCCTCGGCCACCTCGACCGCGTCGACCGGCGGGTGTGCGACCTCGCCGACGCACCCGCCGTCAACGATCTGGCCCACGCACTGGCGACCGACTACCTCTCGGTCGATGGACTGATTCACCTGGTGGGCGGGTGGCGCGGTGGGAACGGAATAACGGGACAGGCCGACGACGATTACAACGCCCTTCACACCAGCGGCTTCACCACACTGCGCAATACCAGCCGCGCCTTCTACGCTCCGCTGCTCGCCTCGTCGACGGGCCGGCTGGCGATTGTCTCCTCCACGGCCGTCCAGCGCCCGACGGCGGCAGTCGCCTCCTATGCGGCCCTCAAGTCGGCGGCGGAGACGTGGACGCGAGCGGTCGCGGACGGGTTCCGGAGCGACCAGCAGGCAGGGGACGACGGCACGCCGCTCACCGCCGCGGCCACCATCCTGGTGGTCAAGGCACTCCTGGATGACGGGCTACGGGCGAAACATCCGGACCGCAAGTTTCCGGGCTACACCCACGTCAATGATCTGGCGACAGCGGTGGTCGGGCTTTACGCCGCGGACGCGCGTTCGATCAACGGTGAGCGGCTCGTCCTGGCGGGGTGAGCGCTGCCGTCGCTATTGCGCGGCCGCGTCCTCGCCGCTCCAGGCCTCCGCGTAGAACTCCGGGGAAAGGGAGGTCACCAGCTCGGCATAGTGGCTGGGTTCCAGCGCCTGAGCGGATCCGGCGGGGGCCTCGGGTGCGAACGCGGAGATCCCCAGCCCGGCTTCCCGGCCAGCCAATGTCAACCCTGCGGCCTCCAGGATCGTGGGGTACATGCTCAGTTGGTCCACCCGGGGTCGCAGTGCGGCATTCCCCTCCCCGCCCGGCAGCCAGATCCGGTTGAAGATTGTGCGGTTGCGGTGGTCCCCCAGTTGCTCCTGGAACGCATGGCCCCCGCCGATCTGCTTGAGATGGTCGCCCATGATCACCACCGCAGTGTCCTTGAGATAGCCCTGCTGTTCCAGGTGCTCCACGAAGCCAGCCACCTGGGTCATTGAACAGAAGAATGCCGAGGTGACCTCGTCCTGGGTGTCCACCTCGCAGTAGTCGTAGATGTGGACCGGCTCGTGTGAATCCAGGGTCAGCAGCGAGAGGTTGAAGGGTTGACCGGTCCTCTCGGCGGTGGCGTGCAGCTCGTCGACCTCGTCCCTGGCGTTGGCGAGGAGGCGTTCGTCGCTGAGCCCCCAGTCGCTGCGGAAGGCTGTGGCAGGCTCACCCGCGGCGCGCCAATAGGACAGGTCCTTCACTTCCGAGTAGCCGTGGCTGCGCAGGAAAATATCCTTCGCGGCGAATGAGGCGTTCGCACCGCCCAGGAAGACATTCGTGTAGCCGTGCTGACCGAGAACATCACCGAGGCAGGTTGCACCGTCGAGGTAGCTCTCGACCTTGCCGCCCAGCGCGTTGTACGCGCCGCCGCCGGAGCTCGAACCAATACCCTTGAGCGGGATACCGCACTGCGTCGAGGTAATGCCGGACATGGTCCAGCCTCCACCCTCGTACTGCTGCAGGTCGTCAACGGTCTGCCAGCCCTCCGCTGCCGGCGTGACCTCCTTGAGCGGGGCGAACGCGTCCTTCTCAAACAGCTCGTCGTCGGCAAGAGTCCCCTCGCCTGACTCAAGATAGATGAGGACCAGATTGCGCTTGTCCGTGTCGCTGGTGACGGTCGGCTCGATATAGAAGTCGTCGACCTCGTAGTCGGAGTTGACTGCCTCGATGTAGTCCCTCACGCCCACTGTCGCGGCAAAGGCGGCCGAGCCACCGATGACCACTGCGGCCACCAGCACAGTGGAGACCGTGCGCATGATCCAGGGGGCGCGGCGCGGCCGGCTGATGCCACCATTGTTGCGGACCTTGCGGCGGCGGAAATACTGCCAGAGAGCGAGCCCCACCGTGATGAGCAGCGGCGCGACGCCGATCCCCAGGATACTGATCCAGACGATGGGTCCGCCTCCCCCATCGGTTTCCACAGCGACAATGTTCAGGAGCATCTGGTTGACGGAGATTTCGCCCCAGAAGAACTGGATGATGGCGGCGGCGATCAGCAGCGCCAACCCTACTCCGATCAGGGCATGGACCACTACCCGTCCCACGACGACACCGACCCGTCGGGTCGCGGAGAAAACATGGTCGTACATGGCACCCTCTGCCTTCTTTGATGGCTGGATCGTGGGCTGAACGCCATGACATCCAGCCGGTTTTCGGGCCCACAAGAGCGTAGTACCGATAGCTGCTGCATTCAACAGATGCCCGGCTCCCGGCATCGGATTGTTATCCCAGCTCTGACGGCCGCTGGAACGTCTTCGTCACCCCTGACGGGGACGCCGACGCCCGTCGCAGGCGCTGGCTGGGTGATAATTGAGAAGTGACTGAAACCATCGCCCCCATAGCCTCCCTGCACAACCCCGATATCCGCGGCTTTGCGTCGGATAACTACTCAGGAGTGCACCCTGAAGTCCTCGCCGCGCTTGCCGCTGCGAACGGAGGACACCAGACCGCCTACGGCGACGACGTGTACACGCACCGGTTGCAGGAAATCATGCAGGAACACTTCGGGGCGGGCACCGAGGTATTCCCCGTCTTCAACGGTACCGGGGCCAATGTGCTCAGCCTGCAGTCTCTGCTCCCCCGGTGGGGGGCGGTCATCTGCGCGCAGACCGCCCACATCAACAAGGACGAAAACGGGGCCCCCGAGCGGATCGCCGGGATCAAACTCCTTACCGTTCCCACCCCCGACGGGAAGCTGACGCCCGAATTGATCGACCTTGAGGCGTGGGGGTGGGGCGATGAGCACCGGGCCCAGCCACTCGCCGTGTCGATCACGCAGACCACCGAACTGGGCACCCTCTACACCGTCGACGAAATCAGGGCCATCGCCGACCATGTCCATGACCGCGGCATGCATCTCCACATGGATGGTGCGAGGCTCGCGAACGCCGCGGCTGCGTTGAACCTGCCCCTGCGCGCCTTCACCCGGGATGCCGGCGTCGACATCCTCTCCTTCGGTGGCACCAAAAACGGGTTGCTGTTTGGGGAGTGCGTGGTGGTGATGAACCCCGAGGCAGCCACCGGCCTGACGTACCTGCGCAAAATGAACATGCAACTGGCCTCCAAGATGCGGTTCATCTCGGCCCAGCTGATCGCCCTCCTGGAGGACGGTCTATGGCTGCGTTCAGCCGCGCACTCGAATGCGATGGCGGCGCGGCTCACCCTGCTCGTGAAGGAGATTCCGGGCGTGCAGCTGACGCAGCAGACAGCCGCCAACGCGGTCTTCGCGGTGCTTCCCCGGGACGCGGCCAACCGGGTCCGTGAGCAGTTCAAGTTCTACGACTGGGACGCCGTCACCGGTGAGGTGCGCTGGATGTGCTCGTTCGATACCACCGCCGAGGACGTTGATGCCTTTGCCGAGGCAATCCGACGGGAGACGGCAGCCAGCATTGCCCCGAGCTAGCACAACCAGCTGCTGACACATCGGCGAGCCTGACCGGTGCGCGGGCGCACGTGCCATAGCCTTCCTGAGTGAGCGCAATTGGCGATCTGACCCCGATGCCCCGCGAGTTCCAGTCGGCCCTGACCGAACTCCGGGAAGCAAAATGCCGCAGCGAGATCCGGCTGGATGAAATACCGGCCCCCTCGCGGTTGGCACCGTTTGCCGTGGCCCTCGGAGCGGAGGTCTTCCAGGCCGGACCGCAGCGGATGCCGGTCCACGGACCGGCACGCGCTGCGTTCGCCGGGACCGAACCCGAGGAGCTGGCCACGGGCCGGTTCATTCTCCTGCATGACCCGAGCGGATCAGACCTGTGGGGCGGCACTTTCAGGGTGGTCACCTACATCCGGGCCCAGCTTGAACCGGAGATGGGTAATGACTCGCTCCTCGGATCGGTGGCCTGGACCTGGCTGGCCGAGGCACTGCAGAACCACGGCGCCGAATACGGCTCGGCTGGCGGAACCGCGACCCGCATCCTTTCAGAAAGCTACGGCACCCTCACCGACCGGCCCGACAGGATCGACATCGAGCTCCGGGCATCCTGGACCCCGGAAACACCGAGGGTACGGAACCATCTGGAAGCGTGGGCGGACATGGTCTGCACCTTCGCCGGTCTGCCACCCTTGCCTGACGGAGTGGCCTCGCTGCCCAGCCGGCGTCGTCACTAAGCCGTTCACCCCCGTGGCTCCAACTGAGGCATGCGCCCACTGGCACAGCCGCCTGGACGGCGCGGCTAGACTGGATCCATCATGACCTCGCAGACTTCTGAGCATCCTGACAATCGCGCCCCGGATGCTGGCGCGCCAGTTGAGGACGTCGCTGAACCGCTCCCCCTTCCCCTGCTTAATGAGCCCAGCGACGGCGTACCGCTGGTCATCGACACCCGGGCCGGACTGGAGCGCGCGGCCCGCGCGCTGGCCCAGGGCACCGGTCCCGCAGGGGTCGACGCCGAGCGCGCCTCAGGGTTCCGGTACGGGCAGCGGGCTTTCCTGGTGCAGATCCGCCGGGCCGGGGCTGGCACGTGGCTGATTGATCCTGAACCCTTTGAAGATCTGCGGATCATCGATGAATCTCTTGAGGGAGTCGAATGGATTCTCCACGCCGCCTCCCAGGACCTACCCTGCCTGTCAGAGCTGGGCATGTGGCCCGACCGGCTGTTCGACACCGAACTCGCGGCGCGGATTGCCGGGATGCCCCGGGTGGGTCTCGCCGCGGTGATCGAAAGCTTGCTGGGGTACACCCTTGCCAAGGAGCACTCGGCCGCCGACTGGTCCCGCCGTCCCCTGCCGGAGCCGTGGCTCCGGTACGCCGCGCTCGACGTCGAGGTCCTGACCGAACTGCGCACCGAGCTGATTAGTTTGCTCTCCCGTGACGGGAAGCTCGAGATTGCCGAGCAGGAGTTCGAGCACATCCGGAGTACGCCGCCCGCCGAGCCCCGGGTCGATCCGTGGCGCAGGACGTCCGGCCTACACCAGATCAGGGATCGGCGGCAGCTGACGGCAGTGCGCCAGCTGTGGCTTGAGCGCGAGGACCTGGCGAAGAACCGCGACATCGCTCCCGGCCGCCTCATCCCGGACTCAGCCATCCTTGCCGCGGCCAAGGCCATGCCCAGCACGGTCCCCCAGCTGCTGGGAACAACAGGCTTCCATGGTCGCGCCGCCGCGAGGGAGGCACCACGTTGGCTCCGCTGCATCAGCGAGGCGCGAACCCTCACCGCCCTCCCTGAAATGCAGCTGCCCACCAATTCGCCGCCACCCCCACGGGTCTGGGCGGACAAGGACCCCGAGGCAGCGGCACGCCTCGCAACCGCCCGCCCCCGGCTGGCAGTCGTCGCCGAGAGCCTCAACCTGCCCATCGAGAACCTATTGACTCCCGACTACCTGCGGCGGGTGGCCTGGCGACCGCCAGCCGAGATCTCCCTCGAGTCGATCAGTGGGGCACTGGCCGAGCTGGGTGCACGCCCCTGGCAGGTGGAAAAAACAGCGGCCGTCCTCACCGTCGCCTTCCTCGATCCCGATCCCCTGCCAGAGAAGGCACCGCGGACCTCCGATCCGAACCGCTAGAAGCTCCCGATAGGGACCTGCGATCGGGCAGTGTTCTTGCAGGCTAAGTTACCCGCTAGTAACATAAGGTCGAATTGCAATCACAGATCGTATGAAGACTCGATGAGGAGCAACAGGTGAGCACCACTACAGGGCCAGCACAGACCGGTGCAGGACGCCGGATCAGGGACGTCGTCTTTGTCGATGGCGTCAGAACCCCGTTCGGCAAGGCCGGGGAAAAGGGCATCTACGCCGGAGTGCGCGCCGACGACCTGGTGGTGAAGTGCATCCGCGACCTGATGCGCCGGAACCCCGGGCTTCCGGCCGAGCGGATTGACGACGTCGCCATCGCCGCCACCACCCAGACTGGCGACCAGGGACTGACCATCGGGCGCACCGCAGCGCTCCTGGCGGGCCTCCCCCGCACTGTTCCCGGCTTCGCCATCGACCGGATGTGCGCGGGCGCCATGACTGCCGTCACGACGACGGCGTCGGGCATTGCCTTCGGCGCGTACGACGTCGTGATTGCCGGCGGTGTCGAGCACATGGGAAACCACCCGATGGGCGCTGATACCGATCCGAACCCCCGGTTCATTTCTGAACGGCTGGTGGATCCCGCCGCGCTGAACATGGGCAATACCGCCGAGAACCTGCACGACCGCTTCCCCGCCATTACCAAGGACCGGACCGACGCGTACGCCGTCGCCAGCCAGACGAAGCTGGCCGCCGCCTACGCGGGCGGGCAGATCCAGCCCGATCTGGTCCCCGTCGCCTCCCGCAAGGAAGGCACCGGATGGACCCTCAACACGGTCGATGAGCCGCCCCGGCCGAACACCACCACCGAGGACCTCGCCGCCCTGCGCACCCCGTTCCGTTCGCATGGTCGGGTGACCGCTGGCAACGCTGCGGGCCTGAACGACGGCGCCACGGCGGCTCTGCTCGCCTCCGCGGAAACCGCTGCTGAACTGGGCCTGCCCGCCAAGATGCGACTGGTTGCCTACGCCTTTGCCGGCGTGGAGCCCGAGGTGATGGGAATCGGACCGGTACCCGCCACCGAAAAGGCCCTCCGCCAGGCGGGGCTGTCAATCGAGGACATCGGCCTGTTTGAGATCAACGAGGCCTTCGCCGTCCAGGTGCTCTCCTTCCTGGACCACTTTGGCATCGCCGACGACGACCCACGCGTGAACCGCTATGGCGGCGCCATCGCCGTCGGGCACCCCCTGGCCTCCTCCGGAGTGCGGTTGATGCTGCAGCTGGCCCGGCAGTTCGAAGAGGACCCGTCGGCGCGGTACGGCATGACCACCATGTGCATCGGCCTGGGCATGGGTGCCACGGTGATCTGGGAAAACCCTCACCACCCGGACTATTCGACGAACGCAGCGGAGGACGCAGCATGAGCTTTGACCGTTATGAGAAACTCGCGGCGCTGGTGCCCGACGAGGTCATCACCCACTCCTACGTGCAGGACATCGACCTGCCCCAGGAGGGCGGGACCCTCGCGCTGATTACCCTGGATAACGGGTTGGATCACACCAAGCCCACTACCCTCGGGCCCAACACGCTCATCGAACTCGGCACAGTGCTGGAGGGGCTGAAGACCCGCGCGGCCAACGGCGAACTGGCGGCCGTCGCCATCACCGGGAAGCCCTACTTCCTGGTTGCCGGTGCCGATCTGTCGACCGTCAAAACGCTCAAGGCCGCCGAGTACGGTGCCCTGATGGCTGAGTTGGGCCACGAGGCCTACAACCTTCTGGGGAGCCTCGGCGTCCCGAGCTTCGCCTTCATCAACGGCGTGGCGCTCGGTGGCGGCCTGGAGGTGGCTCTCGCTGCCGACTACCGCACCATTTCCACTGGTGCCAACGGCATTGGCCTGCCCGAGGCGTTCATCGGGCTCGTCCCGGGGTGGGGTGGGGTCTACCGCCTCCCGCGGCTGATCGGTCCGGCCGCTGCCATGAAGGTGATGATCGAGAACCCGCTCAGCAACAACCGGATGCTCGACGGGCGCTCGGCGTTCGACCTCGGTATCGCCGATACCTTGCTGGAGCCAGCCGACTTCCTTGAGCAATCCCTCGCCTGGGCAGCCGGCGTCCTGAAAGACAGCTCAGCCGTCGACGCGCGCCGTGCCACACACGCCGCATACACCGACGCCGACTGGGATGCTGCGGCAGCAGCCGGGCGGGCCTTCGTGGACGCGAAGACCTCCAACGCCGCACCTGCGCCCGGGAAGGTCCTCGACCTTTTTGAAGCCGGGAAGAACCGTACCCGCGAGGAGTCGGCCGCCGCCGAGTGTGAGGCCCTGACCCACCTCATGCAGACGCCCGAGTTCCACGCGACCGTTTACGCGTTCCTGGATCTGGTGCAGAAGCGGGCGAAGCGTCCGGCAGGTGCCCCCGACCGCAAGCTCGCGCGCAAGGTGACGAAGGTCGGCGTCGTCGGTGCCGGTCTGATGGCCGGACAATTGGCGCTGCTCTTCGCTCGGCAGCTCAAGGTCCCCGTGGTCCTCACCGATATCGATCAGCAGCGCGTCGATCAGGGGGTAGCCTATGTCCACGCCGAAGTAGACAAGCTGCTGTCGAAGAAGCGGCTGTCCCCCGATGCGGCCAACCGGACCAAGGCGCTGGTCTCCGGTTCCGTCTCGAAGCAGGCCTTCGCTGACGCCGACTTCGTGATCGAAGCGGTCTTTGAAGAGCTCAGCGTCAAGAAGACGGTCTTCGCGGAGGTGGAGGCAGTGGTGTCACCCGAGTGCATCCTTGCGACCAACACCTCCTCGCTGTCGGTCACCGAGATGGCGGCCGACCTCTCCCACCCCGAACGCGTTGTGGGTTTCCATTTCTTCAACCCGGTAGCGGCCATGCCCCTGTTGGAGATCGTCAAGGCGCCGCACACCGACGACGCCGTCCTGGCCACGGCTTTCGCTCTGGCCAAGGAACTCAAGAAGTCAGCCGTGCTGGTGCAGGACGCGACGGCGTTTGTGGTCAACCGCATCCTGGGCCGGATGTTTGGTGAGATCACTGCGGTGTTCGACGAGGGCACCGACGCCGCGACCGCCGACAACGCGCTGCGCCCGATGGGGCTCCCCATGACGCCGTTCCGTCTGCTCGCCCTGGTGGGACTACCGGTGGGTCAGCATGTCCAGGAGTCCCTGCACGCGTCATTCGGTGACCGGTTCCACGTATCGGCCAATCAGCAAAAGCTGATCGACGCCGGAATCAAGGGACTATGGGTCAGGGGCGAGGACGGCACCGAGACGGTGCCCGAGTCGACCCTGGCGCTGATGTCCCGTGGCGATGCGCCGTCGGACAGCGCCGAGGTGCTCCGCCGAACCCAGGATGCCCTCGCCGACGAGATTGGCCGGATGCTCGATGAGGGAGTGGTTGCCGCGCCCGAGGATATCGACCTGTGTGTCATCCTCGGTGCCGGCTGGCCCTTCCACATGGGCGGAATCACCCCCTATCTGGATCGGGTGGGCGCATCCGAGCGGGTCAACGGGAAGACCTTCCACTAGGACCCGCCCCCTCAAGACCCGCGACCCCGAACGGCGCCCGTTCCCCCCTCTCAGGGGGCGGGCGCCGTTCCCGGTTCTGGCCCAGTCCGCTCACTCGCACCGGAGGAACTCCACCGGCTCCGCTGTGGCACCACGTGCCGCCGGCAGTGTCCCGGGCAGGAAGGCAATCCCCATCACGATCAGGATGATGACGGCGATCGAGTGCGCGTCGAAGACGATCAGGTTCAGACCGGGCGGCTCGGCCAGATTCCGGGAGCGTCGGAAGGCCGCGAGTATCAGGCAATCGAGAGATAAGTTGTTGCTCGTCCTCTGGGAAAAGGACTGCAGCACCGTGTCGCAACTGGGGTCCCGGCTGCATCTTGATAGCGGCACCCTCTCACCGCTGCTTAAACGGCTGGAGGCACTTGGGTTGGTGGAGCGTCGCAGGGAAAGCCAGGACGGCCGCACGGTCACCATTCGCCTGACCGAGCGCGGCGCGGGGCTCGAGTCCCAGGCCGCCACGCTCCAGGGAGACCTACGGGACCAGCTCGCAATGAGCGATGAGGAGCTCGCAGCGCTCCACGTCCTGGCAGCACGTTTCTGCAGTGTTGCCAGGTCGCCAACGGCTGGAACACCGTCACCGGCGGAGCACGCCTGACCTCCACCTTGACCGCTCGACCTTCACCCAGCACCAGACCAACCACCGACCGCTTGACCAATCACCGAGGAGAACCATGAACGCCATCTACACTGCCGAGGCCATCGCCACCGGAGCCGGACGCAACGGCCGGACCCGCACCGACGACGGGCAGGTTGATTTTGCCCTTGCGGCACCGAAGTCGCTGGGCGGTTCCGGTGAAGGGACCAACCCCGAGCAGCTGTTCGCGGCCGGGTACGCCGCCTGCTTCCACTCGGCGCTCCAACTTGTCGCCCGGGAGGCCAAAGCCGATCTGGGAGACTCCAGTGTGGGTGCGAAAGTGGGCCTGGGCCGCAACGATAACGGTGGTTTCTCACTTCAGGTAACCCTTGAAGTGGTTGTGCCCGGCCTGTCACAGGACGAGGCACAGGCCCTGGCGGACAAGGCGCACCAGGTATGCCCCTACAGCAACGCGGTCCAGGGCAACATCGATGTTTCTGTGATGGTGTCTGACGACTGAGCCGGGGCTTCATTCCTGCCCGGTGCCTAACCCTGGTGCGGCGCCACAACGACGGCAGCGCGCCGGGTGCGGTAACGCCCCAGTAACGCGGACTGGTCCACACTTAATCTGCTTCGACCTGAGTCGATGTGGAGCGACGCCCGGTCAACCGGTGGCGGCTCCGGAAGTGTGAGGAGTGCTCCATGACGTGGTCCGGCTGGTTCAATCACGGCGCCCCTGCCGGCGGTTTCGCTGGCGGACCGTCGATCGTGTCCCGCAACAATACGGTCTGCAACATCTACGTCCGCGGCGCAGACAACGCCCTCTGGCAGAAAGCCTTCTGGAACGGCGCCTGGCACGACTGGGGCCGCCACAACGACG